>JAOTYV010000267.1 GCA_029861675.1 Alphaproteobacteria bacterium
GATGGGTCGGATCAAGGCGTTGGCCAGCATCCAACTGATGAAGGCGGCGGCGACGACGCCCAGAAACGCAATGGCGAGCGCCAGTTGCTGTGCGCCGCGCGCCTTCTCGACGAGTTCGTGGAGCGGTTGCGGCACCATCACCCCCCAGCCGGTGCGGGCGACGGTGGTAAAGCCGGAAATCATCTGTTTCTTGACCGCCGGCGAATAAAACTGGGTGACGCCGCTTTGCCCCGCCATCATCTTTTGCACCGGCGCGACCTTGGCGATGTTCTTCATGGCGCGCTGCCAGTCGGCTTTCGGGTGCGCGATGATCGTACCGGTACGGTCGACGATCGCCGCATGGCCCTTGCGGCCAAAGGTAATGGCCGTTTGCAGTGTCACGAAATAGTCGGTGCTGAGCGCCGCCACGGCAACTCGGTCGGTTGCGAGCCGTTGATACAGCAAGATCGTCGGATGGCCGGCGGCGTCAGGGAGGACGTTGCTAAACTTCAGTTCTTCGTCCGCCTTCGGCAGGAGGGGGCGGATCGTCTTCGGATCCAAGTGAACCTGGCCATCCTCGATCGCCGTCAGCCGTAGAATGAGCCGGCCCGTACCGTCGACGATCTGAATGGATTTGAATCCGATGGATCGAGCCAGCTCCGTGGCATTCTCGGACATGAGCTTGTCCGGTTCATCGGATTTGGCGAAGTAACGAAAGACCGCCGCAACGTCGCGCGAATACCGGTCCAGTGCCGCCGTCATGTTCTTGGCGAGCAGTAGATGCTTTTCGTGGACCGCCGCCATTTCCTTTTCAAGCGCGGTGCGTTCGACCCAAAGCGCCATGATGAGTACGGGCACGATTGCGACGACGGTGAAAATGACCGCGAGCAGGTGTTTCAGCCTTAAATGCATTGAAATATGGTGTTGCTGAAATGAGCGTTGCCTTAACTATGGGTATAAAAAGTTAAACAAGGTCTAAGGAATGCCGTACCGATGCTTGTCGGTTGAATGGCCAATTTCCGGGGATTCAATGGCATGATCCGCTGCGCAATTTGCGCGTAATGCGTGTGGCGTTGCCGTACTGTTTTGACCGGTAATGCCTATCTTTGCTCGGACGTGCGCCGTAGCGTTGCCTGCCGTATCCGGTTGCCGTCGATATACCGGGCTTCCAATCCCCCATTGCCGTCAGCCCGGTAGGTCACGTGAACCTGCGGACTTAGGCGCAGCGTCAGGATATTGTCGCTCACCGTGCCTTCCAGCACTTTCCAGCCCCGCCGGCGAATCCCCCAGGGCGGGGCCAGACCCCAGGAATAGAGAGTGCTAATCCGGCCTTCTTCGGCCTTTTCGATCACCAGGGCGTGCGGCTGCACCCCGTCCCAATCGCCGGTCCAGACACCGGTCAATCCACCCCAGCCGGCTTTTCCCGCACCGTTCGTACCGGCCGGGCGCCGCGCCGGTGGAATTGGCGCACCGATGGCAAGGAACCGTCCCGTATGGCGCACCTCGAGCGAGTCGACTACGCCGTCCGCGTCGAGCCGGAAGGTTATGTCCCGAGCCCGCAAGGCGGGACTGCGGAACCGGGCCTTGAACGTATCGTAGTGCCAGTGTTCCAGGTCGGCGACCGACGTTTCGTTGCGTGACAGGATCAATCCGGAATTGCTGCGGAGGATGGTGAGGTCGCCAAAGACCGGGTGCGAATAGCGGCCGGCAAAATAACCGAGCGGCTGCGAGGGACGGGTATCCGCCATGCGCGTGCGCTGGACCCGGTCGCGTGCGGCGTCGCGGGTATGCTGTTTGTTGTTGGATAGGGTGCGGTAAACCGCGCTCCAGTCGCGCGTGGGCGCAGCGAGAAAGGCGTCGATTACCCGGTAGGCGAGCGCGCGCGGCAGGGATGAGCGGCCGCGATTGGACAACACGACGACGCCGAGCTTGGCATTGGGCGCCAATGCCAGATGCGACGACATACCGTCGAGCCGGCCGCCGTGATAGGCCAAAAGCTGGCCGCGGTAATCTTCCAAAAACCAGCCGAGGCCATAGGCGCGAAAATTGGTCTGCGGAGTGAGATCGCGCTGTCGCGCCGCCAGCTTGATCGGTGTGTGCGGCGTGCGCATTTCCGCGATGAGGCCGGGCGTCAGCACGCGCCGTCCGGCGATCCGGCCATTGCCGAGCTGCAGGCGCATCCATTGCGCCAGGTCGCGGACGCTGGCGTTGATCGAACCAGCGGGGCCGATATTGTCGGCATTGAGCCATTCGATCGGCTGGTACCGGTCGTCAATTCGAGCATGCGGCGTGGCGATGTCGCTGCCCAGGCCGTGCACGCTGGTGCTGCTTGCGGTCATACCGAGCGGCTTGAAGATCCGCTGACGGATGAACGCCTCCCAGGACTGTCCCGAGGCGGCGGCGACGACGTCGCCGGCGGCCACGAACATCAGGTTCTGGTAGCCGAACTTGTTGCGAAAACCAGCTGTTTGTTTGAGGTGCCGCAGCCGTTGCATGACCTCGCGCCGGCTGAGGCCGGAGTAGTACCAGAGCATTTCGCCGCGGGCGACGCCGCTCCGGTGGGACAGCAGGTCGCGGATGCGGATCTCGCGCGTGACATAGGGATCCTGCAACCGGAAGCCGGGCAGATGGTCTATCACCCGGTCGTCCCAGCGCAATTTGTCGTCGGCGACCAGCATGGCGATCGCCGCGGCGGTGAACCCTTTGGTGATCGACGCGGCGGCGAAGACGGTGTCCGGGCCGACCGGCGCACTGCCGCCGAGGCGCCGGACGCCATAGCCCTTGGCGAACACGATCCGGCCATCCTTGACGACGGCGATGGCGAGGCCGGGCGTTTGCCAGTCCTGCATCGCCTGGGCGACATAGGCATCGAGCCCCGACAATTGCGCCGGCGGTGGTGGCGCCGCCAGCACCGTGCGCTGAATCTGGCCTAAAAGGGCCAGGATGGCGCTTGCTGCGAGGACGGCGCTTCTGAAAATGACGTGGTCTCCTTCATCGCGGGGAGCGAATGCTGTAATATGCCACCAAGAGCGAATTGGCGCGAGCACAGGAGTGGCGTGGATATGGGTTTATCGGCGGAATTGGCGACGCGGATCGGGGCGTTCTCGCATGACGATGTCACGGAGGAGGCGCTGCATTGGGCCCGGATCGGGCTGATCGACTACGCCGGGGTGACGCTCGCGGGATCGACCGAGCCAAGCGGCAAGATTGCCGCCGTGGTGGTCGATGCCGCCGAACAGGATGGCGACTGCCTGATTTTCGGCACCAACCGCCGGACCACCGCCTTGAATGCCGCGATCATCAACGGAACCGCCAGTCACGCGCAGGATTTCGACGATTGCAACAACACCATCGGCGGCCATCCGTCGGCGCCGATCCTGCCCGCGGCAATCGCGGTGGCCGAGAGCAAGGGGATCAGCGGGCGCGATCTGATCACCGCCTATGTGCTGGGCTTCGAGGTGGAATGCTGCATCGCCCAGGGCGTGCATTTTCACCATTACGAGAAGGGTTGGCACCCGACCGCGACAATGGGCGTTTTCGGCGCGACCGCCGCCTGCGCGAAGTTGCTCGGTCTCAGCGAGGAGCATACGGCGACGGCGATGTCGATCGCGGTGTCGCTGGCGTCCGGCGTCAAATCCAATTTCGGCACCATGGTCAAGCCGCTGCATGTGGGCCATGCCTCGCGGCATGGGTTGTTCGCTGCCCGCATGGCGCAGGAAGGCTTCACCGCGAGCCCCGAAGCGTTCGACCACAAGCAAGGCTTCTTCGAGGTCTTCAACGGCGCGGGTAACTATCATCCGGAGAAGATCTTCGCGAATTGGTGCGATCCGCTGAAAATCGTCGAGCCGGCGATCGCGGTGAAACAATACCCGTGCTGCGGCAGCACCCATCCGCCCGTTGATGCGATGCTCAACCTGGTCGAACGCGAAGGCCTGACCCCGGAAATGGTGGTGAAGATCGAGTCCCTGACCCATCCGCGCCGCCTGCAGCATACCAACCGGCCGGACCCGCAAAGCCCGCTCGACGCCAAGTTCAGCGTGCAGTACTGCGTCTCGCGCGCGCTGATGCATGGCAAGGTGGTGCTGCCCCATTTCGACGATACCGCCTATCTCGACAAGGACGTGCGGGCGGTGATGGCCAAGGTGCATGCGGGCCATCATCCCGACATGCCGGCGGGGTCGGACAATCATCTTGGCGCCGAAATCCGGGCCGAATTGAAGGATGGCCGGGTCGTCTCCGAACGGGTGGCGCAGGCGCGCGGCCGCGGCTCGCTCGATCCGCTGCCTTTGGACAAGGTTAAGGCCAAGTTCGAGAATTGCGCCTCGCTGGTGCTGCCGTCCGATCGGATCGCGGCGCTGTACGCCACGCTCGACGATTTCGAGAACCTCGCCGATGTCCGGGCGTTCACTGAGGCGGCGGAAGTCGCCGCGGCGAGCGCCACGGCGGCAGCGGAATAAGGCTTTGGGCGACTTATCATTATCTACTAGTAGATAATTATCGATGGCGCCCCGTTAATCCTTCCTCAACCCGAAAAGGGGACCATGGCGGTGCCGGCGCTTGCGTCGAACCGCTTCGCTCGTGCCGATTTTGCGACCATGCGCACGGGCGATGCTGATCTGCCGGCAATGACCGAGAGGAAGGTTGATGCGGCGGATCGCGGTACTTGTCCTGGGTTTGTTTCTATCCGGCTGGAGCGGGCAGGCGGGCGCCGCCGATCCGGTCGTGCCGGACCAGCTCCGCGCCTGGGTCCCCTGGGTCCTGCACGGGCATGAGAAGATCCGCTGTCCGGCGGCGCATGACAACGCCAAGAAGCGCCTCTGCGCGTGGCCTGGCCGGCTCGATCTTGCGCTGAGCAGCAAAGGCGGGACCTTCAGCCAGAGCTGGACGATCTATACGGAAGGCTGGGTAACGCTGCCGGGCGACGCCAAGCATTGGCCGCAAACCGTTCGCGTGAACAAGAAACCGGCGCTCGTCATGGGCCGCAAGGGCGTTCCGAGCATTCGCCTTGCACCCGGCCGTCACACCATCGACGGCGTCTTCGATTGGCCGCGGCTGCCGCAATCGCTCCGGCTGCCGAAGCAGCTCGGGCTGATGTCGCTGGCGGTCGGCGGGGAGCGTGTCGCCTTTCCCGATTTGGACAAATCCGGCGCGTTGTGGCTCGGCGAACGCCGGGCCGCTGCGGCGAATGAGCCGACCATCGAAGATCGCCTGACGGTCCAGGTATTCCGGCATCTCGACGACGATATGCCCATGCGATTGACGACGCGCATTCGCCTCGACGTGTCGGGCCAGCATCGCGAAGTGGTCATTGGTCCGGGCCTTTTGCCGGGATTCGTGCCGCTGGCGCTCAAGGCGCCGCTGCCGGCCCGTTTGGAGGCGGACGGCAGGATTCGCGCCCAGGTTCGTCCGGGCAACTGGACCATCGATCTCGTCGCACGCCATGACGGCCCCCTCGAGACCCTGAAGCGTCCGGCCTCCGCCAGTCCGTGGCCAAAAACCGAGGTCTGGGTCTTTCAGGCGCGCGAGGCGCTGCGGGTGGTCGAAATCGGCGGCGCACCCGCCATCGATCCGCAGCAAACCGGTTTACCGAAATCCTGGCAGAAACTACCCGCCTACGGCGTCGCCGCCGGTGCGCAGTTGTCATTCAAGACCACGCGCCGCGGCGATCCGGAACCGGCGCCCGACAGTCTGCGGCTTTCCCGGACCCTGTGGCTCGATTTCGACGGCAAGGGCTACAGCGCGCGCGACCAAATCAGCGGCAGAATGAATGCCGGCTGGCGGTTGGAGATGATGCCGCCCTTCGCGCTCGGCCGGGTCGCGGCAAACGGCGCGGGTCAACTCATTACCAAGGTCGATGGCAGCGACAACGCCGGCGTCGAAGTGCGCAAGGGCAAGCTCAATCTGGTTGCCGACAGCCGGATCGATACGGACAGCCGGACCCTGAACGCGGTTGGCTGGGACCATGACATGCGGAGCCTCGGCATCACGCTCAACCTGCCGCCGGGCTGGCGCGTCTTCAGTGTGAGCGGGCCCGACACCGTCTCAACCACCTGGGTACAGCGCTGGTCGATGCTGGATTTTTTCCTGGTTTTGATTATCGCGCTTGCGGTTGGCCGGATGTGGAATTGGCGGTGGGGCGCCCTGGCGCTGGCCGCCCTCGTGCTGACCTATCACGAACCGGGCGCGCCGGGATGGGCATGGCTGCATGTCCTCGGCGCGGCGGCGCTGCTGCGCGTCATGCCGCGAACCAAACTGTACAAGCTGGTTGGCTTCTATCGAAGCGTTGCGCTGTTGGTGCTGATACTCATCGCCGTGCCGTTCGCGGTCACGCAGGTGCGGACCGGTCTCTACCCGCAGCTCGAAGGCACCGGCGGCATCGGGGGCTCGCTGTTCGGCGGGCTACTCGGCTCCCAACTTGCGAGCGAGCTGAGGTACGATTCTGCCAGCAGTCAATCCTTGCGGGAGCGGCGGAGCGCGGGGAAGCGCAAATCGCGCCGCGCCAAACGCGCGCTCGCGCCCCAGGCTGAGTCGCTGCTCGACCAGATCGACCCCGCCGCCAAGATACAGACCGGTTCCGGCGTGCCGAAT
>JAOTYV010000037.1 GCA_029861675.1 Alphaproteobacteria bacterium
TGGCGCTAGAGCAAATCCCGAGCGAACCGAAACGGTTCGCGACGACGTATTTGCATAAAACAAAGAGATAGACCATTTCACGTGAGTCAATTTAAACAGGAAATGGTCTAAGGCGCCTCCGGCTCCCGGTTTACGGCAACGATCTCCGAAAGTTGGCCCGCCGCGGCGCGCAATTCAGGTACCCAGCTCAGAGCCTGCTCCATCGACATACGGACGATCGGTGCATGGATCGCCAGCGTGGCGATCAGCTTGCCATTCGAGCTTTGTACCGGCACCGCGACCGCGACCATACCCTCGATAAATTCCTCATTGTCGGTACTGATGCCCGCTTCGGCGATTCGCACCAATTCCTGTTCCAATACTTCGGCATCGGTGATGGTATTGACGGTCAGTTTCTCGAGCTTCAACGCTTGCAAAACCTTGTACCGAACAGCCGCATCGAGGCCGCTGAGGTAGAGCTTTCCCGACGCGGTGCAATGCAACGGTACCTGACTTCCGACAGGAAGCTGCAGACGGAGCGGCCATTGCGTCTCGACCCGATCCAGATACCGCATCCGGTTGAAGTCCGGGACTGTGATATTGGCGGTTTCGCCGACCTTGCCGGAAACCTTTTCGAGAACCGCCCGTATCAGAAACAACTGCTCGCTGGATAACAAGGCGTTCTGCGCCATGGCGCGCAAGCGCGGCCCCACGGTCAATCCCTTGCCGTCGAGAGATTTCTGCAGGAAGCCGAATTCCTCCAACGTGGCGCAAAGCCGATGGATAGTCGGCTTCGGCAAGGCGAGCGCTTCGTTCAATTGCGTCGGCGTCGCCGGAGTGCCCCGCTCGGCAATGGTTTCGAGCAGCGTAAGCGCCCGCAACATCGAGGACCCTTTGCGGCGGCCGGATTTATCGTCATCGCTGTCGTGCCCGTTGTTGTCAAAGGCCAACCCGCCCGTCATATCGGTATTCCTATTGGTCATCGCCTGTTGCCGAATACGTCATTGATAGCGCCCCGCCAAGGTAGGGACAATCGCCCACCCGGGTAGCCGGCGCCGATGTGATTGTGGGGCGAACTACAAACACCGCCGAAAATTCACCTTACTCACCGTTCGGATTGAAAAGGTAATCCCAAGCATCGCCGCCGATCAGTTTCGATATCCCGGAGTAATCGGTTTGCGCATCGCCGTTGGAGCAGAATAACGAAAATATTGCCAATGCATGGGCACCCAGAGGCGTACAGGCGTCGACCGACTGTGCCGCATCCTGTGCAAGGCGCAGGTCCTTTTGCATCATCGCCGCCGTAAAGCCCGGCTTATATCCGTTGTTCGCCGGCACACCGTCAATCACATCGGGCAACGGACAATAATTGCTGAGCGGCCAACTTTGGCCCGAGGATTTGGAAATGATCTCATGGGTGCGTTTGACATCCATTCCAAGCCGCTTCGCCATCATAAGCGACTCAGCGGCCGCTATCATGGCGATGCCGAGCGCCATATTGTTGCAGATCTTGACGCCAATGCCGCTTCCCTGGGCGCCGGCATAGAGCAGATTCTGTCCCATTACCGACAACACCGGCTGCGCACGCTCGAATGCCGCTTCGGTGCCGCCGATCAGAAAATTGAGTTTCCCCACACGGGCCGCCATGACGCCGCCGGTGACCGGGGCGTCGATCATTTCCAGACCGGCTTCGGCCGCGGCATCGCCGACCGCGCGCGACGTCTCCACGTCGATTGTCGATGAATCGATCAACAGCGTACCCGGCACCGCCGCTTCGATCAGACCGCCGGATCCGAAGTAAACCGCCCTCACATGCTTACCGGCCGGCAACATAGTGATTACGATTGATGCGCCATCGGCGGCATCCGCAATCGACGTTGCGATGGTGGCGCCCATTTTCCGTGCGCGATCGAGCGAGACCGACGACACGTCGAAGGCGCGTATCTGAAAACCCGCTTGCAAAAGCTGCTCGGCCATCGGCATTCCCATATTGCCGAGGCCGATGAAACCAACCACATCCGCCATAGTCACTCTCCTGACAAAATCAAACGACCTTCAAACCGTAACCGGCCAGCCGCATCGGCAAGCATTTCGGCAATCGGGAAGCACACCCTGCGCCGGTCACGTCCGCTCCGCGAGACCGCCTAATTCCCGTAGATGTATTTCGGCAACCAAAGCGCCAACTGCGGGAACGAAATGATCAAGGCCAATCCGATCAGCTGGATGACCATGAACTGCATCATGCCGAGATAGATGTCCTTCAAATCCCACTCTGGGATGACTCCTTTCAAGAAGTAGGCGGACAACGCGACAGGTGGCGATAACCAGGCGGTTTGGAGGTTGACCGCAACGATGATGCCGAACCAGGTGAGGTCGAAACCGAGTTTGATAATGACCGGCAACAGGATCGGCACGACGATGAGGACGATCGGTACCCACTCCAGCGGCCAGCCCAAGACGAAAATTAGTGCCATGATCATGAGCAGAATGACCATCGGCGGCAAATCCAGCGCCAGCATGTATTCCGACATCATTTGTGGCGTCCCGAGACGCGAGAAGACGGCGCCAAAGAAATTCGAGGCGGCCACGAGTATGAGAATCAAAGCGGAGATCTCGAGTGTCTTGACGAGCGCTTCCTGCATCTTCTTCCAGGTCATCCGCCGATAGGCCAGCGTCAGCGCCAACGCGCCGACGGCACCGCAACCCGCGCCCTCGGTCGGCGTCGCAAGGCCGAACAGGATGCTGCCGAGCGCGGAGAACACCAGCGCGGCCGGCGGTACCAGGCCGAGGAAGAATTCGATGAATACTTCCCGCATGCTTCCCGCCCGCATTTCTACGGGCAGCGCCGGACCGAGCTCCGGGTTCATCCAGCAGCGTACCAAGGCGTAGGCGGCATAGAGGAATGCCATCAGAATGCCCGGGATGATGGCGGCGGCGAACAGATCCGTAACCGGCACTTCGAGGATCGGCCCCATCACCACCAGCATGATCGACGGCGGGATTAGGATTCCGAGTGTGCCGCCTGCGGTAATGGTTCCCGCGGAAAGCCGGACATCGTATTTCGAGACCTTCATCGACTTCGCCGCCATGATGCCGAGGATCGTGACGGAAGCACCGACAATGCCGGTCGCGGCGGCAAAGATGGTCGAGACGAACAACACCGCCAGATAGAGCGAGCCGCGAACCCGCGAGAGCATCAATTGGACGGCGCTAAATAATCGCTCCATCAAGCCCGCTTGTTCCATGAGGATTCCCATGAAGATGAACAGCGGCACCGCGGCCAACGTCTGCTCCAGCATCACCGAGGAAAACTGAAGGGTCATGAGGAAGAAGACGAGCTTTCCGAACCCGATATAGCCGAACACCAACCCGAGAAAAATCAGCGTAAAGGCGATCGGGAAGCCGACAAAAATGCCGAGGAACATGAAACCAAGAAGGATGACGCCGAGGATCTCGTTACTCATTTGATCGGCCACCGGTTCTTGGAGATCGCGTAGCAGCTCTTGAGCAGTTCCGAGATGCCTTGAATTATGAGGAAGAGGATGCCGACCGGCAGCGACGTGTTGATCGGCCCGAGATGAGGCATCCAGGATGTCTGCATGGCGAGTTCGCCGCGCCGCCAAGTGTCAAAGGCGAATTCGGAGGCAACCCAGAAGAAGAAGATCATCGCCGGGAAATAGAACACCACATACAGGAATGCATCGACCATGCCTTGGGTCCGCGGCGACCAATTGCGATAGATGAAGTCCGCCCGGATATGCACACCGCGCATCAAGGCGTAGCCCGCGCCCAGCATGAACATGGCGCCGTACAGCATGCGGCTGACGTCAAACGCCCAAACCGTTGGCGCGATGAAGAGATAGCGGGCCGTAACCTCGTAGACCATCGCGCCGAACAGCGGCACGGTCAGCCAGCAAACGGTCTGACCTATCCAGTAGCTGAATGTATCGACATTGGTGATGACAATCGCCATCCAGGGCGGCATGTCGTCCGGTAGGTTACCCGGATCGCCGGAACGTCTCTCGGCAATGAGCTCGTCGGCAATCTCCAGATCTTCCGGTTCGCCGGTGTCGGACATTCTGAATATCCCCCGGGGTCAAACTGAGCCGCATCCGTCGTGAAGCGCCTTTTCCCCCCGATAGGCGCCTGGCCGCAGCTCACCAGATATCCGCCGCCGGAAGGAGCCCGCGGTTCAGGTTCCTTCCGGACAACGAACGAGTCAAATCAAACGGCTATTTGCGGCCGCCCGTCTATTTCTTCTTCAGTGAATTGGCGTATGCCATGCCGAGTTTTGCATTCGACGTCTGCGAACCGGCCCAGAACGGAACCGCGACCTTCGCGAAGGCTTTCTGCGAGTCCCAGACCTTCTTGAAGAACGCATTCTTCTTCGAGTTCTTCTCGAGCGTGGCCTTTGCCGCCGCCATGTACTCGACGAAATAATCGGCCGGCGTGTCGTGCAGGATCACGCCGTGCTTTTCGGTGAGTTCCTTGAGCGCCTTACCGTTCTCATAGATGCGATAGCTGATCGAGCGCATCAGGGATGCGTCCGCGGCAACATTCATCGCCCGCTGCTGGTGCGGCGTCATGCTCTTCCAGACATCGCCGTTGATGTACAGATCGGCATTCACGACCACCTGATGCAGACCCTGAAGATAGTAATGCTTCATGACCTTGTGGAAGCCCATGACCATGTCCGGCTTCGGACAGCACCACTCGGCGGCATCGATTACGCCTTTTTCCAGCGCCGGCAGGATTTCACCGCCGATCATGGCGACGGACGCGACGCCGATGTCCTTATAGGTTTGACCGGGAATGCCCGGCGGCGTGCGGAAACGGTACTTGCGCATATCCGCCATGCTGTTGATCGGCTCCTTGAACCATCCGAGCGCTTCCGGGCCGACCGGCTGCAGCATCAGTCCCTTCACGTTCATGCCCATCTCTTTCCAGAGCTGGTCGTAAAGCTTGCGGCCGCCGCCATACATGAACCACGACACCCAGGCGATGTTATCGATGCCGACGCCCGCGCCCGCCACCGGCGAACCGAACAGCATTGCCGCCGGGTGATAGCCGGACCAGTAATGGGTCCAGGCGAATCCACCTTCGATCAGTCCTTTGTCGACGGCTTCAAGCGTCTGCTTCGCGCCGACGACGGCGCCTTGAGTCAGGACTTCGATCGTGACCGTGCCATTGGTAAGTGCCGAGACGTTGTCGCCGAAATCCTTGAGCATGACGATTTCATCGGCTTTCGTCGGAATCACCGATTGGATTCTAATCTTGATATTTTTGGCGTATGACGGTGTCGCGGTTGCGACAATCGCCAACGACAGAATCGCAGCCGCAACGCCGGCCATAATCGTTTTCAATTTGAGCATGGAACATGCCTCCCTGGGTTATTGTTCGACGCGCACTTTCTTTTTGCACACAGCGGACCGTGACCTCGCGCCAGCTCTTCATTAACACCGCTCGATCACCCGGATCTTCCAGAGCACCCGCAAGGATCGACTGAAGACTCGATGCTAAAATGAAACTTTAAGTCTCATGCTGACAATTAAGCAAGGACAGCGCAAGCGGGAACGTCGACCGCTGGATGAATAATCCAACCGCTGGCAAGTGGCCTTCGTCAAAATGTGATACCGCGTGCGTCTAGTGCGCATCCTGCAGGATCATGTCCGATGCCTTCTCACCGATCATGATTGCCGGCGCATTCGTGTTGCCCGACACCAGTGTCGGCATGATCGACGCATCGACGACGCGCAACCGTTCGATTCCATGCACCCGCAACCGCGCGTCCACGACCGCCATCGGATCGGTGCCCATCTTACACGTACCCACCGGATGATAGATGGTGACGCCGTTGTCGCGCGCATAGGTCAGCAAGTCGTCGTCGGTTTGCAGGGACGGTCCCGGCCGCATCTCATCGGCAATGTAGCCGGACAACGCCTTGGTCTCGGCGATTTGACGCGACATCCGCATCCCGCCGATCAAGGTTTCCTGATCGGTCGCCGTCGCCAGGTAATTTGGATGAATCGCCGGATACGCTGCCGGGTCGCTCGATTTCGGGACAATCCGGCCACGGCTTTCCGGGCGGAGCTGACAGACCGATACGGTGAACGCCGAAAATTTATGAAGCCCGTCGCCCGGCTTGTCCGCGCTCAACGGTTGGATATGGAACTGTATATCCGGTGTGGCCAGTTCGGGACGCGTTTTAGCAAAGACGCAAATCTGGCTCGCCCCCATGCTCAATGGGCCGGTCCGGCGCACCAGATACTCGACCCCCATCATCATCTTTCGTAATGGATTGCGCACCTGATCGTTAAGCGTGAGCGGCAGCCTCGTTCGATAGATCAGCCGGACCTGGAGATGGTCCTGCAGATTCCTGCCGACGCCGGGAAGCTCGTGCCGCACTGGAATATCGGCGCCGCGCAAATCCGCGCCCGCACCGACACCGGACACTTGCAATATCTGCGGCGAGCCGATCGCGCCCGCCGACAGGATTACTTCGCCCGAAGCATGCGCTTCCTGCGGGACACCATCGACGGTATACGCAAGACCGGTGGCCCGATTGCCGTCAAACAGCAGCCGTTGCGCGAGCGCATGGGTAACCACTTTCAGATTCTTCCGCTTGCGCCGCACCGGATGGAGATATGCCACCGCCGCGCTGCACCGCCGGCCATTGCGCGCCGTAAGCTGCACATAGCCGGCGCCTTCCTGGTCGGCCCCATTGAAGTCGTCGGTCTCGGGAACGCCGATCTCCACCGCCCCTTTTATAAAGGCGTCGCAAATTTCGCGGCGAATGCGAATATCCTCGACCGACAACGGCCCCCCCGTTGCGTGGAATGCGTCCCCGCCGCGCCGCTGGTCCTCCGACCGAAGGAAATAGGGCAGCACGTCCTCGAACGACCATCCTGTATTGCCGAGTTGCCGCCAGTGATCGTAATCCTCGGCCTGACCGCGGATATAAAGTAGTCCGTTAATCGAACTCGAGCCGCCCAGCACCCGGCCGCGTGGCCACTGGATACTGCGATCGTTCAATCCTGGATCCGATTCCGTCTCGTAGCACCAATCGGTCTTCGGATTGTGCATGGACTTGAAATAACCGACCGGAATGTGAATCCAGGGATTGATGTCGCGGCCGCCGGCTTCCAGCAACAGAACCCGGTTCTTGGGATCCGCCGAGAGCCGGTTGGCGAGCACACATCCCGCCGATCCCGCGCCGACGATGATGTAGGTAAAGGAATTGTTTCGCCCCGGCACCGCGCCCGCCTTCCCAATTCACGCTTGTATTGAGACCGCTCTTCTCAATTTTGCGCGAATTTGCGGGAGACTATCAAGTTAGGAGGATGCCGCAACAGGAGATTGGATGCGCAACGCGCCGAGCCCGGTCGCGGACTACTCGCCGACGATCGCTTTCACCTCGGCGTCACTGGGGAACGCGCCTACAGCCTTTTTCGAGAAAACGAGGGCGCCATCGACGGTAATATCGAAGATTCCGCCACCGCCCCGCACCAGCTCGATGTCCGCCTCGGTGCTCTCCAGGATCAGATCCCGCGCACGGCGGGCTCTTGGCTCGTAGTTTCAAACGCCGCAGTATTCAATTCGTATTTTCATGATCTTGCTTACCTGGGTCGCCTTCCTTCAAGATCAAGGACGCCGCCACGAAATTCAGGATGCGCACCATGACCGCTCTTTCCCTCGATCAGGCCACGATCATTGTCGATGCGGCCCTGGCCGCCGGCCGCGCCGAAAACATGATGCCGCTGACCGTCGCCGTGCTCGATGGCGGCGGTCACCTCCTGGCGTTCAAACGCGAGGACGGTTCGGGCATTCTGCGGCCGCAGGTCGCCATCGGCAAGGCCTGGGGCGCGCTGGGCATGGGACAGTCCAGCCGAACCTTGCGCGACCGGTTGAACGACAGGCCGAGCTTTATCGGGGCGCTCTCGGACGCCTCGGACGGCCGGTTCATCCCCGTCCCCGGCGGTGTTCTGATCCGCGACGGCGGCGGCCGCATGATCGGCGCGGTCGGTATCAGCGGCGATACCTCGGACAAGGACGAGTTCTGTGCCATCGCCGGCGTCAAGGCGGCGGCCCTGAAACCCGATCCCGCCGACCCCGATCCGGCCTGGGCGAACTCGAGCCTTTAGATTGAACCGGCCGCTGTCGACGCACTCGACTCACCCTTTATAATCCCATCAGAAACGCAAGCGCCGGCCCGGACACCGCCGGCCAATCCAACCCAGGGGGAAATCATGCCCGAATTCTGTTCTGCCGAGCGCGAAGGTCGTGTTCTCGTTGTCACCATCAACCGGCCGGAGCGCATGAATGCGCTGCATTCACCGGCGCATTTTGAACTGTCCGCCATCTTCGACGAATTCGAGAATGACCCGGACCTTTGGGTCGCCATCCTGACCGGCGAAGGCGACCGCGCCTTCAGCGCCGGCAACGACCTGCGCTGGCAGGCCGAGGGCGGAACGCGCGACCGGCCGGAGACCGGATTCGGCGGCATCACCACACGGTTCAACCGCAGTAAGCCGCTGATTGCCGCGGTCAACGGCGTTGCCATGGGCGGCGGCTTCGAACTCGCTCTGGCCAGCGACCTCATCATCGCCTCCGAAAACGCGCGCTTCGCATTGCCGGAACCGCGCGTCGGCCTGGCCGCGCTGGCCGGCGGCCTGCACCGCCTGCCCCGCATGATTCCGATGAAGCAGGCCATGGGCATGATCCTGACCGGCCGCCACGTCCTGGCGGAAGAAGCCAAGAGCCTTGGCATCGTCACCGAAGTGGCGCCGCCGGGTAAATCGGTCGACGTCGCCCGGCGCTGGGCGGGCGAAATTCTGCAATGTTCGCCGCTGTCGATCCGCGCCAGCCTGCAAGCGGTGATGCAGGGCTTGAACCACGCCTCGGTCGAAGAGGCGATGAACGCGGAGTACCCGGCCATCGTGCGAATGCGCGAAAGCGAAGACTACATCGAGGGACCGAAAGCCTTCTCGGAAAAGCGCGCGCCGCAATGGAAGGGTCGCTGATAGTCGTTGGAGTGCAGCGTGGGTTAGTTCAGACGTCATTCCCGCGAAAGCGGGAATCCAGGGGGCGTCGTGGATTTCTGGATCCCGGATCGGCGCTCCGCGCCGTCCGGAATGACCGCGTCATAAAGTTTAGGAGATACTGAGTATGGAAACCGTCGGTCTCGGCTTTTACTGGAATGACATGGTCGAAGGCCGTCAATTCCGCACGATCAACCGGACGATCACCGAAGCGGATCTGGTCGGCTTCATCAACACGACCGGCATGGTCGAGATGATGTTTACCGACGCCACCTATAACGATGGCAAGGGCGCGATCCAGGGTCGGGTCGTGCCGGGCATGCTCGCCTACACGATTGTGGAAGGACTACTGGTCCAGGCGACCATGCAGCACACCGGATTGGCACTGCTGGAAACCGCGGTCAAGGTGCACGGCCCGACATTCGTCGGCGATACCATCCATGGCGAGGTTGAGATCACCGGCGCGCGCCCGACCAGCAAGGGCAATCGCGGCATCGTCAGCAGCACCAACAAGGTGGTCAATCAGGACGGCAAGAACGTCCTGACCTACACCGCGGTGCGGATGATGGCGGGCCGGCCGGAATAAACATTGAAGCGCCCTGCCCGGTCAGGCCGCCATATGGGATTCCGTAAGCGCCACACCCTCGATCGTAATCCGGTGCATCTGTCGGCGGTGCCCGGCATAGTCGTTGACCGCCTTGTGCCAAGTGGCGCGGTTATCCCAGATCCCGATCGTTCCGGGGCTCCACCGCAGCCGGCATGTGAACTCCGGCTTCGTGCAATGACGCTCAAGATAGGAAATGAGCGCCTGGCTTTCTTCCTTGTTCCAGCCGTCGAACGACACCGTGAATTCCGGATTGACATACAACGCCTCCCGGCCCGATAGCGGATGGCGGATGACGACGGGATGGATATTGTCCTGTATCGCCAAATCCACATTGCCGATGCGTCCCGTATCCCGGACTTCGGCGTCCTTGCGCGCGGGACCGAAAATATGCTGCGAGGAATGCAAGGCCTTCATGCTCCGCAACATGTCCTTCAGGCCCTCGGAGAGCGCATCGAAGGAAGCGTACATCGACGCAAAGACCGTATCGCCGCCAATTTCCGGCGTTTCAATCGCGTGCAATATCGAGCACATCGCCGGCACCCGATCATAGGAATGGTCCGTATGCCATCGCTCGCCAATGACCGTCTTATGATCCGGCTCCTTGACCACCAACGCGACCTCCGGATAGTCCGGCACGGCCGCAAAAAACCGGTTCACATTGATGACGCCAATGCGCCGTGCGAAGGCGGTCAGCTGGTCCAGGGTGATGTCCTGATCCCGGATGGCAATGACCCCGTGCGCGGCAAACGCCGCAAGCAAATCGCCGTCTTGGGCCGGATCGCTCACATCCGCACCGAAGATCTCGGCGCCTATTGCACCGGTCAAAGGTTTGACTTCGAAAGCCATGGGTCTTCCTCACAAGATTGCTGCACTTATTGTAAACCTTTGACGCCGTAACCGCACACAATGCCGATCGGCCAAACCCTGGATTTTCGTCCGTACGGGGCACCTCATCAACCAAGCTCCCTTCTCGCCTTGCCGAGCGTTTTGACATCGGGTTTCAAACATCCGACACTTTTCGCCAACCAACCATTTTAAATGGCCACTTCGGTAATTTCGTTAGACAGGGAGAGTAAAAATCATGGGTCCTCGCTATAAGATATTGTCCGTTGGCGCCGCCGCCTTGACGACGGTCCTATCCGTCAGCGCATCGGCACTTGCCCGCGACGAAGTTCGCGTGCCTTCGCTCACCGCGCCGTTCGGCGCCGGCATCACCGAACAGGTTGTCATCTTCGAAAGACTGATCGCCAAGCGGCATCCCTGGTTGCGCCTGGTCGCGCAGGAAAGTCCCGGTTTCGTCTATAACGTGAAGGAAATGGCGAACAACAAGAAGCGCTACAAGACGACGACCTTCTGGTCCTCGACCGGCGCCTTGTGGGCGGCCGATACGGCGCAGAAAGGATTCTTCGCAAAGCCGATCCCCCGCGTTAACTTCCGCTGGATGGTCACGCGTTCCTCCAACTGCATCTGGTTCACCACGCTCGACAAGAACATCAAGTCGATCAAGGATTTCGGCGGCCAGCGGGTCGGGCTCGGCCGGCGCTCGCAAACCCATTGGGCGCTATTCACCACCAAGGCGATCGAGAACGGCATGGGCATCAAGAACGCCAAGCTGGAATATCTCGGCAACAATGCCGGGACATCGGCACTGCTCGACGGCAAGGTGAACGTCGCCGTGGGGCTTGCGACCATTACCACCGACCAGAAGGTCGTTTTCCCCGCCGGGCCCTTACGCAAGCTGGCCGCCACGGGGCGCCCCTATTACCACATTCCGATTCCGAAGGCCGCGGTCGACAAGGTCAACAAGGACTTCAACGCCCCCTTCGTGTCGCACAATATCGCGAAGGGCAAAATTCCGGGACAGAAGGGAAATCTGCAATGCATGGGCGACTATGTCTTCATGGCGGCGCACAAGGACTTTCCGGATGAACTGGCCTATGAGCTGACCAAGGTCTATCTCGACATCGATACGGCGGCCGGCAAATATCTCGGCGGCGGCAAGCTCTACCGGCGCGCCAGCATGTGCATCGTGCCGAAGGGCATCGACCCGCATCCCGCGTCGCTCAAGGCCTGCAAGGATTTCGGCATCGAGCCCAAAATCCTGAAGTAGCGCTTTAAGTGCCGGACCGAAGCGAGTGTGTCCGAGTGGTTCGGGCGCACTCCGCTTGGGCCGGATGTCATGACATTTCCATGCACTGCGCAGTTTCGATAGCCGGGGGGCAGCACAATGACCACGCCTGAAGTGGCGCTTTCAAGTCCGATGGTCGGCGGCATAGGGCGTACGGCAAAGTGGCTGATGACGGTCCTCGGCATCGCGGCCGTGGCCTATCATATGCTGTTGGTGCATGTGAATATCTGGGATTCGACTTACCACTACATCCTGCATCTCACGATCATCCTGGTCATCGGGTCGCTGGCGGCAATCGCCGATGCCTCCGACGAGTGGGAGTCCTGGAAGGGTAAAGTCAAAGGCATCCTGGCGGCCTACGGCCTGGTCACCGCCCTGGCCACGATGGGGTATTACGCCACCAACGCCTTAGAGCTCGAACTCTCGCAGCCCTTTATCACCGATGCGGCAATGGTCGTAACGGGATTCGCCGTCTCCGCCGTGATGGTTCTGTGCTGGATCCATTGGGGCGGCGTGATCACGGTCTTCACGATTGCGTCGATCGCATACTTCATTTGGGGACATCACATTCCCGGCGCGATCGGGCATCCCGAATACGAAATGAATTTCATCATGTCCTATATGGGCGCGAGCCTCACGCTGGGCATGTTCGGGCCGATCATCAAGGTGTCGGCGGATGTCATCTTCCTGTTCGTAATATTCGGGTCGCTGTTTCGTTACACCGGCGTGCTGCCGTTGTTTTTCGAAATCGGCAAGGCGGTCGGCAATCTGGTGCGCGGCGGCGCGGCCTTCCCCGCCGTGATCGGCTCGGGTTTCGTCGGCACCGTGACCGGTGCGGCGGTCGCCAATGTGGTGCTCACCGGATCGGCCACCATCCCGACGATGAAGAAGACCGGATTCAGGCCGGAACACGCTGCGGCCATCGAGGCCGTCGCCTCGACCGGCGGACAGATCATGCCGCCGATCATGGGCTCCGCGGCCTTTCTGATGTCGTCGTTCCTCGAAGTCCCTTATGTCGAGATCATGAAGAAGGCGCTGATCCCGGCGCTGCTGTTTTATGTTTGCGCCGGCATCGGCGTCTATTTCCTGGTGCGCGCCGCCGGGCTCCGGCCACCCAAGATGGAGGTCAGCATCCGTCTCGTGTTGCGGACGCTGCCCGTCTTCGTGCTGCCGATGACGGTCGTGATCTGGCTGCTGGTCGGCTACTACTCCCCGGGCTATGCCGCATTCGCCGGGATCATCGCGATGATCGTCGTCGCCGTGGCGCAAAAGCAAACCCGCCCGAGTCTGACGCAATGGCGGGAAGGCCTGACCGAAGCGGCCAAAATCGGCTCGCAGCTCGCCCTCATTCTGGCGCTGGTCGGGATCCTGGCGCAGGTCGCGCTGACGACCAATATCGCGACCAAGCTGAGTCAGGGCGTGATCGGCCTGGTCGGCATCGAACTCCTCCCGATCCTGTTGATTTCCGCCGTGGTCGCCATCCTGCTCGGCATGGAGCTGCCGACGCCGGTCGCCTATGTGGTCATGTTCGTCACCGTCGTGCCGTTGATGATCGACGCGGGCGTGGACATTTTCGCCGCCAACTTCTTCGCCTTTTATTTCGCGATCCTGTCGACGATAACCCCACCGGTCGCGCTATCGGTCCTCGCGGCCAGCCGAATAGCCGGGTGCGGGTTCCTCGAGGCCTGCGCCCACTCGATCCGGCTGTCCTTCGTCGGCTACCTGCTGCCGTTCGCCATGGCGTTCACGCCGGCCCTGCTCGGCTTTCCGGACAAGATCGGCGCCACGGGCTGGGCGGCCATCGGTTGCCTCATCCTTGCGAGCATTGCCGGATCGGCCTCCATGTACGGCTATTTCATGCGGCCCATAGGGCCGGTCCCGCGCATCGCGCTGGGCGCCACGGCGCTAGGCGGGTTGTGGTATATCTTCACCTTGCACGCGTAATCTGCACCCGCGGCCTCACACGCAGAAAACGTCGATCATGCCGGGGATGTAGTCGTTCATCAGCACGATCTTCTTGCGCTTGATCCGCCAGTCGCTATCCGCATAAACCAGATCGTGTTGGTAGCGGCCGAAGAAGACGTGCTGCGACTTGTCGCGCAGGCTGTAGACATGGCACGACCACGCCGAATGCAGCGTCATCGCTCCGGCGGTCGCGCCATCTTCCAGCAACGCATTCGTCACGTGATGGGCGGTGCGCGGCATCGGCGTCAGCGCGGGCGCCTGGCCCGACCGGATACGCCATACCCGGTCTTCCAAACCGCCACGCGATTCGAAATAGAACAGCGAGATTTCGCGATTGACGTCATCGGTCAGCGTGTCGTCGTCGCGCCACGCCGGCGCCCAGAACTCCGCGTCCTCGAGATAGAGACCGAGCCAGTCGTCCCACTGCCGTTCGTCGATATACCGCGCCTCGCGCGACAGCACGTCGACGCCGGCGGCAAGCAGGGCGCTGTGGTCCATCGCCTG
This sequence comes from Alphaproteobacteria bacterium, assembly GCA_029861675.1. The sequence continues at coordinate 14,222 of JAOTYV010000037.1, forward strand.
CCGCTCACTCGGCGGCGAGGCGCTGGTCGCGGGCGCGGCCCAACGTCATCAGCCGCACCCATTCGCGATAGGCCGCGTGGAAGGCCATCTCGTTCTGCATGCTGTACTTTCCCAGCACGCTGGTCGCCGGCGCGATGCCCAGTTCCCGCGCCGGATCGTTCGGGCCGTGTGTCACCGCCGCCATGCCGCGCTGGAACCCCTGCAGCCAATCGCCCGACAGATTGTAGTAGCCGTCCTGGCAATCGGCGTAACACAGCGTATCGTCCGGCGTCGCCAATCCGCTCACATTGAAGAAATCCTCGTGCTGGCGGACCCGGCGGCGGCGCAAGTCGAGCGGCTCGCCGATCGGCCCGAAGCTGTAGACCTGCATTTCGGTGCGGTCTACCGATAACGGCGTGATCGTCCGCAGCACCAGCGACGTGCTGTCGTTGAACTGCAGGTTCGGAAAGATCGTCGTATTGCGGGTCCGTAGCATCCACTTGGCGCGCACCTCGCCCGCATGCGCCCGCACCCGTTCCATGGTGCCCGAAAGCGGCTTGTTCTCCGGCACCGGATGGTCGGCCCAGATCATGCTGTGGCCGCGGTCGAAGGTGAACATGCCGGCGGGCATGGCGAACCGCTTCTGGAAATCGGGCGACTCTACCTGTGTGTTGGCGCTCTTTCCCTCGGCGCGGCGGTGCACGATGCGCATGAAGGACCGGTGCGTCGAGGTCAGGTGATAGGGGTCCGATCCATTGTCCAACTGAAGCTTCCAGTTGGCGTCATAGGTATAATTGGTCCGGCCCGGCACGAGCTCCATGCCGTCGGGGCCCTGGTCGACGATCAGGTCGAGGCAGGTCCGCGCATCGCCGAGGTGCTCCTCCAGTGAGAGAACGTCCGGATTGAGGCTGGCAAAGATGAAGCCCCGGTAACTGTCGAGCCGCGCCACCGGTACGAGGTCGTGGTTCTCCTCGCCGAATTCATCGCGATAGCAGCCGAAATCCCGATCCTTGATGTCGACATTGCGGCCGCCCGAATCATACGCCCAGCCATGATAGTCGCAGACATGGACACTGCGGTTGCCGCGCTCCGTATGACAGAGGGTGGCACCCCGGTGCCGGCAGGTGTTGTAGAAGCAGTGCACCGCGCCGTCGCCGTCCCGCGAAACGATGACCGACCGTCGGCCGATCCGGGCACAGTGAAAGTCGTGCGGTTGGGGAATCTGCGATTCCAGGCAGAGGAACACCCAGGTGCCCTCGAACACATTCTTGAGCTCTTCCTCGAACAGATCCTGATCGCTGAAGACATCCCGGTGGACGCGAAACTCGCCCCGCGCGGGATCGTCGATCACATAGTCGGCAGCATCGCTGTATCGCATGGGCGGCTCCCTCACTCGGACCCTGCAAGTCTAGCCCCGTCTCCGCCCTTTGCCCAGCCCGGGGCAACGCGCAAAGATACCCGAGAATATTTATGTCATTGGAGGCGAACGCCGTGGGATAAAACGGTTTACTGTCCCCGTTTTTCGAGCTCAATTTCACTTAACTCGATTTTAATCCGGAGGGACTATTCCGATTGGTTCATCGATGGTGGCGAAGGCCAATAGGTGTCGCGACCTTGATCCCACGCGTTTTCGCAGTTAAGTCGGAGTATTCCTCAATGAAGCGATTATTGGTCATTGCGGTGACCGCCGCGGCGCTGATTGGCTGCGCAACCGAAGCGGACATCCGGGCGGCGCACGGCCGCGCCTGCGTCGAGAAGGGTCACACCCAGGGGACCGCACCGTACAACCAGTGCGTCAAACTGAAGCACAAAGAATGGCGCGCGGCCATGCAGCGCGAGCACCACCGCGCGCAACAGCGAATGATGCACAATATGCGGCGGTAACGGTTGCTTGCCGGAATGTCGCCGATCCATTCCCCTGCCGTTATATGCGGGCCAATGCTGAGCTGCTGAAACCGATTCCGTCTGAAAATATGACGTATTACCCGGTCGGCAAGAAGGTCGGCAATGTCAAGAACACCGGTGCAGATTTTATTGAACCGGCGGGGGAAATAGCGACAGTGTATAGTTTCACTCGCCCGCCCGCCCTATACCCAGCCTGCGGGACTAGCGCCGCGCCGCCCGGCCGAGCAACGCGTCGGCGACGATGTTGCGCTGGATCTGGTTCGTGCCCTCGACGATCTGCAGCACCTTGGCGTCGCGCATATAGCGCTCGATCGGCACGTCCTTGGAGACGCCGGCCGCGCCGAAGATCTGCACCGCGTCGGTCGCGACCTGCATCGCGGCGTCGGTCGCCATGCATTTGGCCATCGCCGACAGACGCGCCAGCTCCATGCCGGTCACGCCCCGGTCGACCGCCGACGCCGCACGGTAGACCAGCCCCCGCGCCGCCTCGATCCGCATGGCCATGTCGGCCAGCATCCAGCGGACGCCCTGAAAATCGCTGACCGGCTGTCCGAAAGCCATCCGTTCCTTGGCGTAATCCGCCGCCAGTTCCATCGCCCCCAGGGCCAGGCCGGTGCCGCGCGCACCGATCACCGGGCGGGTGCGGTTGAAGGCGGCCATGATCGCCTTGAAGCCGCCGTCCTCTGGACCGAGCCGGTTTTCCACCGGCACGAAGGCCTTGTCGAAGCGCAATTCCGAGGACGGAATGCCGCGCGCGCCCATCTTCACCTCGTCGCGGGCAATGGTGAACCCAACCGCCCCGCGCTCGACGATGAAGGCGCCGATGCCCCGGTGCCCCGCCTCGCCCCCGCTGCGCGCGGCGACAATGATGAAATCCGAATGGCGGGCGTTGGTGCAATAGATCTTGCCGCCGGTCAGCGCATAGCCGCCGTCGCATTTTTCCGCCCGTGTCTGAATTCCCGCGACATCGGACCCGGTACCCGGCTCGGTCACCGCGATTGCCGCCCGCAGATCGCCGGCGACCAGCCCGGGCAACAGCCGCGCCTTCTGGGCGTCGTCGCCGGACGCCAGGATCGCGCCGAAGCCGCTCCACTGCACCACCAGCAGATAGGCGGTGTTGTAGCAGACGCGGGCAAGCTCCTCGACCGCGAGGCAGGCCGACACCATGCTCGCCGCGCCGCCGTATTCCTTCGGGAAGGGCAGCGCGAACAACCCCATCTCGCGTAGAAGGTCGAACATGTCCTGCGGATATTCCGCGGTGGCGTCGATCTCGGCGGCGCGCGGCCGCACCCGCTCCTCCGCCATGCGGCGAATGGTGTCGCGCAGCAGGCGCTGCTCCTCGTTCAGGGGACGGATTTCCATGTATTCGAACTACCTTTCTCTCGCACCTTAGACAGCGCCAATTGTGTGTCATCCCGGACGCGATGCTCTTCCAAATCTTCGATTTGGTCAGGAGTATCAGCGATCCGGGATCCAGCTCCGACCATGCCAACACTGAGCAACCTGGATTCCGGATATCTCGGTTTGCCGTCCAAATCGCAGATTTGGGACAAACCGAATTCCGGAATGACGACGAGTAAGTGTCAACGCAAAGCCCCCTACCGGATCGTCCCGCTCTCGCGCAACACTTGGAGCCGGGCATCGTCGTAACCGAGCAGTCCCTGCAAGATTTCCCCGTCATGCTCGCCCAGCAAGGGCGGCGGCGTCGGCGCGGGCGGCGGGGTGCCGGCGAGTTTGTGCGGGCTCGCCACCAGCCGCAGCTTTCCCGCACTCGGGTGATCGACGGTGGCGACCATGTTGCGATCGGCAATCTCGGGAGACTCCGCCGCTTCCGAAACCTTGCGGACGGCGCCCGCGGGTATACCCGCGCGGTCGAAGTCGGCCAGCCAGGCATCCCGTTCCCGGGTTGTGAAGATCTCGCCCAGCAACGCGCTCAACGCCTCCCGGTTGGCGGCGCGCGCCGGATTGCCCGAAAAACGCGGATCGTCCAGCAGGTCCGGCCGCGCCAGCACGTCGCGGCACAGCCGCTCGTACAGGCGGTCATTGGTGACCGCCAGATAGAACGGTCCGCCCGGCGCCTCGAACATGTCCGACGGTGCGACCGACGGATGCTGGTTACCGGCGCGCGGCTGGTCCTCGCCGCCGGTCAGGTAGTACTGCGCGATATGGCTCATCATCGCGAAGCTGGAATCGAGCAGCGCCATGTCGATGAATTGCCCTTCGCCCGTATCGCGCCGCGCATACAGCGCCCCCAGGATGCTCTGCGTCGCGTACAGGCCGGTGGCGGAATCGACCAGCGCCAGGGGATGGCGCAACGGCCGCCCGTCCGCCTCGCCGTTATAGGCCATGAACCCCGACTCCGCCTGCAGGATGGTGTCGATACCGCCCCGGTTCGCCAGCGGGCCGGAGCGCCCATAGCCGGAGATCGAGCAATAGATCAGCTTCGGGTGGCGTCCCTTGATGGAGTCGTAGTCGAGGCGATAGCGCGGCAGCACGTCGCTGCGGAAGTTCTCGACCATGACGTCCGAGACGGCGAGCAGGTCGTGCATCACCGCCTGCCCTTCCGGCGTGCGGATATCCATCGCCAGGCTGCGTTTGTTGCGGTTGAAGCTGAGGTAGTAATACGCCTCGCCGCCGATCTCGGGCGGGGACAGGTGCCGGCTGTCATCGCCCCGCTTCGGGTCTTCGATCTTGATCACTTCGGCGCCGAGATCGGCAAGCTGCATGGCGCAGACCGGCCCGGCGACATAGCGCGACAGATCGAGCACACGAATGGCGTGAAGCGGCGGCGGGGGCATCGGATTTGGACCTCAAACGGCGTGGGCTCACATAGAGCGACGGCAAAATGAAACTCTACCCGCCGCGTGCGCGCGGAACCAGCGGCCCTGACGACGGCCAGGGTGTTTTCGCCTTGGGGCGCGGTCAGCGCCCGTGGCCGCTGTGGCCGCTGTGCCCGCGCTTATCACTCTTATAGCCGCGCAAGTCGTTGTAGGCCATCCGCTGGGCCGCACTCAGCACACCGGCCATCTGAATGTGATATTTCAAGTGCGTCGTCCGTAATCGGGCTTCGGTGGCACCGATCGCGGCGGTCTGTACCGACAGCGCCGTTTCATTGATGCCACCGTCCCGAAAGAGCGCCTCCAACGCCGCCTCCTGCCGGATCAACTCCCGGCCGAGCGCCACGGCGCCACGCCGCATTTCGGAGAAGAGAGCCTCCGTCTTCGCCCGTTGCCCCGGCGTCAGCTTCAGCGCATCGGCCAAGTCGAGCACATGGCGCGGCCCGGGATAGCCGTTCAGTTCGGCGGCGAGCGCATAGCCCGCACCGGCGCCGGCTTCGAGCGCCGCGATCCGCTCCGGCGACAGCGCCTTGATCGACCGTTTCTCCAGCCCGGCATAGGGCGACGCCGCCATCAGCACCGCCGCGGCAACCAGCACCACCGCAAACCGGGTCATGTCTGTAAACGTCATATCGCTCACTCCTCCAGATAGCGCGCGCGCAGCTTCCGCATGCCGCCGAGCCACCGGTCGTAATCCGTTGTCTTGCGGCGCAGATAATCCAGCACCTCGGGATGCGGCAGGATCAGAAATTCTTCGCGGTCCATGGTCTCGACCACGCAGCCGGCGACCACATCCGGCTCCAGCATCCCGTCGACGGCGGCGACCTTCCCTTCCCGGCCGGCGGTCATCGGCGTCCGCACCGCCTGCGGACACAGAACCGAGACATGCACGCCGCGGCCGCCATAGGTAATCGAGAGCCATTCGGCGAGCGCGACCGCCGCATGCTTGGTCACCGAATAGGTCGCCGAATCCACATGCGACAGCAGACCGGCGGCAGACGCCGTGTTAACAAGATAGCCCTCGCCCCGCGCCGCCATCTTCTCCGCCACCGCCCGCGCGGCGTAGACATGCGCCATTACGTGAATATTCCAGTTCAATTGCCAGTCCGCGTCGGGCACCGCGACGTCGCCCAGGTCGCAAATCCCCGCATTCGAGCAGAAGATATCGACCGGGCCGAGTTCCGCCTCGGTCCGCGCCACCATTTCCTGGATATCGGCTTCCCGGGTTGCGTCGCAGACCACAGGGACTATGGGGACGGCGCCACTGGCGGCCGCGAGGTCCTGCAACGGGGCTTCCTGGCGGTCGGCGGCGATCACCGCTTTCGCGCCCTCCGCCGCAAACCGCTGCGCCAGCGCCCGACCGATGCCGCTCCCCGCCCCGGTCACGATCGCTACTTTACCCGCAATCCGCATGTCTTAGCTCCCCAAGCCCGATCCAATTGCCGCGCCAGCCTGCCGAGCCGGCGCGGCGATCGCAAGCCCCACAGGTCTATAACGAAAAACGCGCCACCCGGCACAGGCGGCGCGAATTTTCGCAAATTTTGGGGTGGCATAGGGGACTTGAACCCCCGACCTCTAGATCCACAATCAAATGTTTCAGTTACTGAGTGAAGCTTACTGCAACGGGTCGAAACCGAATAACGAACTTAAATATAGGCAATAAATGGAAATTTCTTGGTTCACTCTGTTTCTTGCCAAACCACACAGTTGCACGTAAATTGCTACCCATATGAAAACTGGGTAGCGAATAGCAATGCGGCTCACGGATAAAGGAATTTCAGCACTAAAGGCTAAACCTCAGCGGTACGAGGTGTGGGAAGACGGTAAAACCGGGCTTGGTATCCGTGTATCACCGGCTGGGCGAAAGTCTTTCGTTTATATGTACCGCCATGAAGGGAAGCCCCGTCGCATGACGTTGGGTGCCTACCCGCGCCTCTCCCTATCAGACGCGCGTGTCTTGTATGCGCAGGCCCGCCAATCCAAGGAAAAGGGGCAGGACCCTGCGGCCACACACGTAGCCAGGAAGATCGCGGAGCGCCAGGCGGAAACAGTTAGCGATCTGATCGAAGAATATCTTTCCAAGCACGCGCGCCCGAACAAGAGAAGCGCCAACGAGGATGAACGCGCTCTTAGAAAGGACGTGGAGCCGGAATGGGGCCGTAAGAAGGCCAAGGCCATTAAGCGCCGCGACGTAATCAAGCTCATTGATGAGATCGTTGATCGCGGATCGCCTATCCAGGCCAACCGCACCCTTGCTGTCATTCGCCGTATGTTTAACTTCGCCATAGAGCGCGACATAATCGATGCGACGCCCTGCGCAATGGTGAAAGCACCAACGAAGGAACAAGCGCGGGACCGCGTCCTCAGCCCCGACGAGATCAAGACCCTCTGGCTCGGCCTGTCCGACGCAAAAATGATTAGGCAGATACAGATCGCGCTCAAGCTTATGCTGGTGACAGCCCAGCGGCGAGACGAAGTGATTTCGGCCAAAAAAGCCGAATTCAATCTGAATGAGGCTATCTGGGAATTGCCTGGTGATCGCCTGAAAAACAAGCGAGCGCACCGCGTCCCACTTTCTGATCTCGCTCTGAATATTTTGAAAGAAGCCTGGGAACTTTCCGGTGAATCTGACTGGTTATTCCCAAATCCGAAAACCGGAAAGCCTGTTACACCGAGCGCCGTCTCCCATGCCGTTCGTAACAATCTCGAATGCATCGGCTTGACGAATGTAAGGCCGCACGATCTTAGACGTACCGCTGCTTCCAGCATGACTGAACTGGGAATCTCTCGCTTGGTGGTTGCGAAAATCCTCAACCATAGCGATGGATCTGTGACGGCGGTCTATGACAGGTATGAGTATGGACCCGAGAAAAAGCGGGCGCTCGATGCCTGGGCTAACCGCATTCTTGGCACACTGGGATCACAGTCCGAGCAGGATACGGTGGTGCAGCTCAATGTCAGATGACACCGTCCTTCGGATACTTCGCGATGACGGCCAACTTTACGACGATGCAGCAGCCCGCGTTGTCGCGACGATGCTCTATCCAAAAGATGAGACCCGGCGTGAGCAACTAGTCGCGTATTCAGCGGAGAGGGCGCTGCTGGACAACGGCATCCGGATTCCATTGGACATAACCGCCAAAACACATTTTGGACCCAGCAAGAATGAATTCGAACGGGAATCAGCACGTACACTGAACGCAGGAGCAATCTCTGGCCAATTGCTGCTGCTAATCAAACAGCTTGTCGTCCACCAACCAAGTGACGCCTCCGTGCGAAAAGCTGCTGATCTCCTGGCGAAGTCTTTAAACAAATATCAACTGGACGGGATTGCTGTTCCGGCCTCCGAGGGCAGCATTCGTACCGCATGGAGAAATTTCAAATCGGTTTGTCATCTTTGGGCGGCGTGGCGAATTTTGGAGTACGAAGACTCATTGATGATGAATGAACGCCTACCCGAATTGCTCGCCGTAAGCGAATGGATGCGCGAGTTTGCTGAGTCCCATTACCCACCGGCCAAGCCAGCAAAATCAGAGCCTCTTGCCGCAAAAGGAGAGCTATGGAAAGTCCCGGATTTAATGAATTTGCCGCCCATCGAATTCGATACCCCGCCCCTGTCAGACCAAGAACTGGAGTGGCTCGGTGACTACAAGGCAGAAAAACACAAGCCCAGCTAGGGTGCTGAAAAGCTAATTTGCAGCAGGTGTAGAGAAATTCCTGCACCTCTAAGTTCTCCGTATGAACCGCGCGGGATGGTCCCGCTGCGAATTGAATTGCGGAGAATTTGCATGGAAACAGATCGATTTATTCGGGAAACGGAGTGCCGTGTGCTCACCGGCTTATCCCGAACAACGCGTTGGCGGCTGGAACGCCGAGGTCATTTTCCTGCGCGCATTCAAATCTCGCCCAACGCCGTCGCGTGGCGTCTGTCTGAAATCCTGAATTGGCAAGACCGCCAAACCCACGTCGGACAAAGGGGAGCGGCAGCATGACCACAAGAAGAAGCCGCCCCTGGCAGGGGGCGGCGATTGGGAACGAGGCTGAATTACGTCTATCCGCCACCGAGTATAGCGATTTCCTCCGCCGTATCCAAATTGGCAGCCGAACCAATGCCGGAGACGCACAGGGGTTTTGCCCGACATGCGGATCGCCACTGAACAATGACGGAGGGTGGCAATGCGCGACTTGACCGTGTCGGAAATCGCCGCCGCTGCTGCAGCGCGTGCGGAAGCAATCACCCGCAATCTGCTTCCCGCCGGTAAGCTTATCGGTAAAGAATGCTGCTGCGGCAGCATTCGTGGCGAGCCCGGCGAATCCCTCCATGTTTGTCTAGTCGGGGATAAGGCCGGGATATGGAAAGACTTCAACGAAGGCCACGGCGGCGACCTGATTGATCTTGCCAAACAGGTTCTGTGCACCGACACGGGCGACGCTGTTCGCTGGATAAAAGAACAGATTGGACTCGGCAACAGTCTGGACAACGGCACGAATGGCGCGGCCCATCTGCAACCAGCGGCACCGAATTCGGACGCTGGCTGGCAGCCGATAACGCCTATCCCGATGGATGCGGGTAAGGCTCCGGTACATAGGCTTGGTAAATCTTCCCAACGGTGGCCTTACCGAGACGCTGACGGCAACGTGTTGATGTGGGTCTGCCGCTGGGATACGCCCGACGGAAAAGAAATTCGCCCCCTGACGTATTGGCGGCGGACGAACGGCTCACAGGGCTTGGAGTGGAAGCATCTGCCCGCCCCCCGTCCTTTATACGGCCTCGACCAGTTGGCCCGAATGTCAGGCGCTTCCGTCCATCTTGTGGAAGGCGAGAAGACGGCGGAGGCCGCACAAAAGCCATTCCCGGAGGAACCCTGCATTACCTGGCCGGGCGGAACCAATGCCGTCAGCAAAGCCGATTGGAGTCCGTTGAAAGACAGCCGCGTTCTTATCTGGCCCGACAGTGACGAGCCCGGCAGCAAAGCCGCTGAGG
>JAOTYV010000268.1 GCA_029861675.1 Alphaproteobacteria bacterium
CCGCGACCAGGACAAGCTTCACCATCATCCATTTTTCGGTCCACGCTTCGCTCATATAGAGCATCAATAAACCGAAGATCCAGGTTAAGACCATCGCCGGATTCATGATCGCGCGCAGAAGGCGCCGCTCCATGACCTTGAAGGTCTCGGATTTGTCCGATCCGCGCTCCGCATCGCAATGATAAACAAACAGCCGCGGCAGATAGAGCAGACCCGCCATCCAGGCGATCACACTGATCAAATGAAGCGCCTTGATCCATTGATACGGTTCTTCCATGCGTCCCTCCTTTTTCGATCACCCCGGCGCGGCGAAACCGCATCCGCTTCGGTCCGCCGGACAGACCCGCCCCCCCTCGGCGCTGCAGAGCGCAGCGGCGCCGGTCGATGGCGCGGCGGCGTTTGCAGCTACCAGGTCGGCAAGTCCCGCGATAAACGCCGGGCTGGTCCCCACGGTCGCCACCCGGACGTATTGCGGAACGCCCGCCTCGCGGGCCAGTGCGCGGTATTCGATATCCAGCTCAACCAGGGTTTCCGAATGCTCCGAAACGAAAGCGATCGGCACGACGACAACCGGCCGGCCATCGACACCGGCTTCCCGGATGACATCGTCGGTCGCGGGCCCGATCCATTGCAGCGGTCCCACCCGGCTCTGATAGCAAACGGTCCAATCATATCCGTCGCCGCCGACCCGCGCGGCCACCGCCGCCGCGGTCCGTTCGACCTGTCCCTGATAGGGATCGCCCGCGGCAATAATCTTTTCCGGTAGGCCGTGCGCCGTGAACAACACGCGCGGACGCAATCCGGAAGAAATCTCGCCCAGCGCCTCGCGGACGCCCCCGGCCACGGCTTCGATAAATCCATCCAGAACCGGATAGCAGCAGATCCCGGCCGTCGGCGCCATCAATCTGGCCGACTCGGCACATCGCGTCCATCGGCCGACCGACGACCCCGTCGTGGTGGTCGAGTATTGCGGATAGAGCGGTAGCATAACGACCCGATCCGGCGCCCAGTCCCGCACCGCCGTCACGGTCTCTTCGGTCAATGGATGCCAATAGCGCATCGCAATGAAACACCGAACCTCCTCCGCGATATTCCGATCCACCAGCATCGCCGCGAGGGCCTCGGCCTGTGTTTCGGTGTTTGCCAGCAACGGCGAGCCACCACCGAGCTCTGCATATATTTGTTGGGCGACCGGTGCGCGGCGCGTGGAAATAAACCGGGCGAGTAACCAGCGTATCGGCTGCGGCGCGCCGATAATTGCCTTGTCGTTAAACAGGTTGAACAGAAAGGGCCGCAACGCTTCCGGTCCGTCGGGACCGCCGAGGTTGAACAATACGACCGCCAGCCGGTCGGTCATACGGGTCCCCGCCGCACGCACTCGATCAAGGCCGCGACATGCTCCGGCGGTGTCTCCTTAATCACTCCATGGCCGAGATTGAAGATCATCGGACCGCCGCCCAACACCGAAAGAATTTCCCGAACCGCCGTCTCCATCGGCGCTCCGCCATGGAGCAGGAGGACCGGATCGAGATTGCCTTGTACCGGCAGGATCGGCTGCAACGCCGTGCGCGCCCAGGACAGCGGCACCGCACTATCCAGGCCAACCGCCGTCACGCCGGTTTCGCGCACGTAGCGTTCGTAATTGATGCCGGCGCCGCGTGGAAATCCGATGATCGGCACATCCGGGTGGCGGCTCCGCACCTGTTCGACAATCCGTTTGGTCGGCCTAATCGACCAGCGAACGAACGCCCCTTCGGGCAACACGCCGGTGTGACTATCGAACAATTGGACCACCGCCGCGCCCGCATCGATTTGGCGATTGAGATACGCCGCGGTCGCATCGACCAACACGCCGATCAATTTTTCAAAGCCGTCCGGATCGGTAAGCGCCCAGCGTTTGACCGTGTGAAAATCGCGGCTGGTCCCGCCCTCGACCATATAGGTCGCAACCGTCCACGGTGCGCCCGCGAAGCCGATCAGGCTGCATTCATCGGGAAGCGCCTTCGAGACGCGGCGCACCGTCTCATAGACCGGCCCGAGCGTCTCCTCGAAGCCATCATTCGTAGCGGCAGCGGCGGCGGATCGCAGTGCCGATACGCCTGCCTCATCGCGGACCGGCGCGAGACGCGGTCCCTCGCCTTCCTCGAAGCGAACCTCCTGACCCAGCGCCTGCGGGATCACCAGAATATCGGAAAATAGGATCGCCGCATCGACACCGAACCGCCGCACCGGCTGAAGCGTAACCTCCTCGGCCAGCTCCGGCGTGTAGCACAGGGCCAGAAACCCACCCGCCTCGGCACGGATCTTCCGGTACTCGGGCAGATACCGCCCGGCCTGACGCATCAGCCAGACCGGTGGTGTCCTCAAGATTTCCCCCGCGAGAGCACGGAGCAAGGGTGACGGCGCAGGCCGGCGGGATGTCACGTGGTGGGGCCCCCTGGTTTGCATCTCTATTACTAATATAGATTCCTATATTAGATTATAGTTGTAGTGATGCGGTGAGAATCGGGGATTATCGGATTGCCGATCTTATCCCGTGCATGCTGTGCATTCATTGTCGGCTTGTGTATAAGCGGAAACCCGGACAGGGCCAAGCCAGTAGCTTTGCCGAGTCGTGTATTGGGTGAAACAGGGGGACAAGCGGATCCGCATCCGAGTTATCCCGGCAATGCGATCCGGTGGGTATCGATTGTCCCTATGGGGACAATCTGTGCAGTGAATACGGTCTAGCGGGGGTTGATTGGGCGATCCGCCGGAATCGTGTAGTTATCCAGAATCTATCCGCAACCGGACTGTATGAAATCATGGCAACGGATCAAGCGGCGAACGGGACAGATCAACAGCGCTTCCATCTTCACCTCGTCTCGGACGCGACCGGCGAAACGATCCATAGCGTCGCGCGGGCGTGTCTCTCGCAATTCGAAGGCGTCGAACCCCAGGAACACCACTGGACCCTGGTGCGGACGACCGGTCATGTCGACAAGGTGCTGGCCAGCGTCGCGGATCATCCGGGCGTCGTCATGTTCACCATCGTCAACGATTCCCTGCGCAGTGCCTTACAGCACGGCTGCCGCAAACTCAGCGTCCCGTGCATCCCCGTGCTCGATCCGGTGATCGGCGCGCTCGCCTCCTATCTCGGTGTTGAAAGCCGTGGTGAAGCGGGCCGCCAGCACGTCCTGGACGCCGAATATTTCGAGCGAATCGACGCCATGACCTTCGCGCTCAATCATGATGACGGACAGGGCCTGTGGAACCTGGCCAATGCCGACATTGTCCTGGTCGGCGTCTCGCGTACATCCAAAACGCCGACCTCGATGTATATCGCCAACCGCGGCTTGAAGATCGCCAACGTTCCGCTTGTCCCGGAGGTCCAGCCGCCGGACGAATTGTTCAGCGAAGCCGTCGCCAATGGGCCGCTGGTGGTCGGCCTGACGAAAACGCCCGAACGCTTGATCCAACTGCGCCGCAACCGGCTGCGCCTGCTGAGCCAGGAGGAAGAGACCGACTATGTCGATCTCGAGCGCGTGCGGGCCGAGGTTGCCGACGCCCGGCGTTTGTTTTCGAAACACGGCTGGCCGGTCATCGACGTGACCCGCCGGTCGATTGAGGAAACCGCCGCCTCCATCCTGCAGCATTATGAGCGATCGCGTGAAAGCAACGCCTGAATATGGCTGAGACGGAAACACAGAGGCTGATTCTGGCCTCGGCCAGCCGCGCGCGCGCCGCCGTCCTGCGTCAGGCCGGGCTGAGCATCGAGCAGGTGCCGGCCGCGGTCGACGAGGAAGAGGTCAAGCGCGCGCTGCGCGCCGACGGCAGCCCCGCGACCCATGTCGCCGAGACGCTGGCGGATCTCAAGGCGCAGCATGTCTCGCGCCGCCACGGCGGTGCGTTTGTCATCGGCGCCGATCAAATGCTCGAGTGCAACGGCGTCTGGTTCGACAAGCCCGCCGACAGGGATCATGCGCGGGCGCATCTTATGGCGCTGCGCGGAACCACGCATGAGCTGATTACCGCGGTGGCGGTCGTGCGCGACGGTGCCCGGCTGTGGCATCACGCGGCCACCGCGCATCTGACCATGCGGCCGTTCAGCGATACGTTCATCGAGCGCTATCTCGCCGAGGTCGGCGAGGACGCCTGCCGCTCGGTCGGCGCCTATCAGCTCGAAGGCCTCGGCGCGCAACTGTTTGCCAAGGTCGACGGCGATTTCTTCACCATTCTCGGGTTGCCTTTGTTTCCGCTGCTGGACTTCCTGCGCGGGCATGGCATCGTGGACGAATGACGCTTACAGGCAAGGCCCGGCTGGCCGGCGTGATGGGGTGGCCGGTGGCGCATTCGCAATCGCCCCGGCTGCACGGCTATTGGCTTTCCCAGCATGACGTCGACGGCGCCTATCTGCCGCTCGCGGTGCAGCCGGATGATCTGGCCGTGGCCTTGCGGGCTCTGCCGGCGCTGGGATTTCGCGGCGTCAATCTGACCCTGCCGCACAAGGAACGGGCGGTTGAACTCTGCGACGAGGTCTCCGAACCGGCACGCCGCATCGGCGCGGTCAACACCATCGTGGTCGATGCGGACAACCGTCTCGTCGGCAGCAACACGGATGCCTTCGGCTTCCTCGCCAATCTGCGCGACGCCAGCGATTGGCGCGCCGATGCGGGCCCGGCGGTTCTGCTCGGCGCGGGCGGTGCGTCGCGCGCGGTCGCGGTCGCCCTGAGCGACGCGGGCGTCGAATCGATCGCCATCGCCAACCGCACGGCCCGCCGCGCCGAGGCGCTCGCCGAAACGCTGGGTGGCGCGGTTCACGCGGTGCCCTGGGCGGCGCGGTCGGACGCCTTGGCGGATGCGGCGTTGCTGGTCAACACGACCACGCTTGGCATGCGCGGACAGCCGCCGCTCGAGTTGGACCTGGATGCCCTTCCCACCCAGGCAGTGGTCAATGACATCGTGTATGCGCCACTCGAAACCCCGTTGCTCGCCGCCGCGCGCGCGCGCGGCAATCCGGCGGTCGACGGGCTCGGCATGCTGCTGCACCAGGCGCGGCCGGGCTTCGAGGCCTGGTTCGGCGTACGGCCCGAGGTTACGCCGGCGCTGCGCGACTTCGTGCTCGGCGGTCTGAACTAGGGGGCTGGGGCGCGCATGGTCATCCTCGGACTCACCGGCTCGATCGGCATGGGAAAGAGCACGGCGGCGGCGATGTTGCGCCGGCTCGGCGTGCCGGTGCACGATTCCGACGCGGCTGTCCACCGGTTGCTCGGCCCCGGCGGGCGCGCCGTCGCCCGCGTCGAGGCGGCCTTTCCCGGCGTCGTTGCGGACGGCGCGGTCGACCGGTCGGCGCTCGGCAAGCGCGTGTTCGGCGACGCGGACGCGCTACGGCGTCTCGAAGGCATCCTTCATCCGATGGTCGGCGCGGAAAAGGGCCGGTTTCTGCGCCGCTGGGCGGAGCGCCGGGTGCGGGTCGTGGCGCTGGACGTGCCCCTGCTGTTCGAGACCGGCGGGGAGCGACGGTGCGACGCGACGATCCTGGTGACCGCGTCGGCGTTTGTGCAAGCGGGCCGGGTGCTGCGGCGGCCCGGCATGACCGCCAAGCGTCTGGCTGAAATCCGCGCTAAGCAGATGGCGGATGGCGAAAAGCGCCGCCGCGCCGATTTCATCGTGATGACCGGGAACGGCTTTAATTCGACCTTGCGCCGACTCACCGGGATCGTCAGATTGATGGAACACCGAACCGGATGCCACTGGCCGCCGCGCTGACCCCGCGGGCCGGGACCGTTCCGGCGGCACGTTACAGCGGTACGTTACAGCGGAGCGGCAGAACCGACATCATGCGCGAAATCGTCCTCGACACCGAGACCACCGGGCTCGACCCGAATGCCGGACACCGGGTCATCGAGATCGGCTGTATCGAGCTGGTGAACCACATCCCCACCGGCGAGACCTACCATCAATATATCAATCCCGAGCGCACCATGCCGCAGGAGGCGTTTGCCGTGCATGGGCTCTCGGAAGCATTTCTCGCGCAGCATCCGGTATTCGCCGACGTCGCCGCGGCGTTCGTCGATTTCATCGGTGACGCGACGCTGGTGATTCACAACGCGGCGTTCGATATCGGTTTTATCAATGCGGAGCTGGCGCGGCTTGACCGGGACACCGTGCCGATCGGACGTGCGGTCGATACGGTGCGGATGGCGCGCGCCAAATTTCCCGGCGCCCAGGCGAGCCTGGATGCGCTCTGCCGCCGCTTCGAGATCGACAATTCGGCGCGCACCAATCATGGCGCCCTGCTGGACGCGGAATTGCTGTCGCTGGTCTATCTGGAATTGATCGGCGGGCGGCAGCCGGGGCTGGAACTCGCCTCGGCGAAGCGCGAGGGCGGGTCCATCCAAGCGGAGCGGCCGCTCCGGCCGGCGCGGCCGCATGCGCCGAGCGCGGATGAGTTGGAGGCGCACGCGGCGCTGGTCTCGACGCTGTCCGACCCGCTCTGGCGGCGCTGAAGATCCCGGGAGCTAGACCGTTACTTGTTTAAATCGGCTCAAGTGAGATGGTCTATCTCTTTGAT
>JAOTYV010000269.1 GCA_029861675.1 Alphaproteobacteria bacterium
CCCCTACTTGCAACAGCATCGGGAAAACCCGGTGCATTGGCAGGCGTGGGGCGAAGACGCCCTGGCCCGCGCCAAGGCCGAAAACAAACCGATCCTTCTTTCGGTGGGATACGCGGCCTGCCATTGGTGCCACGTGATGGCGCATGAGAGTTTCGAGAACGACGACATCGCCGCGCAAATGAACGCGCATTTCGTCAATATAAAGGTCGACCGCGAAGAACGGCCCGATATCGACTCGATCTACCAATCCGCCCTCCACATGATGGGCGAACAGGGCGGCTGGCCGCTCACCATGTTCCTGACGCCGGACGGCGATCCTTTTTGGGGCGGCACCTATTTTCCACCGAGCCCCCGCTTCGGCCGACCCGGATTCCCGCAAGTGCTCGACAGCGTCGCCACCGTCTTCGCCAAGGAACCCGACCGGATCCGGCAAAACGTCACCGCGTTGCGCGACGGGCTCGCCAAGCTGTCCAAACCGGAGCCCGGTGGCGGCACCGTGGCGATCGCGCTGCTCGACCAGATCGCGGAAAAGCTGGCGGAAAATGTCGACGCCTTCCGCGGCGGCCTCGGCGGCGCCCCGAAATTCCCCCAGTCGCAAATCCTCGAACAGATCTGGCGCGCCTGGAAACGGCAGGGTCAGGACGCGCACCGCAAGGCGGTCCAGGTCTCGCTCGACAATATGTGCCAGGGCGGCATTTACGACCATCTGGGCGGCGGCTTCGCCCGCTATTCCGTGGACGAGCGGTGGCTGGTGCCGCATTTCGAAAAGATGCTGTACGACAACGCGCAGCTGGTAGACCTGCTGACCCTGGTTTGGCAGGAGACGGGAAACCCGCTCTATGCGGACCGGGTCGACGAGACGATCGGCTGGGTGTTGCGCGAAATGACCACCGAAAAAGGCGGCTTTTCCAGCAGCCTCGACGCCGACAGCGAGGGCGAAGAAGGCAAGTTCTACGTCTGGAGCGCGACCGACATCGACGCCTTGCTGGGCGACCGGGCCGCCGCGTTCAAAGCCGCCTATGACGTGACGCCCGGCGGCAATTGGGAAGGCAAGACGATCCTCAACCGGTTACATCGCATGGAACGGCTGGACGACGCGGCCGAAGCCGGCCTCGCCGAATGCCGCGCGGTCCTCTGGGCCGAGCGCGAAAAACGCATCCCGCCCGGGCTCGACGATAAGGTTCTGGTCGATTGGAACGGCCTGATGATCGCCGCGCTGGCGACCGCGGGATGGACCTTCGCGCGGCCGGAATGGGTCGACGCGGCGGCGCGCGCCTTTCGGTTCATCGTCGAGGACATGACAGAGGACGGCCGGCTCCGCCATAGCTGGCGCGCCGGCCAAGCGCGCCACGCGGCGATCCTGGACGACTACGCCAATATGAGCCGGGCCGCGCTGGCGCTGCACGAGGCGACCGGAGATTCCGCCTATATTTCGCAGGCCGAAGCGTGGATCGACACAGCCGATACCCATTACGCCGACACCGAACACGGCGGATATTTCCTGACCGCCGCCGATACGCCGGGGCTGATCACCCGCACCAAACACGCCAACGACAACGCCATTCCGGCCGGAAACGGCGTGTTTGTCGGCGTTTTCGCCCGGCTCTATCACCTCTCCCGCGACGACCGCTACCGCGCCAAGGCCGAGGCGCTGACCGCCGCCTTCTCCGGAGAGCTGCAGCGTAATTTCTTCCCGCTCTCCAGCCTGCTTAACGGCCAGGAGCTGTTGCAATCGGGCCAACAGATTGTGGTCATCGGCGCAACCGGCGATGCGGGCACGGCCGCGCTGACCGACGTGCTGCGCCATCTCTCTTTGCCAAACCGGGTCCTGACCACCCTGCCGCCCGATGCCGAATTGCCGCCGGGCCACCCTGCCGCGGGCAAGGGCGCGATCGATGGCAAGGCCACGGCCTATCTCTGCCAGGGCATGACCTGTTCCGCGCCGGTGACCGATCCGGCCGCGCTGCACGACACGCTCTCCGGCGCGCCGCCCCCTGCGGACAAGGAGCGTTAGGCCGGTGCCCCGCCATGGGGTCGCCAGCCCGTTCGGCGTATTGACGATCGTGGAATGCGACGGGGCGATCGCCGCACTGCAATTCCCGGAGAGCCAGCGGACCGCCAATTCAGCCGATGCGGCCGAACCAACCGATCCCGCCGCCGGCGGCGATGCGGCGCCCACCGCCCTGCTCGCCCGCGCGGCGGACCAGCTTACCCGGTATTTCAACCACGGCCTCACCGACTTCGACCTGCCCTTCGTCCCGGCGTCCACACCTTTTCAACAACGCGTCCGCGACGCCATGCTGGCCATTCCGTTCGGCGAAACGCGCAGTTATGGCGCGTTGGCGAAGAGCACGGGCGGCGCGCCGCGCGCGATCGGCCAGGCGTGCGGCCGCAACCCGATTCCGATCATCGTGCCGTGCCATCGCGTCGTCGCGGCCGGCGGGCGGCTCGGCGGCTTCTCCGGCGGCGACGGGCTGCCGACCAAGCGGCGCCTGCTGGCGCATGAAGGCCCATCCGAATTATTTGCCAACCTGCCCTGATCCCACCCAAGCGCGCGGTTCCCCGGTTCTTCCGGTGACAAGCCTTGGGTCGCGCGGTATTCTGCGCCCCGCGGCGCCGGTCCATGGCGCGACAAAAACAAAAACCGCGATCAATTTCACAGGGAGGAGAGACAATGCCCGACATCACCATCGCCTGCCCGGACGGCGCTTTCTCCGCCTACCTCGCGTCCCCCACGGGCAACAGCGGAGGCGGCGTACTGGTCATTCAGGAAATCTTCGGCGTCAATAAAGATATGCGCGATCATTGCGATCACCTGGCGGCGCAGGGGTATTTCGCACTGTGCCCCGACATCTTCTGGCGCCAGGAACCCGGCATCCAGATCACCGACCAGTCCGAAGAAGAATGGGCGAAAGCGTTCGAGCTGTATCAGGGATTCGACGTCGATAAGGGCGTCGCCGACCTGAAGGTCGCGCTGGCGCATCTCCGCACCGTCGAGGGGTGCACCGGCAAAGCCGGTACCGTGGGTTTCTGTCTCGGCGGGCTGCTGGCCTATCTCATGGCGGCGGAATCCGATGCGGAGTGCAACGTCTCCTATTACGGCGTCGGAATCGACGAACGCCTCGCGGCCGCGGACGGCATCACCGCCCCGACGCTCTTGCACATCGCCGAAGAGGACGGATTCGTTCCCAAGGAAGCACAGGCGAAAATCAAGGACGGTCTGGGCGGCCATCCGAGCATCAGCCTGCACAGCTATCCCGGGGTCGATCACGCCTTCGCCCGCCATGCCGGCGTCAACTACGACGCCGCCGCGGCAACACTCGCCGACAGCCGCACGATGGAATGCTTCAACGCAAATCTCGGCTAAACATCAAACAAACGATAGACAGGGAAAAACACCATGCCGCAGGTAGTCAGAATTCATAAACATGGCGGGCCGGAGGTCCTCAAGCTCGAAGAGGTCAAACTGGCCAATCCGAAAGCCGGCGAAGTGCGTCTCCGCCAAACCGCGATCGGCTTGAACTTTATCGACACCTATCATCGCAGCGGCCTCTATCCCATGAAGATGCCCGTCACGCTCGGCACCGAAGCCGCCGGCATCGTCGAGGCAGTCGGCAAGGGCGTGACCACGGTCAAGGAAGGCGACCGTGTCGCCTATGCCGGCGTTGCCGGCGCCTATGCGGAGGCCCGCACCATTGCAGCGGACCGCCTGGTCAAGCTGCCACGGTGGATTTCCGACCAGCAGGCGGCGGCAATGATGCTCAAGGGCATGACCGCGGAATACCTGATCCGCCGCACCTACCGGGCGCGCAAGGGCGAAACGGTGGTTTTCCATGCCGCCGCCGGCGGCGTCGGGCTGATCGCGTGTCAGTGGCTGAAACAACTGGGCGTCACCGTAATCGGCACGGTCGGCTCGGATGCCAAGGCAAAGCTCGCGAAGCGCCACGGCTGCCGGTATCCGGTGCTCTACAAGAAACAAAACCTCGCGAAGCGGGTTCGGGAAATTACCAAGGGCGCCGGTGTACCGGTGGTCTATGATTCGGTCGGCGCCTCCACCTTCGCACAATCGCTCGACTGTCTCGCGCCGCGCGGCATGCTGGTCTCGTTCGGCAATTCGTCGGGTCCGGTGCCGCCGTTCGAGCCGGGCATTCTCGCCGCCAAGGGGTCGCTGTATTTCACCCGGCCCTCGCTGGCGGCCTACACGGCGAGCCGCGAAGATTTGGTGAAAAGTGCCCAATCCCTGTTCCGCGCGGTAAAGAATGGCGTGAAGATCCGCGTCGATCAGACCTTTAAGCTGAAAGACATCGTCAGGGCGCACAAGGCCTTGGAAGGCCGCCGCACCACCGGATCGACGGTGATCATTCCCTAGCCGCACCCCTGATTATTCGCGGGGGTATTTTTAATTCGGCGTTGGGCCGAGGGTCGCTTTTTAATTCCGCCCTCGGCCGACGCCGATATCTTTTAAACGCGCCCGGTCCCGGCAACGGCACATCCGGCTGTGGATAACACCGACAGAGGCCTCAAGATCAGCGCATCGTCAACACGACGCCACTACATCTTGTAGTCTATAACTACATATGAATACTGTATTGCTGTGGATAACCGGCGGCGCGCCGCGATCGATCCGGTCCGCGCGCGAACTGCTAACCAATTGAATCAACGCTTGTTTTATTGATTCATGCCGTCGAAGAAATCGGAGTTGTTCTTCGTCTGTTTCAGCTTGTCGATCAGGAAGTCCATCGCGTCGGAAACGCCCATGGGCAGCAGGATACGCCGCAGCACCCACATTTTCGACAGCGTCGCCTTGTCGACCAGCAGCTCTTCCTTACGCGTGCCGGATTTTTGAATGTCGATCGCCGGGAAGGTGCGTTTGTCGGAAAGCTTCCGGTCGAGCACAATCTCGGAATTGCCCGTGCCCTTGAATTCCTCGAAGATCACCTCGTCCATCCGGCTGCCGGTGTCGATCAGCGCCGTCGAAATGATGGTCAGCGACCCGCCTTCCTCGATGTTCCGGGCGGCGCCGAAGAACCGCTTCGGGCGCTGCAGCGCGTTGGCGTCGACACCGCCGGTCAACACCTTGCCGGAACTCGGCACGACGGTGTTGTAGGCACGGGCGAGCCGGGTGATCGAGTCGAGCAGGATCACGACGTCTCGCTTGTGTTCGACCAGGCGTTTGGCTTTTTGAATCACCATCTCCGCCACTTGGACATGGCGCGAGGCCGGCTCGTCGAAGGTCGAGCTCACCACCTCGCCCTTCACGGAGCGGTCCATATCGGTGACTTCCTCGGGCCGCTCGTCGATTAGCAGCACGATGACATAGACTTCCGGATGGTTGGCACTGATGGCATGGGCGATGTTCTGCATGATCATCGTCTTACCGGTGCGCGGCTGGGCAACGATCAACGCGCGCTGCCCCTTGCCGAGCGGTGCCACCAATTCGATCACCCGCGTGGTGAAATCCTTGCTCTCCGGGTTATCGATTTCGAGGTTCAGTTTTTCTTCCGGATAGAGCGGCGTCAAATTGTCGAAATTGATCCTGTGCCGCACATGATCGGGATCGTCGAAGTTGACCGTGCTGACCTTGAGAAGCGCAAAATACCGCTCGCCGTCTTTCGGCGCGCGAATCGTGCCTTCCACCGTGTCACCTGTGCGCAATCCGAACCGGCGTACCTGACTGGGACTGACATAGATATCATCCGGTCCCGGCAGGTAATTCGATTCCGGCGACCGCAGGAAGCCGAAACCATCCTGCAATACTTCCAGAACGCCTTCACCGGTAATCGGCACATCCTGTTCGGCCAATTCCTTGAGGATGGCGAACATCATGTCCTGCTTGCGAAGGGTGCTGGCGTTCTCGATCTCGAGATCCTCGGCGATGCCGAGCAGCTCCGCTGGAGCCTTTTGCTTCAACTCGTGAAGGTGGACTTCTTCAAATTTCATTGGCTTGCCACTGCGTGACGGTTGTGCGGAACGGGGCGGGAATTGGAGAAAAATCTTCCGCGTCGATGCGGACGGAGGAAAACTTTTTCGGAATTCTTGTAATTTGTGGAGCGCCGGTTAACGCAGCACCAACAGGTGCCCGGGGCCCAGCGAAACGGTCCGGAGAGATCCTACGACCGTGCACGGAACTATACCCGATTGCTCGCGCCGAACAAGGACTAAATCTGCTTCGTCAATAACGATTTATTTACAAATCAAGCGTTTGATTTCACGGCCCTTCGATTGGTCTCCGGCAATGACGTCGGCACCGGTCCCGTCAGAACGGCTGTACGATTACCAGGATGACGATCACGATCATCAACACGGTCGGCACCTCATTGGCGAAGCGGTAAAACCGCGCCGAGCGGTTGTTTCGATCGGCGAGAAAATCCTTCCGCCACAACGCCAGGGAATGGTGCATCAAGGTCATTGCCGCGACCAGGACGAGCTTCACCATCATCCATTTTTCGGTCCACGCTTCGCTCATATAGAGCATCAATAAACCGAAGATCCAGGTTAAGACCATCGCCGGATTCATGATCGCGCGCAGAAGGCGCCGCTCCATGACCTTG
>JAOTYV010000038.1 GCA_029861675.1 Alphaproteobacteria bacterium
CGCGGATCAGGAAAAAGCCACGCGAGTCTCGGTCCTCATCGGCCCGGACGGCAAGGTGGTGAAGACCTATGCCACGCCGGACGCCGAGGGCCACCCGGCGGAAGCGCTTGCGGATATATCTTAAGACCGTCCGGTAAGTGTTTTGAATTTAAGCATCCCGGGCTTCCATGGAGTCCGGGATTTGCTTTTCTGCGTTTGATTTCTTCGTCATTCCCGCGAAGGCCGGAATCCACAAGTTATTGGCGCAACCTGGATTCCGGATCGCCGCTACGCGCCGTCCGGAATGACGGGAAATACATTCACCACGCGGCTTCCAGCAGGGACAGCATGTGCGCCGTGTAGTCGCCCGGCCGGTCGCCGGGGTTGGCGTTGAAGTTCTTCAGCGTGTCCTGGGCCAGCAGCGGCAGGTCTTTGCGCGGGATGTCCAGCTCATGCAGCCGCGTCGGCATGCCGATCCGCCGGTATATGTCGTCCAAACCCGCCGCGGTCGCTTCGGCCGCGGCTTCCGCCGTCATGCCGTCCCGCCAGACGCCGAGCGCGCCGGCGACACGCTGCGCGACGTCGATGTCCTTGGGCGGGGTGAGCCGCGTGACGGTCGGGATGACGGTCGAGGTCGATTCGCCCTGCCAGACATGGTCGTAGCGAATGTGCAGCGCGGTGGCGAGGGCATAGGAATTGGCGGCGGTCTGGTCCCAATCGCGGCGCCGGCCTTGATCGTCGTCGGCGGCCCGGTTCTCGAGAAAGGCGGCACAGCAGAGGTCGATGCGGATCGCCGCGTTGTCCGGTTCTTCCATGATCCGGGGCAGCGCCCCGTGCAGCAGGTGGAAGGCGTGGCGCCGGTCGGCCTCGACCAGCGGCGTCAGGACGCGCGCGCCGAGCAGCCGGAGCGCGCTGGAAAATCCGGTGGTCGCGGTCGAGCGGATCAGTTCGGGCGGCGCGGTCATCAACGCGCCGGCATCCCAAAACAGCGCGGTCGGTCGGGTTTTCGGATCGAAATATTCCATCCGGTGGTCGAGGTCTTCATTCTTCAGCCCCGAACCGGCCCGGTTCATCGCCGAGGTGGGCGTGGTGGGGACATTGATGATCGGCGGCTTGGGCGCCATCAGGCGCGGGCTGTAGGCGGGCTTGCCCTCCGGGTATTGCGTCATCAGGTCGAACGGGTCGCCCTTTTCGGCGAGCAGGATCGCGACCACCCGCGTGCCGACGATGACGCTGCCGCCGCCGACCGCGATCAGCAGGTCGGCGTCCGCGGCCCGCGCTGCCTCGACCGCCTGTTGCACGGACGGCCAATCGGAATCCTTACCCATCGCCTCGAAGGCGCCGGCATAGAGCTCGCCCAGTTCGGCCTGAATGCGGGCCGGAAGGTCGGTCTTCGTCGCGACCGTCCGGCCGCAGATGACGAAGGCGCGGCGGGCCTTCTGCCGCTCGACTTCGGTCCGCATCTGGGCCAGGGCGTTGTCGCCCGAATGCAGGCGCAGGGGATATCCCACCGCGCGAAAGGTACGAGATTCCATATCCATGAAGGGCCTTTACCGCATGGTTGCGCCGCGCGAGAGACGGCGATCCGTCACGCCTTGCGCCGATTGACTAGAGCAAATCCCGAGCGAACCGAAACGGTTCGCGACGACGAATTTGCGCAAAAACAAAAGAGATAGACCATGTCATTTGAGTCAATTGAAGCAAGAAATAGTCTAGGTTCCGTTAGGCAACCGCCAGGACGGGGCCGCCTTGGATCGATTTGGACGGCTGTCCATCCACACCGACCGGAATATCGCCGACCAGCGTGGTGCGATAGAATTCGCGGCCGAAGTCGCTGGTATAGATATCGCGCGGCGCCAAATGCGCGGTCGACCGGTTGTCCCAGAAGGCGATGCTGCCGGGCTCCCACTTGAAGCGCACGGTGAACTCTGGCCGCACCGCATGCTCCTTCAGCAGCGCCAGCAGGCTTTCACTCTCCGTCGGCGTCACGTCCACGATCGACTTCAGGAAGCTGGGGCTGACATAGAGCACACGCTCGCCGGATTCCGGATGGACCCGGATCATCGGATGCTCGGTGATCAGGCGGTTGCGGCGCATCTTCTCCTCGTATTCCTGCGAGGTCTCGACCCCCGGCGGCGGGTTGAATTGATGCACCGTCCGCAGCCCGTCGAGGAAACCGCGGAGCGTCGGCGAGAGCGCCTGATACGCCGCGGCGAGGTTGGTCCACATGGTGTCGCCGCCATAGGGGGGCACGATATCGCCGCGCAGCATGGATGCAGCGGGCGGGTTCACGGCGGCGGTGATATCCGCATGCCACCCGGACCAGGGGGTGAACGCCATCTCACCCTTGTACCGCACATTCTTGCGGTCCTTGGATACCGAGTAAATTTCCGGAAAGCCTTCGACATTGCCGTAGACCGCGTGACCGGGGGTCAGCTCTCCGAATTGACGGGAAAAATCGACGTGTTGCTGGTGGTCGATATGCTGATCCCGGAAGAACACGACCTTCCATTGCACCAGCGCCTCGCGGATTTCATCGATTGTCTCCGCCGGCACCGGCTTGGTCAGGTCGACGCCGCCGATTTCGGCGCCGATGTGAAGGGTCAGCGGCGTTACGTCGATCGTCTTGGGGGCTGTGGATTTCTCGTCCTGCACCATATTCAACGACATCGTAAGTCCTCCTTCAGCCGGTATGGGGTGGCAATCGGTCGCGCGATGAAAATGTCCGTTTAGAGGGGCCGGGCAAGGCCAAGCCGAGTGATATCATAGAATTCTCCACCCGGTTCTTCAAGGCGACGGTGCATTATTGGCCATGAACCAATCAATCCTGTCCGGGCGGCCGGATGCATGCCAGTCACTTGACCATGCGGAAATCGGGATGTTGCAGCCAGAGTTGCAGCAGATCCGGGCCGAAGACGTGCCGGCCCTCGCAGAAATCGAGACCGGGGTGGTCGAGGATGGCCCGGTCGGCGGTGTAGCGGTCCAGGCTGTGGCCGAAATTGATCAGGCCGCCGGATCGTTCGGCGAAACGGATGCAGAGCCGGGCCAGTTCCGCATGATCGGCGTCGCCGTTGACCATCGCGCAAAACCCGAAGAAATCGCGAATTGGCGACCCGGCGGGCGTTTGGATGCCGGCATACTCGGCGACTTCGTCGCGATAGGCATCTTGCAGGGCTGCATCTTCGGACGCCCCGTGAAATACGGCAATAAACGGATGCCCGTCGATCCAGAAGTCGGCCCCTTCCATCGAATCGGCGATGGCCGATATCTCGCGGAGAATTGCTTCCCGGTCGGCGGGCGAAAGCACTGCGGGCAGAAGGATCGTGGCGCACGGACCGGCCATTTCGACTCCCATCGGATATCGGCCTATAACACTATCGCAAACATGGTTAACGAAATGCACATCGTAGAAGTACCCGGCCCGACCTGGACGAACCGTTATCCGGTGGAGTCCATCCAAGTGCGCGACATCGCCTTCGATCTGTCGGCAAGCAACGACCGGCTAAAGAGCTGGTCGCACTATTTCGAGAATATCGAACCGGAATTACTGGACTGGATCGACGGTTTCGAGCCGGAGTCCGTTTTCTTCGATCTCGGAGCGTCGATCGGACATTTCTCGCTCTATGCGGCGATTCAGCGGCAGGCGCGGGTCGTGTGTTTCGAGCCGGAGGCGCAGAATTTCGCGACACTGGAACTGAACCATTTCCTCAACCGGGCGCGGCTGCCGCATCCGGTACGAGCCTTCAATCTCGCGCTCTCGAACGTCAAGGCCGCGGACTGGATGGCGATCGGTCATTACGGCGCCGGCGAGCACCAGAAATCGTTGTCCGGTTTTACCCGCGGTTCGGGCGAAGCCGGGCCGGCGAGCCATCGCCAAGCGGTGCTCTGCTTTTCACTGGACGAATTGCGGGCGGAATTCACCCTGCCGCAACCGCGCTACGTCAAGATCGACGTGGACGGTTCCGAACGCGCCGTGATCGAGGGCGCCCGCGCGACACTGGCGCATGACGATTGCCGGGCGCTGTTCATCGAGCTGGACGAGAACGACGACGGGACGCCGGAAACGCAGGCGCTGATCGCCGGCTGTGGCCTAACGTTGAGCGAGAAACATCCGGTCAAGCGGGGACGCGGCGGCCATTACGAAGGCTTGTTCAATTGCGTCTTTGCGCGATGAGGGCGGGCTGGGCACGGGTCGGCCGGTGGCGGATTCTTTTATTAAGAGATTGATAATAAAGTAATTGTACAGTCGGTACCGCATCCATTCGTGAACCACGAAAGCGATCGATATGCGCCTGTTTGCCGTTCTGATTCTAGCCGTTACCTTGTCCGGCTGCCACTTCATCGGCCATTACCCGCCGGGTCACGGGAAACATTATCCGCCGGGCCATGGGAAAAAAGTGTTGAAGCCAGTTCCGCCGGGTCATGGCGGCATTCCGCCGGGACAGATGAAAAAGCGGTATTGATCGGGCGACCGATGGTCATGCCGCGCCAGGTGTGAGCGCCAAGGCAAACGCATTTCGCGCCGTAGTCTAAATTCGCTCGGCTAGGTCGGTTCGTTGTCGTACCGGACGAGATGACGGTAATCGAAACCGGATTCGACAGTCGGCTTCACCACGCCGAAATAAGGCGACAGGTCGACGTCGTGCGGCGTGAACAGGCTGTGATGGCGAAGTTGTGAAATACCGCGCATTACGTGATTGTGCCGCCGTCCGCGATCACCTTTTCCTAGTTTTGCGGCAGCCGGATTTCCCGTGTCACCACGGCGGGCGCCTCGCCTTGGAACCATAAATGGTTGGTCGGGTGCGCGCCGCCGGCGACCGCCAGCAGGATCTGCTCAGGGGTCCGACAGATCGGCCACGGGTCGGTCGGGGCGGCCGCGGTGGCGGCCTCGGACGATGAGCGAATCCACTCGGTCAGTCCGGTCCGTTCGACCTCGTCCGCGACGATCTTGCTGTGCTCCCACAGGAACGCCCGCACCGCGTCCTTGGTCCAGCCGAGGCCCGCAAGTTGGCCGGCGACGGTGCGCGAGATGAGCAGTGCGCCCGGCGTGCCGTTGGCCCAGCCGGTGACGTAGTCGCGGCCGGGCACGCGAAGGTAGCCGGCCGTGCGGTGCAGACCGTTCATGATTTCGTCTTCCAACACATCCGGGCTGATGGCGCGGCGCGGAATGTTGACGCTCCCGGAGGCGCAGAACACGGTGACGGCGTTGGAGCCGGCGCCGAAATTCCCTATCTCAGCGGCCAGTGTTGGCCAGCCGCCGGGCAGGCCGGCCTCGTCCTCGGCGAACACGGCATTGGTAAATCGCATCGCGCCATAGGCCGCCATGGTGCCATCGCCGGGCAACGCGCCACCGATGTTTTGCAGGATCAGCCGAATGGCGCGGCCGATGCTGGCGCCCGCGGGATGATCCGGATCGGGGCCGAGCAGGCCGAAGCCGCTGTTCAGGCCGATCGTTTCCGCCATCGGCCCGTTGACGACCACGACGGGGAAGGGGCTGCCTGAATTCGCCTGAAACTTTTCATGTTCCATCGCCGGATCAAGGATCGCCTCGACCGCAGCGATCAGCAGCGCCAGATATTCCGGCCGCCCGCCGGCCATGGCGAGTGTCGCGGCGACGGCTTTCACCGTGGCGATGCCGCCGCGTGGCATGACCCTGCCGATGACGTGGTTAGGGGCGAAATCGGTGCCCGTGAGAATCCAGGCCACGAGGTCTTCGGTCGGCGGGTAGAGCGGCAGGCCGTCGCCCCACCGTTCGGCCAGGAACAAGTCGTTGACGCGCCGCAGGACGGCGGATTCGTCCGGCGCCTCGATGCGCAGCGCGGGTGCCGGCTTGACGCCGGTTTCGGTCACCGCTGATTGCCAGGTGGTCAGGCCGCTGACGAATTGGTCGGCTGCGCTCGCGACGGGGCCAAGGTCGCTATCGGCCAGGAATAGTTCGATCGGGAAGGTGACCATCGCCGCGTCCTGGTCGAAGCCCAGGCTGGCGACGGCGTTGCGGGTCACCCCCGCGAAATCATTGCGGGTGAGGATAACGGTGGGAATACCCCTGCGTTCTAGTCGAGCGGCAGCACGGCCGCAGGCGGTGGCGCAGGTGCCTCAGGCGGCGTTACCGATGACTACGGCATCCACTGCCTGCGCCGCCAGCGCGTCGGCGGTTGCGTCACTGTCGATCAGGTTGTTGCCGCGGGGAAACGCCGTTTCCGGTATCACGGTCGCTTCGGGAAAGTGCGCCGTCAGCCAATCGCCGACCAAGGGCAGTGCGCGGTGCGCCTGCCACATGTCGTTCGACAACAGACCGATTTTCCGGCCGTCCAACGCGGCCAGGCGTGTCGCGTGAAGCTGCGTGATTTCCGTCGCCCCCCGGGGATCGAGAAATTCCAGTTGGTGCATGAGCCCATCCTATCGCGGTGTTACTGCGAATCTGCCACGGAACCGGGATCATACGCCACAAACGCCCGCCGGCGAAATTCAGTCGATCCGATCCGTTTCGTCGTCGTCCCACACGAGGTCGCGGTAGTCGAAACCGGATTCGACGGTCGGTTTCACGACGCTGAAGTAGGGCGACAGGTCGAAGTCCCTCGGCGTGAAGAGACTGTGGTGACGGATCTGCAGGATTTCCCGCTGCACCTTATTGTGCCGCCGGCCGGTCGACTCTTCCCGGTGGATCGTGGGCAGGATCGGGTAGCGTACGGACTGGAACGCCTGGGCGATCAAGGTTGAGCAGATCGCCCGCGTCGGATCGCCGCTGCCGAGCGCGATCATGCGCCGGCGCCAATCGGTCGGCACCGGCGGGGTCGGGAGCAGATAGCGCATCAAATCAATGACGTTCTTGAGGTCGTACGTGTATCCGATTCTGTCGACCATATATCCGACAACCCGTCGCAGATCGCTGTCCGACAGGCCGACGGGCCGGCAAATGCGCGTGTTCATTTGGGCGTAGCTGGCAAGCGGCGCCGCGATGACGCCATGCTGGAGATCGGCTTCGATCAAGGTGCCGGGTGATGCGCCATCGGTCGATTCTCCGAGCGCATCGCCCGCATAAAATGCCGCGTGCGACCAGGTCGACTGGGTGAGGTACTTGATCGCCACGCTGATGCGCTTGTCGCCCTCGACCAGCAGCACGTCGCCGGGCCGCAGGGTGGCATGCAGGACGTCGAGGGGGGCAATCGAAAAGGGATGATACTTGCCCGCCGGTTGGTCCAGATAGCGTGCGAGTCCGGCGCCGATCTTACGGAGGGTCCATTTCAGCATCGTCAGGACTCCGCCGTGGTCGCCGCGAGCGCGCCCAGCAGAAGCGCGCGGTGGAGAAATTCCGTCGGGCGTTTGGGGGCGGTAAGATCCATGCGTTCCAGACACTCCATCGCCTTAGAATTCGGCCGTTGCGATATACCGGCGAGGAGCATTTGTGCAAGACACAGCTTCGAGCCCGAGATCGATTTGAGACGGTGCAACGCCGGCATCAGCCGTTGCTCTGCCTCGGTGAAGTCGGTGCCGAACGGAAAATCCGGAAACAGGCCCTGCGCCCGCGCGGGACCGAGCGCGCGTCTGATCCGTGCGGGAGTGTTGTCGCGAAAGACCGGCGCTATTTCGTGGTCGCGTTCGATTTTGCCGGCGGATTTTGCGGTGGCGAGAAGTTCCTCCTGAAAGCGCGAGTCGGTGATCGACAGCATGGCAGCGATCACGTCGCGGTCCGATTTCCCCCAAAGGTCGGCGATACCGTACTCGGTGATGATGATATCGCGGAGATGCCGGGGGATGGTTACATGTCCGTACGAGTATCTGATGTTGGAGACGGTGCGGCCGCGCTCCTCGCGGGTGGCGTTGAGGGTAATGACCGAGCGCGCGTCTTCCAGCGCGAACGCCTGGGCGACGAAATTGTATTGGCCGCCGACGCCGCTCACGACCCTTCCGTCTTCCAGCCCGTCCGACACGACCGCGCCCTGCAGTGTCGCCATCATGGCGTTGTTCACGAAACGCGCATGCACGCGGTCGCGGCGCTTGCGGGCGACGTCGCCGTAGAGTTCGTTCACGAAGGAGACGGAGGTCATGCGGATGCGGTCGCGCGTCTCCTCGGGCATTTCCCGCAGCGTCCGGTAAAACGCGCGCGGTCCCAGAAAGAAGGCCGCGTGCAGCAGGGCGCCGTCCTCGACCTGACGTTTGATGATTCCGGCATCGATCAGCGACAGAAACGCATCGACCAGCATTTCACTGGCGCCATAGAGTCCCTCGGTGAAGGGACCGTCTTCCCATGGTGTATCTTCACTATTGCCGACGGTGAGCCGGCGTACCGCATTTCCAAATGCCGCGCTATTCCGATGGCGCAGGACGAGCGCATGGGCGACCGCGTCGGCGATCGACCCGATGCCGATCTGGAGGGTGCCGCCGTCCTTCACCAGCCGCGCGACGTGCAGGCCAAGTGCGTGATCCGTCAGACCGACCGGCGGTTTCGGTGGGGCGAATAATGGGAATTCGCAGTGCGGCGCCTCGAGGATATGCGCAAAGGCAGAGTCGTCGATCTCCGCCTCGCCGGCCATATAGGGTAATTCGCTGTTTACCTGGCCAAGCAGGACGGCTTTACCGCCGGCCTTCCGCAATGCTTCGAAGGCCGGCAGCAAATCCACCGTGATATCGGGATTACAACTCAAGCTGAAGCATGTCCCGGATGCATCCGTGCGCTTGGCCACCAGTTGCGCCACGACGTTGACGCCGGCGTCCAGCATGTAGCGGACGGCGTGGGTATAGTTGGCGGAGATATAATTTTGCTGGGCGTAGCCGACGCCGAGCCAACGGCCCGCTTGGAGAAAGAATTCATTCACCGTGACATTGGGCGGCAGCCGCCCCTCGCGGATGGCCCGCGCATAGGCGAGGGCGGGGTATCCTTTGAACAACCGCTCGACCAGGGGCTCTGTGAAACGCCGCGCGATGCCGGCGGCCGGCGCCGGCGGTTCGAGCGTCAGCGCGGTAAAAATGCGCAAGGTGATCGAGCTGTCCGCCACCGCGCGTTCGAACAGCGCATTGGCGATATGATTGGCCTTGCCGAGCCCGAGCGGCAGTCCGAGCACGATGTCCTTGCCCACCTCGTCGATCACCGCATCGACGAGGGCATCGGCGGTCGTGTGATAGTCGGGGCTTGCGCTCATGCTTCCAGTTTACGTGTTTCCGGCCGGGTTCGCCCACGGCACGGGACCATGTTCCGCCCGCCGCCGCTTGGCAAGAGCGTGTGCGACGAGGGCCGGTCACAGTTTCTTGTAAGGGCCAAGGTGTCACGCCGTCGTCGTTTAACCGCCGGATACATTCCGGCTCTCCGGATAGTCCATAGGAACTAGCCGTACCGGGCTCCTCTCCATGCAGGGGCGCGGAGAGCATCGCTTCCGGGCCTTGGCGTGATCCCGCCGCGACCCCACCCTATAGACTAGTCGGTCAGGACGAATTGAGTAGCCTATGGCAAAAACGGATGATGCTTTGAACGATGCTGTTCAATTGGGAATTCGGCGATGGCGAGCGCGGCTTTGTGTTTTGAAATAATGGGTGAGGGGATGGACGGTGTCTTTCCCTCGGGCAGCCTGTTGGAATGTGTCGACTATGCCGAATTGGGGCGGGAGCCGGAAGACGGCGACTATGTGCTGGCGGAGCATGTCAGCGAGATCGGCGAGACCAAGATCAGTTGCTATCGCTTTGTGATGACGGATGACGGCTCAATGTTGATCAACGAGCCCAAGGAAACCATGTATCAACGCGAATTTCCGATCGCGGCATATGAGGGCGGCTCCGGCCACAAGATCATCGCCTATGTGATGTCATATCATCTTGGAAGTCCGGCCATCGGCGCCGAAGCCCTTTCTTCCTGAAAAATCGATAAGATTTGACATCGGCTGCGCCGATGAACGCGGGCGCCCGACGCGTTCGCGCGCCTGCCGATTCCGTACAATAGCGTGTGCAAAGGACATCCGAACGATTCGCTCCGAATTATTCCGCGCCATTAACCCCCCTCAAGGATTTCTCTCGTTTTCAAGAATAGACCGGGCATACGCGCCGGAAAATCGAGAGAACGATGAAACGGATCACCAGCATATTTCCCCTCCTCGCACTCTTCGTGACGATCCTCATCGGCAGCGTGACCGTGGGCGCCACGATACAGGACAGTCAGCCGAGCGAATCGCCGCGCGGCATGCGCCGGATGCTGCAAACGCTCGATGCGCCCAATGTCGTGAAAATGGAAGTTACGTCCGCGGCCCGTCAGATCCTGAACACGCGATTTCAGTAAAACCTGAGGATGATCGCCGTTGTGCCGGGCGGTTCTAGGCCATTTCTCGTTTAAATTGACTCAAGTGAAATGGTCTATCTCTTTGTTTCTACGCAAATACGTCGTCGCGAACCGTTTCGGTTCGCTCGGGATTCGCTCTATCCCGCGCTTGAAGGGGGCGCTTCCTGAAGGTCGATGTGACCCGCGCGCCGGACTAGGGCTACGCCAAGATAAATGAACGGCGTGTCGAGCAGCGCGATCAGAACCTTGAAGATGTAACTGGCAACAATGATCTTGCCGATCAACGGCCATGGCAGCCCGAGCCCAAACCCGAGAAAGATGCTGTTGACGATGATCGTGTCGACCAACTGGGACAGGATCGTCGAGGCGTTGTTGCGAAGCCAGAGATGGCGGCCTTTGGTCAGATCCTTCCAAAAATGAAACAATTTCACGTCGAGCAGCTGAGCCACCAAATACGCGGTCATCGAACCCAGGATCAATATGCCGGGCAGGGTAAAGACCGATTCGAACGCGCGCTGCATATCGGCAACCGTCGTGAAATTGGGGTTTGACGCCGCCCATGCCGGCGCGCCGGGCAGAGACAGCGAAATTTGGATCAGCACGAGGGATAGCAGGCTCATTACGAAACCGGTGATGACCATGACATTGGCCCGGCGGCGGCCCCACACCTCGCAGACGATGTCGGTAAACAGAAACGTCAACGGATAGGTCAATAGACCGGTCGTCAAGGTAATGGGTTCGCCGAAAAAACCAGCCGGCAGGCTCTCGGGAAACGCGAGGAACAGCTTCACGCCAATAATATTGGTGAGCACGATGGCGACGGCGAAGCCCGCCATCATCAGGCTGAATATTTTTTCCGATTGAGTCCACATCGTATCGCGGCTCTTGATGGAATCAATTACCGCAAAATGCAAATGAAGACGCGCGTAATCACCGACCCACCCGTTAAAGGGCCGGCGGTTTCGGGGGGCTGCTTTGTGTGGCGGTTTCTAGCTGTGCCGGAGGAATTGAACACCTATGGTGTCTTGCTTGCGGTGCTTTACCTCGCACAGGAAGGCTTCCCCCGCAGGCGTATGCAGTTCGAAGAAATTGGGCACCTCGTTGCCGTTGGCGACGCGAATTTGGGCACCCTTGATCGAGATGTCCACGAGTTGGCAATCCATTTCACTGTTTTGAAACGCTATATGCGCATTTTGATCCGACGAACCGCGTTCCGCGTCCCGCCGTTCCATCGGCCCCTGGCCAAACCCGTAATCGGCCGCCAAGGACAATTTACCTCTTTGATTCATTGAGCTTATTAACCTTTTTTGTTCATTGAAGGCCGCAATTGAAACCGAGTATTTAGCCTAAGGATTGCGTATTAACGGTTCGTTAACGAATTAGTACAATTTCTATCAAATGCTTAGGGCATAGTTTGAATGCATTTTATTCAATGGGGATAAGGGGTTCCTAGTCCGATTGAAGCGCTGAAACTCCTGCAACGCCTGTCGAACGGGTGACCAAGATCACTGCCGGGCATCGCGCTTTGCGTACAATGCCGGGAAAGAACGGGTGAGATATGGCAAGTATTTCAAGTAAAAAAAACTTTTCCAAAAAATCCCCTACCAGCAGTCGAGCGCGACGGTCTAAGACACTGGCCAGCGCGGCTCTCGTATTTCACGACGGCAAGTCCAGCGTGGAATGCAGCGTCTTGGACCTTTCGGAGACCGGCGCGCGTCTGCACCTCTTGGAAACCGTCTGGCCGCCGAATGAATTCATCCTCGAGCTTTCAGACGGCCGGGCGTTCCTGTGTGAGACGGTCCGACAGGAAGCCACCATTATCGGCGTCGCTTTCCTTGAAACATTGCCGAGCCGGTATTTGCACTGATCCCGCGACGCGCGGCCTAGACGGGAATCTCGCCCTCTAGGATGATCCGGTGAAGCAATCGCTTGGCGTCCAGCGGGTAGTTGGCGTTGGCGTGATGCATCGAGCATCGGTTGTCCCAAATCACCATGTCGCCGGCCTGCCATACGTGGTCGTACTGGAATTCGGGCTTGGTCGCGTGGGTCAATAATTCATCGATCAGCGCGTCGCTTTCGGCGCGCTCCAGCCCGGCGATACGTTCGAGCCGTGTGGTGCTCATATACAGCGCTTTCGCGCCGGTGGCGGGATGGGTCCGCACCAGCGGGTGCACCACCTCGGGCAGGGCTTCCTTTTCGTCCTCGGTCAGTTTCATCATCTTGCGCGGCGAGCGGCTGCTTTGATAGGTGTGCACGGCTTTGAGCCCATCGAGCCGGCGCTTGGTTTGCTCGGGCAGCGCGTCGTAGGCCGCCCGCATGTTGCAGAAACTGGTCTCGCCGCCGGATTCCGGCACCACCAGCGCATAGAGAATGGTGGCTTTCGGCGGCTGCGCCGTGAAGGAATGATCGGTGTGCCATGTCGTTCCGCGGATCACCCGTTTGCCGGTCCCGACGACGTCGCGGTCGTCGCTGGAGAGCATGCCGATCTCCGGCTGGTCGGGAAAATTCAGGTACTTGTTGACCTGACGCACCGGCGCGCCGAACAGACGCGCCGCCTTGACGAAAGCGTCGGGTTCCAGGCTCTGGTCGCGGATACACAGCACGACATGCCGGTGCAGCGCATCGGTCAACGTGCTGAGCGTGCGGTCGTCCGGCGGCGTGCGCAGGTCGATGCCGGTTGCCTCGGCGCCCATGACATCGCTGAGCGGGTTGATCGTCGCCGTCATCGCCCGATCCTTTCGCCAACACACGAAACATTGCCCATAATTACCGAGTTTAGGCGACGCAATCTGGATTGCAAAGCACCCCGCGAAACCGATTATCCGGCAGGGGTAGATGGCTTTTTCATGGGGCGCTTCGACATGTTATGCTGGTGGCGGTCATGCAATGGGAGACACCGCAGTGCCGGAATACACACTTGATGCGTTCGTTAAGGATCTGAAGGAAGTTACCGCCGGGGAGCAGGACAACAAATCGATCATCCGGTCGGTGACGCCGCTTGCAAAGCGTATCGCGGCGGATACCGGCTGGATAAAGCCGTCTTTCTACGACTGCGATGCGGACCAGGGTTTCGGCATCACCATCCTGCATGAGGAGCCGGAACATCTTCTGGTCGAAGCGATCGCCTGGCTGCCGGGGCGCGGCGTCGCGCCGCACGACCATCAGACCTGGGGCGTGGTGGTCGGGATCGACGGGCCGGAAAAGAACCTCAATTGGTTGCGCCGGGACGACGGCTCGACGCCGGGCCACGCGGACGTCGTCCTTCATAACGAGGTCGTGGTCGGCGCCGGGGATGTGATCGGTTTCCTGCCGGACGATATCCACAGTGTCCAGAACGACAGTGACCAGACCACGGTGTCGTTGCATATCTATGGCAAGAGCCTGGCCCATATCGACCGGTCGGAATTCGATCCGGTGGCGAAGACCATGCGGCCCTGCCCGAAGCGGAAACGGAACACGGCGGAATAGAGCAAATCCCGAGCGGACCGAAACGATTCGCGACGACGTATTTGCGTAAAAACATAGAGATAGACCATTTCACTTGAGTCAATTTAAGCCAGAAATGGTTTAAGTCCGACGCCGCTTTTGAAGCAGACAACGCCCGCAGGCAATCCGATCAGCAGCGGTTGAGGCTTGGCGGTCCCGCATCGGTGGCCGCCGCGCCGTGCACCATTTTCTCGACATTCGCCCAATAGGCCGCGGCCTCGCACATCGGGCAGGGCCGCGAGGATGAATACAGGACGCAGCCGCCGAGATCGCGCGTGCCGAGGCGCCGTGCGGCATCGCGGATCGCTTCCGTTTCCGCATGGGCTGTCGGGTCGCCGGCGGAGATGACGCGGCTCGGCGCCTCGCCGACAATATGACCGTCTTTCACCACGATCGCGCCATATGGCTGGTCGCCGGCTGTTGTTGCACGATCGCGCATGGCAAAGGCACGGCGAATGAAGCTTTCGCCTGTACGGGCGGGCGGCTGAGCGATCGGTTTCGTCGCCGCGTCGGCCGATATCGGGCGGCCCGCCGACCCGAGCAGGACGCCTAGCGCGGTGGTCCGAAACAGCCATGTGCGGCGGCTGCAGGTGAGGAGAAGTTTTCGCGGCATCAACCGAGATCCTCCTATGCGTCGTAGCCGGGCGGGGCGACGAAGCCGCCGAATGCCTGTTCGATGAGGCCGGCGAATTCGATACAGCGGCGGTCCTGCAAATAGGGCCCGATGATTTGTAGTCCGACCGGCAAGCCTGCTTTCGTCAATCCGGCCGGCGCGACCGTGGATGGCAGATAGACCATGCCGCTGAACCCGGCCCAGAAAAGCTGGTCTGTGGTCGGCACCTGTTTGCCGTTCACGGTGATCATCCGATTGTGCCGTTCGCCGGCATGGTCGTGCGGACAGGCGGCGGACGCCGCGGCCGGGCAAAGCAGCAGGTCGTAGTCCTCAAAAAATGCGGCCCAACTTCGGCGCATATGTTCGCGCTCATTGTTCAGTTTCAGCCATTCACCATGGCGCATCGTATTGGCGCGCAACATCTGCGCGTGGTAGCTGCTGTCGGCTGGATCGAGCGTAGCGGCTTCGACCGCCATCCGGTCCCGTTCTTCCTCGCTTAACCGGGAAGACGTGGCCGCCCGGAGCAGCGAGACGTAGAGCGCATGCGCCCGAACCGTATCGATATCGGGCCGGGCGGCATCGTCCACGGTCACGCCGGCGGCGGCGATCTTTTCGATGAGCGCCTGCAGCGTGTCGGTCAGTTCGGCATCGACCTCCGAATTAGGATCGGACAGCATGACCGCGACCTTGAAGTCCCCGAATTCGGTTTTTCCCGGCGGTGGCAGATCGAGCCTGTAGCCGACGGATTCCTGCGGCGCGGGGCCGGCCATGACGTCGAGCGCGATGGCAAGATCGGTCGCGCTGCGCGCCAGCGGTCCGATGACGGAAATATCCGCCGGGGTAACGACACCGGGAAGCGCCTGGCCCAGTGGCGGACAGACACCGTAGCTCGGTTTGTGGCCGAACACGCCGCAGTAATGCGCGGGATTGCGGATCGAGGCGCCGATATCACTGCCGGTATCGAGGCCCGACAACCCCGCCGCCAAGGCTGCCGTCGAGCCGCCGGACGAGCCGCCCGGGCTCTTGGTCAGGTCCCATGGATTGTTGGTGACGCCGTAGATTTCGTTGAAACTTTGCCAATCGGCCAGCAGCAGCGGCACGTTGGTCTTGCCGAAGATGACCGCGCCGGCCGCTTGCAGCCGGTCCACCGCGAGGGCGTTGGTCTTGGCGATATTGTCCTTCAACGCCGGCACACCCCAGGTCGTTGGCATGCCGGCGATATCGAAGGACTCCTTGATGGTCATCGGAACGCCGTGCAGCGGTCCTTGCCATTCATCGCGGCCCGCCATTTCGTCGAGCTCACGGGCCCGGCGGCGCGCGCCGTCGCGATCGGAGAATATGATCGCATTGAGGTCCGGGTTAAAGCGATCGACACGGTCGAGATATCCCTCGAGCGCATGCTGGGCCGAAAGCGCACCTTCCCGGATCGCCGAAGCCAGTTGGGTCGCGCTGGCGAAGGGGTCGAAATCGCTTTTTGACATCGGGTTATTCCTCAAGGGATGACCCTGGAACTGTCGCCATTAAAGCGGGTCCCGTAAACCAAAATCTACCTTGCGGTGACCGGCGTCCGGGGTAGGATGCGGCCGTGCAAACGCCTTCCGGCGGATTGCCGAATTGCCGTACGCGGCATGAGTAAATAGGGCACGTGAATTTTGATCCGATCAAAGTGGCAGCCGCCGCTACGTTATTCCTTCGATAGACGCAGCGGATAGCCCATGCGCGATGAGGCATTCGGCCATAGCGCCGAGACGCTTGCGGCGCGCCGGGCATGGCGCGCCCGGCGCGATGCAATGGAGGCGAATTTCCCCGGCGGTCCTTGGTACAGCCGGTATTTCAGCCCGGTCTATCAAACCGCCCGGCGACTTTATCGCGTTCTGGACGCCACGCCCCCGGCGCGGTTCCTGGCGTCGCGGGCGGCGATGGTCGAGATGAGCGA
The DNA here is from genome assembly GCA_029861675.1 of Alphaproteobacteria bacterium. The sequence continues at coordinate 16,279 of JAOTYV010000038.1, forward strand.
CCTGTCGATACATTTTGCCGATTTGCCCGAAGAGTTCGACGGCTACCGAATATTGCATCTGTCCGACTTGCATCTGGATTATGTCGAAGAAGCGGCGATGGCCGCGGTGCGTCAGGTTGCCGGCTGCGCTGCCGATCTGTGCGTCATTACCGGGGATATCCGGGACGACTACACCGCACCGCTTGAGCCGGTGTTGAAGCAGTTCGCGTATATGGTAGCGGGTATCAGCGCACGGGATGGCATTCTTGCGGTATTGGGAAACCATGATTGCGCCGCGATGGTCGATCCCGTGGAAGGGCTGGGCGTTCGGGTCCTGGTGAATGAGCGGATTAGCCTGTCCCGCGGTAATGGACGCATGTTCGTTACCGGCGTAGACGACGTCCATGTTTTCCACACCGAACACGCGGATAGGGCGCTCGGCATTGAAGATGAAGGCTTCGGTCTTGCATTGGCGCATTCGCCGGAAGCCGCGGAGGCGGCGCGGCGCCATCATCGGCTGTATTTGACCGGACACACCCACGGTGGCCAGGTCTGTTTGCCGGGAGGGCGTCCGCTGATTACGGGATTGCACACGGAGCGCGATCTTGCGCGGGGCATCTGGCGGCGCGGCGACATGATCGGTTACACCACCCGCGGTGTCGGCGTATCGGGCTTCCCGGTGCGTTTGAATTGCGTGGCCGAGGCGGTTGTAATTACACTACGGCGGGGGCCGCATCGGGTTTCCTATAATGGATCCGAGACTGCGATTCGCTGAGCGTGCGCCCGACGACAACGAATATGCCCGCAATAACGCGGTATAATTGGCTTATTCCAGTCCCTATTCCGTGCGGCTATGCGTTTGCTGCGCTTCCCCGCTATTATGATGTATTCGAATTTCCTGAGGATTGGCTTCCCGCCATATGACAGCCGCCGCAACGGAGCACACTCTGACGCCGCGCCAAAGGATTGCGGTGGCGTTGGGTATTCTCCCGGCGGGCATGCTGACCGGGATGGACACCTTTGCGGTCAGTATCGCGCTGCCGCGCATGCAGGGGGTGCTGTCCGCGACCTTGACCGAGATTTCCTGGATCCTGACGGCATATCTCGTGGCGTCGGCAATTTTCACGCCGCTCTATGGCTGGCTCAGCCGGCGGGTCGGCCGCAAGCGTTTGTTCATTGCCATCATTATCGGCTTCAGTATCTCGGCGATCCTGATTGCGCAGTCGGATTCATTGACCGAAATCATCTTCTGGCGGTTCATTCAGGGTTTCTTCGGCGCCGGCTTCAATCCGCTCCTGATGCAGGTCGTGCTCGCCACTTTTCCGCGCGAACAGCAGGGAACCGCCTTCGGCTGGCTCACGACGGGCCGCATGAGCGGTATCATCGTCGGTCCGATCCTGGGCGGCGTCATGACCGAATTCTTTAGCTGGCGGTATGTGTTTCTCACCAATGTGCCGCTCGGCTTGCTCGCCGTGCTGATGATCGCGCGCTACGTGCCGGAAGGGCGCGATGGCCGTGCCAAGAAATTCGATTTCTTCGGCTTCATCTTCCTCAGCATCGCGATCGGCGCCTTTCAGCTCATGCTCGACCAGGGGCAGCGGCACGACTGGTTCGATTCGCCGTTCATTATCGTCCTCGGCGCGATCACGCTGTGTACCGTGTACGTCTTCACAGTCCACGTCCTGACCGCGCGCAACGCCTATCTCAATCCGGCGGTGCTCAAGAATCGGGATTTCCTGATCGGCCTCTTGCTTGGATTCCTGCTCAATTTCATGGTTTTCGGCTATGCCGGCCTGTTGCCGCCGATCCTGCAGCAGCACATGGGCTATCCGGTGCTGACGACCGGTTTCGTGATGATGCCGCGCGGATTCGGCACCATGGCGTCGTCGTTGCTGGCCGGGGCGCTGTTGTTGCGGTATCCGCCGAAGCCCTTTGTCGGGCTTGGCGTGATCATGATTGCGGCGTCAACATTCCTGCTGTCGCAATTCACGCCGGAGGTGGATGCCTTCTCGGTGATGCTTGTTACCTTTATTCAGGGCTTCGGCTTCGGCTTCCTCGCCGTATCGATCACCACCGTTACCTTCCAGAGCATGTCCACGTCGATGCGCTCGGACGGCACAAGCGTCTTGAGTCTCGCGCGGCGTCTCGGTTCCAGCGTCGGCGTCTCGGTACTGGTCGGCCAGCTTGCCCGCAGCACGCAGAGCGCGCGCGCGACCCTGACGGAGAACATCAGCGAATACAACGAACGCTTCCAGCATTTTTCGCTGCCGGATCGCTGGAACATGGAACAGGTGCAGGGCGTGCTCAGCCTCGATCGCGTAATCGACAAGCAGGCGGAATTCATCGCCTATTTGCACGATTTCCGGTTGATGACGATCTTAATGCTGCTGTTGCTGCCGTTGGTATTCCTGTTGCGCGGGCCGGATGCGCAGGACCGCAAACGCGACAAACAAGGCTAGACATTCTTTTCGCCCCGAATATTCGGCGGTAGAATTACGGGATCCGCCGTCACCGAATTTGCACACTGAGAGGCTTACCCATGTCCGCCGCCGCTGGCTTGAGAAACGACAATTTCACCTTTACGCCGCTCACCCCGCATATCGCATCGCGGGTAGACGGCGTGGACCTGGCCCAGCCGATGGACGACGAGCTGTTTCAGCGGTTGCGCCGCGAACTGGCCGATCGGTCGGTGTTGGTGCTGCCCGAGCAAACCGTCACGCCGGCACAGCAGATTGCGTTCAGCCGCCGGTTCGGCCCGCTGGAAAACCACGTGTTGAACCAGTTCTGCCTCGATGGCCATCCCGAGATTTTCGTGGTCTCCAACATCGTCGAGAACGGGCAGCACGTCGGCGCCTATGGCGGCTCGAAACAGTACCATTCGGATCTTTCCTACATGGCGGAGCCGAGCCTGGGCTCATTGTTCCATTGTCTGGAATGCACGGAGGAGGGTGGCGAGACCGCTTTCGCCAGCATGTCCGCCGCCTTCGAGGCGCTGCCCGCGGACCGCCAAAGGTGGCTGGAAGCGCGCGATGCGACGCATGACTACGTCTGGAACCACCAGCGCCGGCAGGATCATCGGCCGCCGCTGACCGAGGCGCAGAAGGCGATGACGCCGCCGGTCGTCCATCCGGCGGTGCGCCGCCATCCCGAGAACGACCGCAAGGCACTGTTTGTTTCCGAAATCTACACGCGGAATTTCGTCGGCGAAGACGAGGCGGAGAGCCAGGCATTGATCGCCGAATTGATGGCATTCGCGACCGGGCCGGAATTCGTCTACATCCACAAATGGACACCGGGCGATCTGATCATCTGGGACAATCGAAATTCGGTGCACAAGGCGATGCCGTTCGATGAGGAGGGTGCCCGCCGCCGCATGCACCGCACCACCGTGCGCGGTGAAAAACCGGTGCGGTAAGGGCGGCGCGCGTTACACTATATTACAATATGTTACGTTACTTTTGCGTCATTGACGCCTTAAGGTGCGGTAAATAAATCCGTCGCCATAATGGTCGTTTGAGGCATGGAACAACGGTTGATGCCATGACGCTGAAGAATGCATTCATCGCGGCCAACCGGTTCGGGCTCGGCGCGCGGTCGGGCGATCTGGCGCGGATCAAGGGCGATCCGCGCGGCTGGGTCGAGAACCAGATCGGGCCGGCGCGGGCGGTGCCGGCGCTTGCGCATTTGCCATCCAGCCGCGAAATCGCCAACGACTTCTTCAAGGGCCGCAAGGACCGCAAGGACGAGGCCAAGCGCAAGATTTTCCGGAAATGGCTCCAGCGGCAATTCATTGCCGAAGCCGCGGCGCGCACCCAGGCGCAAATCGACTCCGAGGATCCGATCCGCGAAAGGTTGACCGTATTTTGGTCGAACCATTTCACCGTTTCCGCCCGCAAGCCCGTGTTAAAGGCGCTTGCGGGGCCGTTCGAACGGGAAGCGATCCGGCCGCATGTCACAGGCAGCTTCGCCGATATGCTGCTGGCGTCCACCCGCCATCCCGCGATGCTGGCCTATTTGGATAATTTGCAGTCGATCGGGCCGAATTCCCCTGCCGGCCGCCGGCGCAACAAGGGTCTTAACGAAAATCTGGCGCGCGAGATATTGGAACTGCACACGCTCGGCGTGAATGGCGGCTATGGCCAGCCGGATGTGATCGCGCTGGCCAAGATGCTGACCGGATGGTCGGTCGGACGCGGCCGCCGCGTGACGGCGGGCGCGTTTGCGTTTCGGGCCGCGGCCCACGAACCAGGGGCCAAGACATTTCTCGGAAGACGCTATGGCGAGGCGGGCGAGGAGGAAGCCGAGACCGCCCTGCGGGCCATCGCGCGGCATCCATCGACCGCGCGGCATGTCGCCTTCAAGCTGGCGCGCCATTTTATCGCCGATTCGCCGCCCGAGCGGGTCGTCGCACGGCTCGCCCGGGTCTTCCTGGAGACGGAAGGGGATTTGGCCGCGATGACGCGGGCAGTGGCGGACGCCGACGAGGCCTGGGCCGATCCCTTGGCGAAGGTCAAGACACCGAACGATTTCGTCGTATCGGTCATGCGCGCCATCGGCATGCGCATGACCAGAAAGGATGGCGATGTCCGCAAACTGATCGCGCCATTGCGTTTGATGGGGCAGATGCCGTTCCGCGCGCCGTCGCCGGCCGGCTGGCCCGACGAGGCGGCACATTGGATCAGCCCGGAATCGGTCCTGAAACGCGCCGAGTTGTCGATGATGGTCGCGCGCAAGATCGCCAGGGTAGGCAACCCGGAGGCGCTGCTTGCGGAAACCGTCGGTCCGGTCGCCGGGAAGGCGCTGCGTCGCGCGGTGCGGGCGGCGCCGGGGCGCGTCGATGCGATCGCGACAATCCTGGCGAGTTCGGAATTTCAGCGGAGGTAGGCATGGTAAGCCGTAGACGCGTTCTCAGGGGACTCGGTTCCGGTGGGCTCATTACCGCGCTGCCGGGCGCGATTCCGGTCGCCCTGGCCGGTGCGCCGACCGACCGCCGTCTTGTCGTCCTGCTTTTGCGGGGCGGGCTCGACGGGCTGGCCGCGGTGCCGCCCTATGGCGACCGCGACTACCATACGCTGCGGGGTGCGCTCGCCTTTGCCGATCCGGGCCGGGACAATGGCGCGTTGGATCTCGATGGCCGCTTCGGCCTGCATCCGTCGCTCTTGCCGCTTGAAAAGATGTTCCGGGCGCGCGAGCTGGCGGTGCTGCATGCGGTCGCGACACCGTATCGTGCACGCTCTCATTTCGAGGGACAGGACCTGTTGGAGAGTGGCGCGGCCTTGCCGCGCGGCGTCCAGGACGGATGGCTCAACAGGGCGCTGGGGCTTTTCGGGGAGTTCGAACGGCGGCTCGGTCTTGCGGTTGGCCATGCCGTGCCATTGATCTTGCGGGGGGACGTGCCGGTCGGCGCCTGGGCGCCGCGGGTCCTGCCGCCGTTGCAGGACGATTTCCTGTCGCGCTTGCAGACGCTCTATGCCGGCGACCCTGTGTTGGCGCCGGCCCTTGGCGAGGCGATCCAGGCGCAGGACATGAGCGACGAAATCATGGGACAGGGCGATCGCCGGAAGCGGCCGCGCGGCGCCCGCGTCTTGCGGCACGTCGTCAAGAATGTCGGCCGGTTGCTGGCCAACCCGCGGGGGCCGCGCATCGCCGTTCTGGAGGCCGGCGGCTGGGATACGCACGCGCAGCAGGGGGTGCTGACCGGGCGGTTGGCGCGAAATCTGGGTGCCCTGGCAGACGGGCTCGTCGCGTTGCGCGCGGCCATGGAACCGGTCTGGAATCGCACGGCGGTGGTCGTGGTGAGCGAATTCGGCCGCACGGTGCGGCCCAACGGTACCGGCGGCACCGATCATGGCACCGCCGGCGTGGCCTTCCTGCTCGGCGGTTCCGTGGCGGGCGGCCGGGTGGTCGCGCGGTGGCCGGGATTGAGCACCGGGCGGCTATACGAAAACCGTGATCTGGCCCCAACGACCGATATGCGGGCGCTGTTCAAGGCCGTGCTGGTCGATCATCTGGGGTTGCCGGCGCGCGCAGTCGATGATCGTGTTTTTCCCGGCGGCGGCAATGCCGCCCGCTTGCGCGGCTTGATGCAAAGCTAGGCGGCGCCTGCCGCCTTCGTTGACCGGTTTACGGCGACGGTGCATTCAATCCCCGTGGTATCGCGTTTTGTCACCGCCGTAATTCGCCCAAGAATTGCCCCCGCGCCGCCTCGCGGTCTAGGCTGACGGCGATAGGCTTCGAAGGAACTGCCCATGCCCGGACCGCTCGACGGATTTCGTGTTATCGATCTGACCACCATGATCTCGGGCCCACTCTGCGCCATGTTGCTCGGCGATCAGGGGGCAGATGTGATCAAGGTGGAACTGCCGGGCCGCGGCGATCAGACGCGCCAGGCCGGCAACCGAAGCGGCGGACTGTCCGCCAGTTTCCTCAACAACAACCGCAACAAACGATCGATCACCCTTGATTTAAAACAGGATCTCGGGCGGGAGCTGCTCTTTCGATTGGCCGGCGGCGCGGACGTCGTGCTGCAGAATTTCCGGCCCGGCGTGGTCGAGCGGCTCGGCATCGGGGCGGCCGATTTGCGGGCGACATACCCGTCGCTGGTCTATGTCTCGATCAGCGGCTTTGGTGAGAAGGGTCCCTATGCCGGAAAGCCGACATATGACCCGATTATCCAGGCGGTTTCCGGCCTGGCATCGATCCAGGGCGGGTCGGACGAGCAACGGCCGCGGCTGGTGCGCACCATCGTACCGGACAAGGTGACCGCCCTGACCGCGGCGCAGGCGATCACCGCCGCCTTGCTGTCCCGCACGCGGACCGGCGAGGGGCAGCATGTGCGGCTGTCCATGCTGGATTCGGTGCTGGCCTTCCTGTGGTCGTCGGATATGGGCGGGCAGACCTATGTCGGCAAAACGGTGCCGCCGCAGCGCGCCGCCAGCTACATCGACCTGATCTACGAGACCAAGGATGGTCATATGAGCGTCTCGGTGATGTCGGACGCGCAATGGGCCGCCCTGTGCGGCGCGGTCGGCCACCCCGAATGGCTGGAGGACGAGCGATTTGCCACGATGGAGTTGCGGGATCTCAACATCGACGACCGGCTTTCGCTGACCCAGAGCGCGTTGGTCGACCGGACAACGGAGGATTGGCTGCAACGGCTCGAGGCCGCGGGCGTGCCGTGTGCCCCGGTCCTGACGCGCACTGAATTGGTCGGCCACCCACAGATTCTTGAAAACGATATCCTGATCGAGACCGAGCATCCCCAGGCGGGCCGCCTTCGCCAAACGCGCACCGCCGCCCGTTTCGAGGGGACACCGACGGCCGGACCGCGCGGGGCGCCGGAGTTGGGCGCGCATACCGACGATATCCTCGGTGAGCTGGGCCTGTCACCGGATGAGATCGCGGCGCTGC
>JAOTYV010000039.1 GCA_029861675.1 Alphaproteobacteria bacterium
TAGAGCGGCGTGCGGTTGACCGTTACCGCGCGCCAGACGCCCCGGCCGGGTTCGGAATGATGATCGAGACGGGTAACCGCGCAATTGTCGGTGGCGAAGGCGAGCGCCGATTCCGGATCGATCCCCAAGGTATAGGACAGCGCCGCCTTGATGGTTCCACCATGCGCGGTGCAAATGATGTCGCGGCCCGCATGATCTTCGGTCAGCCGGTCGATTGCCGGGGCGACGCGGGCCACCAGGTCCAGAAAGCTCTCGCCGTTCGGTGCGCGTTCGCCCGCCGACGCGAGCCAGAATTGTCCGTGTTTCTCGCCCCGGGAACTGCGAAATTCGTCGCGCCGGACACCTTGCCAGTCACCGAAATGTATCTCCCGCAGCGCCGGATCCAGGATTGGCTTCGGCAGCGCCAGTCCGGCTGCCGCGATGGCGTCCGCGGTTTGCTGCGTCCGCGCGAGATCGCTGCTCACCAGGACCGCGCTGGTTGGCAGATAGCGGGCGAGCGCCTCGAAAATTGCGATGTTGGACGTGTCGGCGTCGAGGTCCCGCTGGCCATAGATATGATGGTTCGGCCCCTGCACCGGGGCGTGGCGGACCCACCACCAGCGTGTTTCGGTCGTTGTCATCTCGGTTCCCTGCAAGAAGGCGAAAAACTTGCTTATAGCGGCCCGGCGGGCGGATCGCCAGAGTCGTTAGAATGACAATTGTGTGCGGCCGCGCGCGAACGGCATGGCACCGCCCCCGCGCTTGCGTTATGCAAGACACACTCCACCGACTTGACGCAACGACCGAACGCCGCATGACCGCACCGACGCAATCGTCCCAATCCTCGCTCAATGAAATCCGCGGCCTGCTGACCGGCCTGCCCGGGGCGGCCGCGCCGGAGCGGGCGCCGGCCGGCGCGCCGGCGCTGCTGGACGTTCTCGGCGACTGGCTCGCGTCGTGGCAGGGCGGCGTGCCGCGGCTCGACCGGCCGCGCCTCGCTATCTTTGCGGGGGCGCATGGAATCGCGCCCGGGGCGGTTGCGCCGGTTGCCGCGCGGATCGAGGCCTATCGAAGCGGCGCGGCGCCGGCGAACGCGCTGTGCCGGATGCAGGACAGCGATTTGCGGGTCTATGAAATGGCGCTCGACCGGCCGACCGCCGACTTCCGGGCGGTGCCGGCGTTGAGCGATCCGGACTGCGCCGCCGCGTTGGCTTACGGCATGATGGCGGTCGAAGACGGCGTCGAACTGTTGTGCGTGGCCGCCATGGGCGCCGGCACGCGGATCAGCGCTGCCGCGCTCTGCTGCGGCCTGTTCGGCGGTGCGCCCGGCGATTGGCGATTGCCGGATGTCGGGCCGGCCGATACGGAGGCGGTGATCGCGGCCGCGGTCGCGCGGCACGCCGGGGCGGGCGATGCGCTGCAGCGGTTGCGGTGCCTCGGCGGCCATGAATTGGCGGCGGTCGCGGGCGCGATCCTCGCCGCGCGGATGGCGCGGGTACCGGTGGTGCTCGACGGTTTCGCGGCGACCGCGGCGGCGGCGGTGCTGCACGAACTCGACGGGGCCGCGCTCGATCATTGCATTGTCGGCCATCGGGAAGCCGGCGATGCGCATGCCCGGTTGCTCTCGCGTCTGGAGAAGGAAGCGCTGCTCGATCTCGATCCCGGCAGCGGCGCCGGGTGCGGCGCGATGCTGGCGCTTGGCGTCCTGCGCGGCGCTCTGGCGTGCCGCGACGCCGATCCGGAAACGCCCTATTCGCCCGACTGATGCAGCAGGCCGCGCCGGCGCGCGGCGTGGAACGCGCACATGAAGACACCCGCGCCCAACAACAAATAGGCAAGGTTGAGGGCGAACGCCGCGCCGAGGAAATCCATCCGGATGACGCCGTCGAACAGAATGCCGCGCATTCCCTCGAACACATAGGCGGGCGGCAGGGCCCAGGCGACGATTTGCAGCCACTCCGGCAGCACGCTCACCGGGTAGTAGATCGCGCTGGTCGGCGCGATCAGGAACAACGCCATCCAGACCACGCTTTCCGCGCCAAGCCCGACGCGCAGCAGCAGCGCGGTCACGAGAAGGCCGAGCGCCCAGCCGGTCATCAGCAAATTCACGAAGAAGGCGAGCAACGGCAGCCCGAGTTCGAAGATCGAATACCCATAGAGCGGAATCGCAAGCAAGGCCGCCGGGATCACACCGACCAGGGTGCGCACGAGGCTGATGGTGATCAGGGCGAGCACGAACTCATAGGGTCTGAGCGGGCTGATGAACAGCTGGCCGAGGTTGCGTGACCACAGCTCTTCGAGAAACGAGATCGAATATCCCAGTTGGCCGCGGAACAGGACGTCCCATAACAAAACCGCGGCAAGCAGCGCGCCGGTGGCCTCCACGACCGCCGAGGAATGGCCAAAGAAGTGCTTCGAGATCAGGCCCCACAGGACGATCTGAATGCTGGGCCAATAGGCGAGTTCGAGAATGCGCGGCCACGACCCCTTCAGCAGATAGAGATAGCGCAGCACCAGGGCGCCGCAGCGTTGCACCGCCCCGCCAAGCGGGGCGCCAGGAGAGCCGTCCGGGCTCACGCCGCCGCCCCGTTCGCCGCCTTGCCGGTGCCGCGCGCGATGTCGAGAAAGACTTCCTCCAGCGTATCGCGGCCGTGCCGATCGATCAGCGCGCCCGGCGCGCCGCGGTCCGCGATCTGACCGCGCTGCATGATCAGCACCGTATCGCAGAGCCGTTCGACCTCCGTCATATTGTGACTGGCGAGGAGTATCGTCGCGCCGGTCCGGGTCTGGAAGCGTTTCAGATAGGTGCGGATCCAATCGGCGGAATCCGGGTCGAGACTGGCCGTGGGCTCGTCGAGCAGCAGCAATTCGGGATCGTTGAGCAGCGCCTTTGCCAGCAGGACCCGGGTCTTCTGGCCGGAGGACAGGCCGCGAAACGGCCGGTCGATCAAATCCTCGAGGTCGAGCTCGGCGGCAAGGTCGGCGATGCGCGCGGCGGCGCGCCGCACGCCGTAGAGCCGCGCGTAGACCGAAAGGTTTTCGCGAACCGTCAGCCGCTGCGGCAGGTCGAAATACGGCGACGAAAAATTCATGCGCGCCAGCGCGCGATAGCGCTGATGGCGCATGTCGTGACCGAGTACCGCCACGCTTCCCGCGCTCGGCAGCACGAGACCGAGCAGAATGGCAATGGTCGTCGTCTTGCCGGCGCCGTTCGCGCCGAGCAGCGCGGTCATGCTGCCGGACTCGACCGTGAAACTTATATTATCGATCGCGGTGACGCCGCCGAACTGCTTGATGAGGTTACGGACCTCGATGACGGATGTGACGGGCATCGGCGCTATATGGGCCGTCGGTTGAAACTTGGCAAGGGGGGAATGCGCCGCGCGACCTTGCGCAAAACGCCGCGTCATGCTGCCTTATCGGGGATGAGCGAGGACCGTGAATTAAAGCCGCAAAAGCGGGGCCGGCTGCCGCAACTCGGCGGCATCGGAGGCGTCCGACTGCGCCTGCGGACACTGATCATGATCCGCTGGGTGGCGGCGGCGGGGCAGACCGTGACCGTTCTCACGGTTCACTTCGGTCTCGGGTTTTCGCTGCCGCTGATGCTTTGCCTTGGCGTGATTGGGGCGCTCGCCGCGTCGAATCTGCCGTTGGCGCACCGTGCCCTGGCCCGGCGGCGGATCGGCAACCGGGCGGCGGCCATGCTGCTCGGTTTCGACGTGGTACAACTCGCGCTGCTGCTCTACCTGACCGGCGGCTTGCAGAATCCCTTCGCCATCTTGATCATCGCGCCGGTCGTCGTGTCGGCCACGATCCTGTCGCGCGGCGCCACGATCACCCTGACCTTGCTCGCGGTTGCCAGCATATCGGTGCTCGCGATGTTCGGGTTGCCGTTGCCTTGGGCGCCTGAAGCGCTCGACCTGCCGCTGGTTTACGTCCTCGGCATTTGGACCGCGCTGGCCGTCGCGTCGGTATTCATCTCGGCGTATGTCTGGTCGGTCGCCGAAGAATCGCGGCGCATGTCGGACGCGTTGGCCGCAACGCAGATTTCGCTCGCGCGCCAGCAGCGGCTGTCCGCGCTGGGGGCGCTCGCGGCGGCGGCGGCGCACGAGCTGGGATCGCCACTGGCGACGATCGCGGTGGTCGCGAAGGAGTTGTCGCGGGAAATTCCCGACAGCAGCCCCCATGCCGAGGATGTCGAATTGCTGCTGAGCCAATCGGATCGCTGCCGCCAAATTCTTGCGGGACTGGCCCAAACACCGGAAACCGGCGGCGGCGAGCCGTTCGAGCGTCAGCGGCTGTCGCATTTGGCCGAGATCGCGGCGGAGCCTTATCGCGGCGGTCCGGTTGAAATCGAAATTGCCACGGGCGTTGAGGACGCGGCGCAAATCGACGAACCTGTGATCGCGCGCAGCCCGGAAATTCTCAGCGGGCTTGGCACGTTGATTCAAAACGCGGTGCAATTCGCCGGCGCCCGGGTCACGGTACAGTCGGACTGGGATGAAAATACAATTCAGATCAAGATCAGCGACGATGGGCCGGGGTTCCCGGCGGAAGTCATGTCGATGATCGGGGAGCCGTTCATCTCGACCCGCGGCGATGACGAAGAGCATATGGGGCTCGGCATCTTCATCGCCCAAACATTGCTCGAACGCACCGGCGCGGAACTCGGCTTTGCGAACAAGGGGGGCGCCGAGGTTGTCATTCGCTGGCCGCGAGCTATTCTTGACTGACACAAATCGGGTACGGAAGACGAGGCATCGCTCATGCACGATGGATCCGCCGTGGGCGATCGCCGGCTACTGATCGTTGATGACGACGCACCGCTTCGCAATCGTCTGGCCCGGGCAATGGAGCAGCGCGGTTTCAAGGCGATCGTCGCCGCCAGCGTGGCCGAAGGCATCGAGTTGGGGTCGGAGAATCCCCCCGCCTATGCGGTTGTCGACTTGCGGCTGACCGACGGCAACGGGCTGGAAGTGGTGCATGCCTTGCGCGCGGCCCGTGCGGATATTCGTATCGTCATCCTGACCGGCTACGGCAACATTGCGACCGCGGTCCGCGCGGTGAAAGCGGGAGCGGTCGATTACCTGCCGAAGCCGGCGGACGCCGACATCGTTGCGGCGGCGCTGCTGGAGACGGAACGGCCGCTGCCGCCGCCGCCCGAGGATCCGATGTCGGCCGACCGGGTGCGGTGGGAGCATATCCAGCGTGTCTTCGAACAGTGCGATCGAAACGTATCGGAAACCGCGCGCCGGCTGAAGATGCACCGGCGAACGCTGCAGCGCATTCTGAACAAGCACGCGCCGCGCGGTTAGGTCTGGATTGAAGGGGTCTGCGGCCGCCGGGATGAAGCGTCGCGAAACGCTACAATTTAAGCGCGCTTGCGATGCCGAAGCGGGCCACTTCATGCAAGGCCGAGTCGAGGAACCGGCCCTGATACATGGTGATGCCCATTGACTGGCCGAAGCGGACCGCCGCCGCATCGTTGCAATGGCACAAAATGGCGCGGGCTTCGCCGCTCTTTTCCACGATTGTCTTGAAATCTTCGAGCCAGCCGCCATCCTCGGCGTCGCTGGCGAGTTCCTCCGACCAGGTCAGTTTGAGCAGGTCCGCGCCCAAGGCGGCCCGATCGACGAACCGCAGGCTCGCCGGCGCGACGCCGTCGAGGCAAATTCGATACCCTTTTTCACGCAAGAAGTCGCGGGCAAAGGTGTATTCGGCGAGATCGGAAAAGACGTCGATCAAATGCAATTCGACGACGATCGTCCCGCGCCCGCCCATGCGAAGCTGCGAATCAAAATCCAGGAAATCGGGCGACAACAGCGTGCTGACATTCATGTTGATGCTGAAGGAGGCATGCAGGTCCGAATCGTCGGCGCGGGCGAGCATCTTGAGCAAGCGCTTGTCGAGCGTTCGTGTGAGATGCTGAAACAGCCAGCGATTGGCGGACAGGTTGACCCCCGGCAAAACCGTGGCCGCCAACTCGTCGATCGAGATGTACAGCTCCTTGAAGATCGGCTTGGGCTGCAATTCCTTGGACATGGCGCAGCATTGCTGGCGCCGGATAAAGCTCGATAAATCCGCACTCTGCAAAAATTCCTCGAGCTTGCCGAGTTGCGCCGGCGTGATCGGCCGCTGCGATCCTTGTGTCGTCGTTTCGCCCCATTGCTGGGCGCGGACCTTGAGGCGCTGCTGGCGCGCCTGTTCATGGTCGTAGAGATCTTTGGCGAGCACCAGGAACTCGTCGTATTGCGCTTCCACGTTGTACCAGGTGGAGAAATTGTCGGCGACGTCGGTCATCGCCAGCGGGTCGTCGCTGAACAGGTACCGCAACCGCATCACCGCGTCGTCCATGTCCTCGACGCTTGCGCCCTTGCAGACGAAGACGAGATCGCCATTGTTGAGCGAAAACATCTGCCCGTCGAATTGCTGAACCAGCCCTTCGAAGGTGTTGCCGGCGACCCGCAGATGGTGATTCCGGCGGTTGTGGTCGCGAAGGTTCGACAAATGGATGTGGATTCCGCGCCGGCCGTCGCGATGCCGTTCCAGCCGTTGGACGTAATTCAGCAGAAGGTATTCCTGGCTGACGGTCGATTGCTCGGCCTGTTCTTGGGTCAGGTTCATCCGGTTCCTCGGAGTGCACGGAAACGCGCCGAAAGCGGGCGTCAAAGCGGCGCATATAGTAGGATTAAAGCCCTTTACGCTAGGTTAACGGTGGTGGCATTTGGTACTGTCACCGGATCGAAATCCCCTCCGCAACGCGAGCGAAACGCCGTTCCACAATGTGGCCCATACCCGAAACGATCTCCTGCCATGCGCCCGCCGATACCCGGATCTATGCGGTCGGCGATATTCATGGATGCGATGGACTGCTGGCGGAACTCCAGGGGCGCATCCTGGCGGATGCGGCGGAGGCACCGGAATCCCGCAAGCTTCTCGTCTTCCTCGGCGATTACGTGGACCGGGGGCCGGAGAGCGCGGCCGTGATTGAACGGCTCCGCCGCGGCCCTCCGGCGGGGTTCGAGGCGGTTTTCCTGATGGGGAATCACGAGGATCTGATGCTGAAATTCCTCGCCGATCCCGCGGCCGGGAGGCTTTGGCTGAGGAATGGCGGCCGGGAGACGGCGGCCAGTTACGGCGTCTCGGCGGCGGACATACGGCATGGCGGGGCGGCCGAACTCGGCAAGCTCGGCACGATGCGGCAGGCGTTGAACGCCAGCCTGCCGGCGGCGCACCGGGCGTTCCTCGAGAACCTGCTGCCGGTTCATCGCGAAGGGGACTACGTGTTCGCGCATGCGGGGATCCGCCCGGGTGTGCCCTTGGCGGAGCAAAGCGTCGACGATCTTGTCTGGATTCGGGAGCCGTTCCTGTCGTCCCCCGACGACCATGGGGTTGTGGTCGTGCATGGCCACACACCGATCGATGCGGCGGAGTTTCGATTCAACCGCATCAATGTCGATACGGGCGCCGTTTGGACCGGCCGGCTGACGGCGCTTGTCCTGCATGGCGGCGAACGCCGTCTCCTTCAAACGGGAGCGGTGCAGGATGGGCGGGTATGTTAAGGTTGCAACCGAACCCGCAATCGGCTAGCGACGGGGCATTCCGGAGCCCCGAACAGTGGCCGCCGTGCGGCCGGGGCGGGGTCCTGTCCGGGGGAAGCCCGGGGCGTCGGTTGCGAGGGATTGCATGAACGATATGTCTCAACTTTCCGAGCTGCTTTCCCGCTTGCAGGACGCGCGCGTCGTCTGCGTGGGCGATCTCATGCTGGACCGCTATGTGGAAGGGACGGTCGATCGGGTGTCGCCGGAAGCGCCGATTCCCGTGCTGGCGGAGCAACGGGAAATTGCAATGCTGGGTGGCGTCGGCAACGTGTTGCGCAATTTGACCGCGCTTGGTGCCGCATGCGACCTGGCCGCCGTGATCGGCATCGACCGGGCGGGCCGCGAACTCGCCAAGCTCGTCACCCGCGAGGCCAAGGTCACGCCGCGGCTGTTGTCGATTCCCGGCAGGCAGACCAGCATCAAGACCCGTTTCGTCGCCGGCGGACAGCAACTTTTGCGCTCCGATCGGGAGACCACCGAGCCGATCAGCGCGACCGAGCAGGCGTCCATGCTCGAAGATGCCCGCGCCGCGTTGCAGGCGGCGGGTAACACGGTGATGGTGCTGTCGGATTACGGCAAGGGTGTGCTCGAGGCGCCGTTCCTGCAAGACCTCATAGCCTTGGCGAAGGATGCCGGAATTCCCGTCATCGTCGACCCGAAGGGACAGGATTTCGGCCGCTATCGGGGCGTCTCGATGCTGACGCCGAACCGGCAGGAATTAGCGGCCGCGACGGCGATGCCGACCGACTCGGACGAAAATGTGATCGCGGCCTGCCGTAAACTGATCGCGGATTTCGATGTCGCCGCAATTTTGGCGACCCGCAGCGAACGCGGGATGTCCTTGGTCACCCAGGATGAGGCGCATCATTTCCCCGCGCGGGCGCGCGAGGTCTTTGATGTTTCGGGCGCGGGCGACACGGTAATCGCGGTGCTTGCCGCTGCCATGGCGGCGGGGGCATCAGCGCCGGAAGCGGCCCAGCTTGCGAATGTTGCGGCCGGCGTCGTCGTCGGCAAGGTCGGCACGGCGGTCGCGCATTCGAACGAAATTCTGGCCGCGCTGCACGCCTCCGAATTCATGGACGCGGAGGCGAAAGTCGTCGCGGCGGAAACGCTGATCGATCGCGCCGGCACCTGGCGCCGGCAGGGATGGCGGGTCGGCTTCACCAATGGGTGTTTCGATCTCCTGCACCCCGGCCACGTATCGCTCCTCAAACAGGCAAAGGCGACCTGCGATCGGCTGGTGGTGGGGCTGAACAGCGATGCGTCGGTGCGCCGCCTGAAGGGTCCCGACCGGCCGATCCAAAGCGAGGGCAGCCGGTCGTCGGTTCTGGCGTCGCTCGCGGTGGTGGATCTTGTCGTGATCTTTCATGAGGAAACGCCGCTCGACCTGATCGACGCATTGCGCCCCGACGTGCTGATCAAAGGTTCGGACTACGCGGTCGATGAAGTCGTGGGCGCGGAGCAGATGCGGAGTTGGGGCGGCGAGATCGTGCTGGCGGATATTTTGACCGGGTACAGCACGACGAACACTATTCAACGAATGGCGAAATAAGCGGCGAGGACCCGTGGCGGAACGGCTGGACGACAGGTTATGACTGGGATCGATCTGCTGGCATTTTCGATTCCCCTGCTGATCGTGCTGCTGGGCGCCTATATCGTTCGCCAGGCGCGGCGCAGCCGTGAGACGGAGCTCGCGTACAAGCTGCGGAAATGTCACATCGCCCTGCATGATGCGGAAATCTCGCTCGACAACACCGTGCACTATTACAAATCGGAGCTAAATCGGCTGGCCGCCCGGCTCGGGGAAGCGCCGCCGGCCGATCCGCCCGCGGGCGTAACCGGCGACGGTTCATCCGGCCGCGGCCCGTCCGGCGCTGGAAAAGATGGGAATCCCGTGGATGGGCGCTTCCGGCAGGCCAAGACCGCATTCGCGCGGCTCTATCATCCGGACCGCGTTACCGGCGACGGTCCCGAAAAACGAATCCGGACCGAGGTGTTCAAGGAATTTTGGGATGAACTGGAACGCATCGAGCGCCGCGGCCCCTGATCCGGCGGCCGCGCTCCGCATCGCGCACCTGGATTTCAACTAGTACCCGCCGCCCGGGTCGGTGTGCTGCATCAGGCGCCGCGCCGCGGTCCGGCCGTAGCGTAGCGCGAGCGCCCGGCGTCGCGTGGCGTTCATGCGGACTTCCGGCGCCTCCCGGACAATTGCCCCGCCATAGGCGTCGGCCACGATCAGGCCGCATTCGTCCGGAATCAGCGCTGTTGGAAAATCGGTCGGTACGGCAAAATAAAAAAAGTCGCAAAAGGGTAGATAATCCGGCCATTTTTGGTCGGCGCGGAAATCGGCGACTGATGTTTTGATTTCGGCGATTGTGAACAGGCCGTCGGCGGCCAGGGCGGTGACGTCGGCCCGGCGCCGGTTCCGCAAGGAAAATTCGAACAGCGCCGTCTGTCCCAAATCGGCGAACAAGCGGGCGACACCGCGCGCCAGCGCCTGGGCGGGCTCCACCGGCAGGTCCGCGTCGGATGATGGGATTGGGCGCGCATCTCGCATGACGCCTCAACCTATCATGAACAAAACCGGTACAAAAGGGCGACTGAGGCGGCCGGTCCTCACATCAGGGCGTCGATAACCGCGCGGAGCTCATCACCGGTGACGTTGGTTTTCTTGGCGTTCACCCGATGGATGAAGCGATAGGCGAGCTTGCCTTGGCGGTCGAACACGAACAGCGTCGGAATTCGGTCGACGCCGCCAAACCGGCGGGAAACCGCCTCGGTTCCGCGCAATACGGTGAAAGGCGGCGCCACACGGTCGAGAAACCGGCCCAGGCGTCCGGCATTCGACAACCCACCCCAATCCTCCAGCAGATTGATCGCGAGAATGGAGAATCGGTCCGGTGGGTAGGCGCTGTGAACGGCTTTCAGATGACGGAATTCTTCAACGCAAGGCGGGCACCAGCTTGCGAAAAACGTGACCACGACGACCCGGCCCGTGAGCCGGGGCACGGGAGCGCCGGCAAGATGAGCGAGGGCGCGCAATTCGTCGCCAATTGCCGGGGTCAGGGTGAGCGCGGGCGCCGACCGCGTCAGGGTAGCGCCGGTGGATTTCGCATGCGCCGGCAGATCGAATGGCGGCGCGGCGGCGCCGGCGAGCGCCATCACGAACAGGGCGGTGATGATTGAGCGTGCCCAAGCGATCATGCCTTCAGTATGCCGGATGCACGGTGGGTGTGCCGATAAAAACGTTGTGATCGCCGGGCGGGCACTTTTTCTTTGCCGGTGTCGATGCCATTTAAGAGTAATGCTTCGGATATGAGGAATATCTATTTAGAGGTATAATTAATACCTATTGGTAATAATTGAGGTCCAAACTGATCCGAATTGTAAAGTTGGGGTGTCTATGAGATTGGATCCATGCTGACCGCCGACCAGCTGCGCGCCGCGCGGGCCATGCTCAATTGGGGGCAGGAACAGTTGGCGCAGGAGTCGGGTATTTCGCGGCCGACGATCAAGCGCATGGAGGGACCGATGGGTCCGGCGCGCAGTTCGGTCGCCACACTGGCGGCGGTTCGCGACGCCCTTGAAGCGGCGGGCATCGAATTTCTGGTCGAAGATGAGATGAGCGGCCCGGGCGTTCGCCGGCGCAAAACGTCGGCGACATTGCTGAGCCGTCAGGCCGACGCGATCAACCGGGTGGTGAAGTTTCGCATCACCTATGAAAAGCGCGACTATGACTGTGTTCTCCGCTCGACCGTCTTGGACGGGTTGGACCGCAGGGTGCCGGGGTACGCCACCGCGACGGAGATCGAGGCCGCCTTCGACCGGCATGCCGGTCTGGTGATCGACCACGCGCGCAAGGTGGTGGCCGAGGGGCTGGCCCGTGACGGCGCGTTGACCCTATGGCCGGAGGATTTCGCCGCGACCGGCTGACCCCGACCGGACCGCGGATTGAATGGCGGCGGCAGCCCGCCTACATTGGTGTGGAGACCATTTCATGCTGCGGGACCGCCGCTTTTGGAAACGCTGAATATTCTGGCGCTGGCGCTCGGCGCCGCATGGGCCAGCGGCATCAACCTGTATGCCGCGGTTCTGCTGCTCGGCGGGCTAGGAACGGCCGGCGCAATCGACCTGCCGGCGGACCTGCAAATCCTTTCGCACCCGGGCGTGCTTGCGGCGGCGGCGGGCCTGTATCTCGTCGAATTCGTGGCCGACAAGGTTCCGGGCGTCGATTCCGCCTGGGACGGGTTGCACAGCTTCATCCGCATTCCGGCCGGCGCCCTGCTGGCCGCCGGTGTGGTCGCGCCGTACGGAGAGGAATATGAAGTCGTGTTGGCCCTGCTTGCCGGCGGCGCGATGGCGGCGGCGAGCCATGCCACCAAGGCGGGCGGCCGCGTTGCGATCAATACCTCGCCGGAACCGTTCAGCAACTGGATCGTGTCGCTTCTGGAAGATTTCCTGGTCGTCGGCGGGTTGATCCTGGCGCTGTTCAAGCCGGTCTGGTTCCTGACGCTGCTCGCCGTGTTCATCTTGATGGTGTTGTGGTTGCTGCCAAAACTATGGCGCGCGCTGCGGCGGCTGTTCGGCGGTTTGCGGCGGACGGCGGGACCCGGGCGGCGCGGCTTCACGCTTAATTTGACGCCGCTACGTGACCCACCCGGTGCGGGCCTGCCGAAAGCGCGCGAATGACCGAAGACCGGGGTGCCGAGGACCAACCGATCCCGCGGCGGCAACTCCTGACGTTCGCCGCGCTCGGCCTTGTGCAGGGTGTCGTGTTCGTCATCCTGTTGCTGGACGTGGCAACATCGTTCGCCGGCGCGGATGTCGCGGCGGCGGCGCGCTTGTTCGCGGTCATGGCGCCGGTCCTATACATGCTGTCGGCGCAAAACGGACGCTGGCGCGAATCGGCAGTATACGCCGTCGTCGTGGCCTTGCCGGTGGCCTTGTTATACCTGTGGGCGGAATTCCGGTTCGGACCTTCCAAGGCCGAGGATGTCCTGTTTCCCGCCATCTTCGGCGCGGTGATCGTCGCCGCGGTAACCCTGACGCTGTTCCAGCGCTGGCTGGCCGAACACCGGCTGCGGTTTCCGTATCCGGCGTTTTTCGATCACGCGTGCCGCAACGTGATCGCGGTCGCGGCCGGCGGACTCTTCGTCGGCGTCGCCTGGCTGTTGTTGTGGCTGTGGGCCAGCCTGTTCGACCTCGTGAATATTGCGTTCTTCGAGGATCTGTTTGGATCCGCCTGGTTCGCGCTGCCGTTCAGCGGGCTGACGGCGGGCCTGTCGCTCGCGATTCTCCGTCGGCATGCGCGAATTCTCCAATCGATCCATGATCTTTCGCTCGCCTTGTTCGCGATGCTGGCGCCAGTACTGGCGGTTGCGGCAATTTTGTTTTTGGCTGTCCTGCCGTTTACCGGGCTGGCGCCGTTGTGGGACACCGGGCACGCGACCGGGGTCCTGCTGACCGTGGCGTTCGGCGCGGTATTCCTCGTCAATGCCGGAATACGGGGCGGCGACGGCGGCGCACCGGCCCGCCCGATGACGATCCTGCTCGGAATACACCTCCTCCTCGCGCCGGTATTCGCGGGATTAGCGGTGTATGCCACCACTTTGCGGGTCGGTCAGTACGGTCTGACGCCCGATCGGGTCCATGCGCTGGTATTCGCCGGCTGTGCCGGGATTTGGACCGTGGCGTACGCTTATGCGGTGGTGCGATGGCGTCACGCCTGGGCCGACGCGGTGCGGCGCTACAACCCGATCCTGGGGATTGCGACGGCGATGCTCGCCCTTGGCGTGATGACACCGCTTCTCGATCCTTACGGATTGAGTGCGCGCACGCAGGTCGGACGGCTGGTCACGGGCCGGGTGGCGCCGGATCAATTCGATTTCGGCCTGTTGAAATACAAACTGGGCATGCGCGGCCGCGCCGCCCTGGCGCGCATCCGCGCCGAGGGCGCGTTGTCGAAGCGGGCGGCAATCGACCGACAGCTGGCCGCGCTCGACAAGACGACAAACTATTGGCATTGGAAACGGCACATGACGCAACAGCGCGACCTGGGCGGTTCTCCCGAGGAGATTTTCAATTCGCTTATTCGCTGGCCCGCGGACGTCGTCGCCGAGCAGGGTTTTCGCGATTACCTGATGTCGTCGAAGCGCCGCCTTCTCGCTGGTTGCCTTAAAAAGGGGCAGGACAAATGTGCATTGATCGCCGCCGAACTGACCGGCGACTCGATAACCGAATATGTCATCATGCGCCGGTATTCGCGCCATAGCACCCGCTTCTATGCGTTCCGCCGGCACGGGACAGTTTGGAGCGAATACGATCAATGGAATTTGGGAGGCACGGATGGCGCGAGTGCCTGGGACGCTGTCAAGAAGGGTGCCGTAGTGGTGGTGGCGCCGCGGCACCGCATGCTGCGTCTCGGCGACCGGGTCATTCCCCTGGCGCCGCGGCGATAGGGGTAAAGAAAGCACTGGTTTGTTAATGCGTTAACCATAAACGCCTGTTACGGTATCTGGGGATTCAGGAATGGCAGGGCGACTGGATCCATGTTATAATTTCGACAACGATAGATCGGGGGTCAGTCGTTCGTTTTCCACCCAGAACGGAGACCAGCACCTATGAAAAAAGTCATCGCTGCCGCGGTACTGACAGCGGGATTGGCCCTCGCGCCGTTGAGCGCACAGGCCGGCGGTTACGGCTACCGCTATCACCACGGACATCATGGCCACCACTATGGCGGTGCGCTGGCCGTTGCCGGCATCATCGGCGGCGCGATCGTGTTGAGCAGCCTGTTGACCGCGCCGCGCTATTACGGCCCGCCGGCGCCGGCCTACTATGCGCCGCCGCAACGCAACTGCGTGCGGGACAACGTCTACCGGTATCTGCCCGACGGTCGCAAACAATGGGGCGTGCGCACCCGCTGCTACTGAGCGCCCCGGCCGATTTTTCCTGAAATCTGTACTACCCGCCGCGAACCGGCTGCGGCTCGCGGCGGTGAACTCTACTGCGGTCAGAAATCCCGAATTTCACCCGGCTTCATTACGATTACCTTGGTGGATGCGTTTCCCAGCGCCTGCTTGAATTGCGCCGGCGTTCCCTTGAGGGGTTTGAACGTACCGTAATGCATGGGCACGACCATCGGCGTCTTTAGTAGGGTCGTGGTGGCGTAGGCGGCGTGCGCCGGATCCATCGTGAAATGTCCGCCGATGGGCAGCAGCGCCAGGTCGGGTTTGTAGTATTCGCCGATGAATTTCATGTCGGCGAAGACGCCGGTGTCGCCTGCGTGATAGATCTTGTATCCGTTCTCCAGCTCGATGATGTAGCCCGCCGGCTCGCCGCCCGGGAGCATGGTTTCCTTGCCGGTGGTAGGATCCTTGTGGCGGACTTCCGAACTGTGCTCGGCGCGCACCATGGTGATGGTGATACCGGCGCCGAGCGGCTTGATCGGACCGCTCTTGTTGAACCGGATCATCTGTTTCATTTTTAGCCAGCCGACCGAGGCAAAGGTACGGCCCATATCGGCATTGATGCCCACCTTGGCGCCGGACATGTTGGCGATCTTGACCGTGTCGCCGACGTGATCGCCATGACCGTGCGTGACCAGGACTAAATTGACCTTGCCCAGTTTCGATAAATCTTTCAATTCCTTGGGCGTTTTGGGGTTTTTGGTAATGAAGGGGTCGACCATGATGATCTTGCCGCCCGGCGTGGTGATTTTGAAGGCGGCTTGACCGAACCACTGCACTTTCACGTTCTTGGCGGTCGCCATCGCTGGCCCTGCCAAAGCAAAACAGATGGAAAGCATGGTCAAATTCTTGCCCGTCGATCTAAGGCGCATGAAGTCTCTCCCTGTTAAATTTTGTGCCGGTTGTGCTGGGCGCTGAGCCCGCCCACCGGCATTCTGGCAATGATTTCAGCGGATCGCTTGCACCTGGACAAGTGAATTGTTCGTGTTGGGTCCGCCGCCGATGCGGCGGCCTCGGGGTGTCGTCAACTGGCGCCCGGGTTTGTATTCCGCTACGCTCGCGCCGACGATTTGGCGACGGCCCGAACGGTGGGTCGGCATGCCGCCGGGTCGATCAGAGGGGTACCAAATGAGGAAGACCAAATGCTAAATGAATTCAAACAATTCGCCTTGAAGGGCAATATGGTCGACATGGCGGTCGGCATCGTGATCGGCGCCGCCTTCGGCACGATCGTGTCGTCCCTGGTTGATGATATCTTCATGCCGCCGATCGGGCTCCTGCTGGGCGGCGTCGATTTTTCCGACCTTTTCATCGTGCTGAAGGGCGATGACGTCTACGCCAGCGTGGCCGCCGCCAAGAAAGCCGGCGCGGTAACGCTCAACATCGGGCTGTTCATCAACGCCTGCATCAAATTCATTATCGTCGCCTTCGCGTTGTTCATCGTCGTCAAGGGTATGAACAATATGAAGAGGAAGGAAGAAGCGGCGCCGGCCGCACCCGCCGCGCCGCCGAAACAGGAAGTCCTGTTGGAGGAAATCCGCGACCTTATGAAAGTGCAAGCGGGATCATAACGCGTCGCAATTACGCCACCTGCCGATTGAATTCGGCCGAACGCCCCGGAGCTTCTCCGGGGCGTTTTCGTTGGGAGCTAAGTTCTATCCGCGGAACTGTTCTATGCCGCCCAGCCCGTCGGCGTCGAACAGCCCATCGCACCAATGCAGCAGCGCATCGGCGCGGTCTTCGGTCCAGCCGCCGAACAGGGCGTTGTTGCGGAATTTGCCAATCAGCTCGTCGCGGGACAGCGGCTCCCGCGTGCCGCCCCGCATGTGCGGTTGCCGGACTTCCACGACTTCTCCGTTGTTGAGCGTCGCGCGGATATGGCCGCTGTAATTGCGCGGATACTCGTTATCCGGGTCGACGACATACCCCACCTTGCCCGCCAGCGAGAGCATCGCCGGGTCGTGGATGCGGTCCTCGGAGAACTGGGCGAGGCCGACCGCGCCGTCGAGGAATCCCACTGCAAGAAGATAGGGAATGCTGAACTTGGCCGAATACGGCGTTGACGGGCGGTGTTTCTCCGCCAGCGGTTCCCACAAGCGGTGCACGATGCCCTCGCCGGTTTCGCATTCGATGGTGGCGATATCGTCCGCCTGAACGCCGCGCTTGGCCAGGCCGATCGCGCAATCGATATAAGGCTGCGCCATGGTGCCACAGGCATAGGGCTTGAACGCCAGGCGTTCCATCCGCCAATCCTCGCCGAGGCCGGCGGTCAGATGCGAAAGATCCTGTTCGATGGAGGGGTCGGCGAACGTGAAGAAAAAACCGTGCGTGCCCTCGAACACGGTGCGCGGCCCGGTAAATCCCGACTGCGCCATCAGCGCGGCGCGGAGCCCGCATTGCGCGGCCCATCCGGGATGCAGGCGCTTGGTCCAGGTTCCTTCGGCGAGGTATTCGATGATCCCGGACGCCATGCTGCCGGCGATGCCGAGCGCATTGGCGATCGCGGCGGGTTTGAGGCCGAGGACCGACCCCACGCCCGCGGCCGCTCCCATCGCACCGATCACCGCGGTCGGATGAAACCCGGCCCGGTGGATCGCCGTCGGTGCGACCACGGTCATGCGGCACATCAGCTCCATCGCGACCGCCGCGCCGGCCAGCGCGTCGCCGCCGCTCCGGCCATAGCGTTCGCACGCCGCCAGAACCGCCGGCATGGCGGGCGCGCCGGCATGGACCGGCGAGCCTTCGAAGGTATCGTCGAAATCCTCGCCATGGGCGGCGGTGCCGTTGACGACCGCGGCGCCGGCCGCGTCGAACCCGCGGGCATGGCCGAAGGCGGTGCAGTCGCCCTCGCCGTCCCAGCTTTCGGTCAGGCTGCGGATATAGTCGAAGTTGCGCGCCGAGACGCAATTGCCCGCGAAATCCAGCAAGACATTTTCCGCCATCGTGCGAACCGCGTCCGGAACCGCCGCCGGCGTTACCGCCGCCGCCCAGGCCGCGATTTGTTCGCCGATGATCGGCCCGGCTGCCGCCGAATCGTTTTTAGTCATTTGTCTTCTCCCAGTTCGGCGCCGCTACGCGCATAAGGCGGTCAGCGCGCGCATGTCCGGCTCGGTTTGCAGTTGCCACACCATATCGCGCACCTGCGCCGCGCGGTCGTCGCCGATCACCGGTGCCGCGTTGGTGATGAATTTCGCTTCAATCGCCGCGTCGGCCATCGGGTTGGCGACGGTGCCGGCGGCATGTTCGACGAATTCCTCGATGCGGGCGCCGCCGGCAAACAACACCGTTGCCCGCGCCTGATCCTTTTGCAATGTGTCGTCGGTCGCAACATCGATTTTTCGCCGCAGCGCGACCACTTCCGGCGCAAGTGCGCGCTCGTCGCTGTACTGTTCGATTCCCGCCGCCCGGTCGATAAAGGCCACGGCCGCTGAGTGGGTCAGGCTGAATTTGGATTTCAAGCCGGTTTCGGGTTCGGCGACGCCGGTGATCGACACGGCATGCGGATGGACGCGCAATTCGACCGACGCGACCGTGTCGGCGCCGGCGAGCGATTTTTCCGACAACGCGATCATGGCGTCGATTGCCGGGTGCTGAACAACGCCGCAGGCATAGGGCTTGTGTCCGTTGTTGACGATTTCCCACCGCTTTCCAAGCCGGTCGAGGATCGCCTCGGCCTCGGTGGACGTCGAGTAGATCCGGCAGAAACCCTTCTTCCCCTCCAGGATCTCGTCCGAGCTGTCGAAGCCTTTCTCGGCGAGCAAGGCCGCAAGCACCCCGTGATAGGCTGCTTTCCCGGCGTGGAAGGATTTGCACATGGTGCCCCGGTTCTGCTGCATGCCGGCGGCCTGGGTGGCGGCGATCCCGAGCGCGTGCGTCAGCGCCCGCCGGTCGAGCCCGATCAGCCGGCCTGCCGCCGCTCCGGCCGCGATCGATCCCAGCGTACCGGTCAAGTGCCATCCGCCATCATGATGGCCGGGCGCCGCCTGGCCTGCGCGCACGCCCGCTTCGAACCCGGCGGCGTAGGCGGCGAGAAAATCGGCGCCCGAAACGCCGCCGCGGTCGGCCAGCGCGAACAGGGCGGCCAGGATCGGCGAGCTCGCATGCAGCACCACGCCGCCCATATGGGTGTCGTCATAGTCGAGCATGTGTCCCATCTGTCCGTTGGCGATCGGGGCGTCCAACAGGCCGAGCTTCGTGTTGCGGCCGAACACAGTCGCCAGGGGCGTGCCGCCGGCCTCCTTCAGCACCGAGATCAGCATCGTGATGGTCGGATGGTTGCTGCCGGCCAGCGCGCAGCCGATCCAGTCGAGGACGCCGCGCCGGCCGGCATGGGCCGCCGCTTCCGGCAGATCGGCGAACCGCGACTCGGCGAGGAACCCGCACAGGTTTTCGGTGATGTTCAGATTTAGCGCGGCGGCGCCGTACTCGGTCATGGCGATATTCCCGTTTCGAGGCGGATTTTCAGAGAATCCGACTATATGGAACCGCTGAAACGGCGACAATCGGCTGGGCCGATCGGAATATATCCGCCAAGCGCGAATGCATGTTGCCTTGCGGGCTCATCGAAGTTGTAATTCCGCCGCACGGTGAAATTCCTCGAACCTGTGGTGAAATTATTTGCGGCTTACGTTCGTAATTCCGGTATTCAACGATTGGGAATCATTGGGTCACTTGGTCGAAGATCTTGATCGGACGTTTTCGGACGGATCGGTGACGGCCTCGCTGATTATTGTAAATGACGGATCCAACCTGCCGCCGCCAAGGACCTTGAATGGCGCCGATACGGGCGGCGCGATTCGGAGCATCGAACTTCTCAATCTCGCCTATAACATGGGCAGCCAACGGGCGATCGCGCTCGGCCTTCGGGAGGCTGCCCTGCGGGGCGATTCGGATGCGGTTGTCGTCATGGATGCTGATGGCGAGGATCGGCCGGAAGATATTCCGAAGCTGATCGCCCTGCTCGATGACGCACCGGACGCGATTATCGTTGCGCTTCGGGCCAAACGGTCAGAGGCCATACTGTTCACCGTCCTGTATGCGGCCTACAAAATGATATTCCGCGTCTTGACCGGCAAGATTATCAACTTCGGCAATTTTTCCCTGATCTCGGCAAGGGCGCTGGAGCGCCTCGTAAACACGCCGGAGGTCTTGAACCATTTGGCTGCAGCCTATGTCCGGTCGCCGCTGTCAATTCGTTCTGTCCCCACGAATCGGGGCAAGCGCTATGCCGGACAGTCGAATATGAACCTGCCATCGCTGGTGCTCCATGGTATCGGGGCGATGTCGGTGTTTGCGGATATCCTATTTTCGCGTCTGCTTATTGCCTGTTCGGGGTTGGCCGGACTCAGTGTGATCGCGGTGGTTATCGTCATTGCGATGCGCTTTCTGACCGACCTTGCGATACCGGGATGGGCGACGAACGCCCTGGGCTTCCTCGGCGTGCTGTTCATACAGCTGCTGATCTTGATGCTGTCGTCGGTGTTTTTGTTGCTGAATTCGCGGCCTTTGGTCAGCGTTACGCCGGCGACCTTGAGTGAACAGTTGATCGCGGGGCGGCACGTCATTCGCGGCGCAGAATAGCGGGACAAGGGGAAGCGGTGACCAAGAATGATGCGTTCGGTGTTTACTCGGAATCGGAATTACCGGTGTTTGCCGGGGCGCGGAATTGGAAGCGCTATTTCGCGAACCGTCTCCGTCGTTACATAGCCGGCAATGTACTGGAAGTCGGCGCCGGCATCGGCGCCACGACGGCAGCCCTGTGCAGCGGCGACGAAGAGGCGTGGCTTTGCCTGGAGCCGGAGCCGAGGCGGTGTGCCGAAATCGAGGGGAAGATCGACTCGGGATTGCTGCCGTCAATCTGCCGCGCGGAAACCGGCACGGCGCGCGATCTGCCGTCCGAACCACGATACAACACGATCCTGTACATCGATGTACTGGAGCATATCGAGGACGATTTGGGCGAACTCGTTGCGGCTGCCCGCCTGCTCGCCCCCGGTGGCCGGTTGGTGGTCCTCGCACCGGCGTGGCAGTGGTTGTTCAGCCCGTTCGACGCCGCGATCGGCCATTTCCGCCGCTACGACCGTCCCGGCCTTTGCGGGTTGACTCCACCGGGACTCAGCGTCGCCTCGGCGTTCTACCTCGATTCCGCCGGGATGCTGGCGTCAATGGCTAACCGCTTCTGCCTCCGGTCTGCCATGCCGACAGCCGGGCAAATTCGGATATGGGACCGGCTGTTGATTCCGGCATCGCGCCTGCTCGATCCGATTATCGCCAACAGCTATGGAAAGTCGGTCGTTGTGGTTTGGAGGAAGGGCGATGTTTGAGCGGCTGCCACTTCGCACGCGGCATAATGTCGTTCGGAGTTTCTAAATGTGGTTTCTCGCGCAATTTCAGAGGCTTGTCGGAGTTGCCCGAGTTTTATTGCTAGATTCCTGGAGTAGTCGAGCGCTCGTGTGGTCGGCCGTCGG
Source organism: Alphaproteobacteria bacterium (assembly GCA_029861675.1). Next base: position 21,016 of record JAOTYV010000039.1, read on the forward strand.
TGTGTTATTTGCGACCGGCCTGTACCGATATGCATCGATCACATTGCCGAATTTGGATGTTTCCTGGCTGTTGATCGCTTCCGAGCGTTTGCTCGCTGGCGGCACATTTCGGAATGATTTTTATGAAGTCAATTGGCTCATGGCGATCATGATTTATTGCCCCGGCGTTTGGCTTTCTCAGCTTCTTGGCATCGGTGTCTATACCGGCCTTGTGATCTTCATTTTGACGTTGATCGGCGGATCGGTTTTTGCCGCCCGCCAGATGCTACTCCAGGTAATTCCGGAATTTCCAGCGGCGACGGGATTTCTGACTGTTGCCTACGCCTGGATTCTATTTTTCCCCCACCACTTTTTTGGCCAGCGGGAACATTTGGCGATGGTATTGTATTTGCCGTTTGTCATCGCGGCCGCCGGACGCGCCGCAGGCAGACCGCTGGTGAATCCTGTTGCGGATGTCAGTGTTAGTGCGGCCGCCGCGATCGGTATCCTGATCAAACCCCATTTCATCCTGTTGCCAGCAGCAGTTTTCGCTATGCGATTGCTCCGAGAGCGGTCCTGGCGCGTCCTGCTGCAGCCGGACGTCCTGACTTTTTTGGTGTTCGGGATCGTCTATCTCGCCTCAATCATCCTGTTTTATCCCGGATGGATCGACGTGGCGAATATGGCCCTTCAAGTATACTCCGCCTATGATAAGGATTGGGACGCTCTCCTGCAGACCGCTGGAACGACGACAGGATTGGCGGTTCTGATATTGATCGGCAATCGGTTTTCGAATCTTCCACTCGCGGCAAAATCTCTGATTTTCCATCTGGGGATAACCGTTGTGGTCGGGTCGATCGTATTCGTCTTGCAACGAAAGGGATGGAGCTATCAGTTCCTACCCGCCAAAATCTCCGCGGCGCTTTTGATACCGGTATTTTTGGTATTCCATATTGCAGCGGCGGAGCCGGTGAAATTCCGGCGGCCCCTTTTGGGATATTTTTCGGCTCTATGTGCGGTCTTGATCGGATTGCTGCCGGTCGGTCGCGATATTTGGCGGGACTACCATCGCTTGATGCGCTACCACAACGCTCCGCTCACGCAAGCCGTCCGGGCCACAATGCCGGGCGAACCCTTATTCGTCTTTAGCGCCGATGTCCGCGACGCTTTCCCGATGGTGCTCCTTGAAAAGCGTGTTTGGGCGTCCCGATTTCCCTCGCTTTGGCCGATTCCCGGTATCGTGAACGGGCTTGCGATGGCCTCCACGGCACAGCAACGGGAGCGCTTGCAGTCGCTCCGGCAAGGCATGATCGAAAAAACGCTTACTGATTTTCGCCGGTATCGCCCGGGTCTGGTGCTTGTCCCGATTGAATTGAATAAACGCTGGTTCGAGACCGATTTTGATTTTCTGACGTTTTACCGTGCCGACCCGGCGTTCGATGCTGTCTGGCGGGGCTATCGCCCGGCGGGCCGTGCCGGCAATTTCGAATTTTATGTCCGCGCGGCCCCATAACTCCGGCCCGCTATTTCTCCGCGAGCGCCGGGTAGAGATTCTGGTAGCCGAGCTTGACGCGTTTTTCGGCGCGCTCTTTGGCCAGTTCCGGGCTCAGCGGGGTGAAGCCATGTCCTTCGACAATCCGGCCCATGAAGCACATGCGGGCGCACACGGCGATCGCGTCGTGTAGGCCCTTCTCGTCCCAGCCGGCGGCGAACACCGCGTCCGCGTCGGCCTGTTTCATTTCGCTCGGCGTCAGGGTCAGCTTGCGCACGAAGGCGAGCAACGGTTTGAACCGGTCCTCGATCGGGGCGGTGTCGAGGTCGTCGAGCAGCTTGTCGATCAAGCCCTCCTCGATCCCCCAGGCATAGGCCACCTCGGAATGCGCGCCATAGGCGTAGCGGCAGTTCGCCAGCCCGACCACATAGGCCGCGATCATCTCGCGCTCGCCCGGTGAAAACGGCGACGGCCCGTTCATCAGCGCCTGGCCCATCTTGGCCCAATGGCCGTAGATCTCGGCATGTTCGGTAAACACCTCCGCCGGACCGGCGTCTTGCGGGTGCGATTTGAAGAAGGGCATGGGGCGGCCTGCCATTCGCTGTTTCGGGGGATTGTCTTGCGCTGGAATTCTAGCTGACCCGGGGCGCGGAGCAACCCGCCGCGGCGCCGGGCGTTCGGTGAAATACCTAACATTTCCAGGATCAGGGAGAAATTGGCGCGCCCGAGAGGATTCGAACCCCTGACCTACGCCTCCGGAGGGCGTCGCTCTATCCAGCTGAGCTACGGGCGCGCAGTTCTTGCCGGAGCCCCGCAATTTAGGGCAAGCTTCGTCCCGACGCCATCCCCTTCTTCAAGTTTCGCGGGCGCGGCCGCCAGCATCCGTTCCGCGCCCGACGGCAGGGGGCCGCGCCGGTTGCCGATCCAGGCGGCCACGTCGGTCAACACCCGCTCCGCCTTGAGGTCGCGCAGCAGCATATGGTGGCCGGATTTGTATTCCACCAGGCGAAGGTTGCACCCGTTTCGCGGCAACCGGGCTTCCAGCGCGCGCCGCGCGCCATTCGGAATAATGTCCTCGCGGTTGCCGTACAGCATCAAGATTTCGCCCTGCAGCTTGGGCGCCGCCGCGAGCGCCGCGTCCATCAGGTTCACCAGCCCGTAGACGGTGTCG
>JAOTYV010000270.1 GCA_029861675.1 Alphaproteobacteria bacterium
CAATAAGGCTCTACAATAAGGCTCTATAAAGGTCTGCGCTGTGAAAAATTTGGAGAGCTCCCGCCGCGGATCCGCGGCCTCGGGGTATATTGGCGTGATATGAACGACTTGATGCCCGCCCTGGAGATCAAGGGGCTCTCGAAGAGTTTCGATAAGCCGGCGGTGGATCGGCTCGACCTGCGTGTCCGCAAGGGCGAGTTTTACGCGCTTTTGGGTCCAAACGGGGCAGGGAAAACCACCACTTTGCGGATTGTGGCAGGTTTGCTGCGGCCGGACGCCGGATCGGTATCGGTCCTTGGAGTGGACGCGCTGGCCGACCCGATTGCGGCCAAGCGGCTGATCGCCTGGGTTCCGGACGAGCCCATGATCTACGACCGGCTGACGCCCTACGAATATCTTGAATTCGTCGCCGGGCTTTGGGATGTCGAGGCCGAGGCGGCCAAGGTCCGCGCCGAAGAGCTGATCGATTGGCTCGGCCTTAGCCCGCATGCCCATGAACGGTGCCAGGGTTTCTCCAAGGGGATGCGCCAGAAGGTAGCGCTGGCGGGCGCGTTGGTGCATGAACCGCAATTGCTGATTCTCGACGAACCCTTGACCGGCCTCGACGCCGGGTCCGCCCGCGTGGTGAAGAACGTGCTGACCGAACGCGTGGCGACCGGGGTGACGGTGATTCTGACCACCCATATTCTCGAAGTGGCCGAGCGCTTGGCGGAACGCATCGGCGTCATTGACGCCGGCAGGCTGATTGCCGAGGGCACCCTGGAAGAGCTGCGCCATCAGGGCGGCAGGACCGGTACGAGCCTCGAAGATATTTTTCTCGACCTCGTGGCCGAGCAGGACGCCGCGTGAACCAAGCGGCGACATTGGCCTGGTTTGCCCGGCACGAGTTCCGCCTGTTCTGGCGGGATTGGGTCGCGATGATGACGGCGGGCAAGAGCCACCGGACCGCGGTGGTCCTGATCATCGGCGCGCTCTTCATCGTGGGAATGCATATAATCGCCTATCTGGTGATTGCGCCGGTGGCGAAGGCCGGGATCACGGCGGACAAGCAGACGCTCGTGGTGGTGTTGAGCAGCATATTCCTGTCCTGCACCATGATGATCTCGCAAGCGATGGAGTCGGTGACGCGCGCCTTCTATGCGCGGGATGATTTGGATCTGATCCTGTCGTCGCCGGCCTCCGCCCGCCGCGTTTTCGCAGTGCGGATGACGGCGATAACACTGTCGACCGCCGGCTTGATGGTCGCCGTGGCCGGTCCGTTCGTGAATACCCTGGTGGTCCTCGACGGGCCGCGGTGGGTTACCGCGTATGGCGTCATCCTGGCGCTTGGCGCGCTATGCACCGCGTTTGCTATCCAACTGACGGTCACGCTTTTCCGCAGCCTCGGTGCGAAGCGCACGCGATCGGTCGCGCAGGTCGTGGCGGCGGTGATCGGCGCGGCGTTTGTCATCGGCATTCAGGCCGCGGCAATTCTTTCTAGCGGCAGTTTTTCGCGGGTGTCGTTTCTCAGCTCGGAGCGTTTCATTGCCATGATGCCCGATGTGTCCAGTCTCCTCTGGTGGCCGGTACGCGCCGCCATGGGCGATATCCCGATTTTTGCCGCACTGTGCGTTACAGGCGCGGGCCTGCTGGTGGCGGTAGTGGCGATAACATCCGCGAGATTCGGCGATCACGTGATTGCGGCGTCCGGCGTTTCCTTCCAGGACGTTCGAAAACAGCGCAGCCGCGATAATTTTAAGCCGGTTTCGACCAAGCGGGCGTTGCGCCGCAAGGAGTGGATGCTGCTGTGGCGCGATCCGTGGCTGTTGTCGCAAACGCTGATACACATCCTCTATCTGCTGCCGCCGGCGCTGTTGCTGTGGCATAATTTCGGCGACCGGCTCGACGGACTTCTGGTCGTCGTGCCGGTCCTTGTCATGGCCTCGGGACAGCTTGCGGGCGGGCTCGCCTGGCTTGCAGTGTCTGGCGAGGATGCGCCGGATTTAGTGGAGTCGGCACCAATCCCCGCGCGCGCCATCCTCGCGGCCAAAGTCGAGGCGGTGCTGGGCGCCGTCGCCATGGCGGTGGCGCCATTGGTACTCGCGCTTGCCTTGGTGACACCCTTTATCGCCGCCGTACTGGCGACCGGTATCGCAATTTCCGCCGGATCGGCGACAATGATTCAGATTTGGTTCCGCGCCCAGGCGAAACGCAGCCTGTTCCGCCGCCGGCAAATCTCATCCCGTCTGGCGACATTGGCGGAAGCGCTGTCCTCCATCCTGTGGGCCATGGCCACCGTCTTGGTTGCCGCCGAATCCTGGTTCGCCGTCGCGCCGGCATTTTTTGCGGTGCTGGGCTTGACCGGCGTCTGGATCGTCCGGCCCAAGCAAACTGCGGGCGTGTAGCCGCTATTCAGCAAAAAAGGGGGCGAGACCTTCCGGCCTCGTCCCCTTTGGTATGGTCGATCCTGCGCCGCTACGAAGCGCGTGCCAACGGACCCCGCAGCAGTTTGCCCGGCAGCGCGCCGGTGTGTTCGTTGTTGCGCAGCACGACCTGGCCGTTGACCACGGTACACGCGATGCCGTCGGCATACTGCTTCAGCCGGGTCGCGCCGGAGGGCAGGTCGTGCACGACGTCCGGCATGCGCGGATTGACGCGGTCGGGGTCGAGCACCACGATATCGGCGCACATGCCCTCGCGCAGCAGGCCGCGGTCATGGAAGCCCCACTGGGTCGCCGTATCGTAGGTGATCAGCCGGACCGCTTCCTCCAAGGTGAAGGCCTGACGGTCGCGGACCCAATGGCTCAGCAGATGGGTCTGCAGCGAACTGTCCATGATCTGCGATACATGGGCGCCCGAATCCGAGAAAGTGACGACGGAGTTCGGATTTTTCATCAACTCGAGCGCATCATCCTGGTTTTCATTGGCCGCGGGCTGCCGGAAGAACAGCTTCAGATCATGCTCCAGCGCCAGGTCGATCATCGCCTCCGCGGGCGCGACGCCGCGCTGCTCGGCGATTTCGGCGACCGTGCGGTGCGGCCGCTCGATCCGGTCCATGACATAGAACATGTCCCATACCGGCGGGCGGGGTTCCGCGCCGACGACCGGCGGGCCGTCATAGGGCCGGCTCGCCACTTCGACGAGTTTGCGCTTGGTTTCCGGGTCGTGCAACGCGACCTTCTGCTGTTCCAGCGGCATCGCGCGCACATCCTTCCAAACATCCCATTTGTCGAAGGGCATGCTGGTCTCGAATGACAGCAGGATGTTGATTTCGCGGCTATGCACCTGGGTAAAGATGCGCGCGCCGTCCTGGTTCGCCTTTTGGATCAGCTCGTAATTGGCTTTCCATTCGCCAGGTTTCTCGCGCCGGCTCAGACTGCCGAACGTGATCTGCCGGCCGGTCTCGATCGAGAGGTTCTTCAACGTCTCGTACTGGCTCAGCAATACGTCCTTGTCCCCCCGCGCATCCGTGGCGAGCTGGAAGATGCCGGCATCCAGGTCGCCCATGGTGCGGACCAGTTCGTGCACTTCCTCTTCGGACCCAATGCGGCTTGCGACCGGCCGGTCGTCGGCCGTCTGATGGCTGCGGCTGCGCGAGGTCGAGAAACCGATGGCGCCCGCCTTGATCGATTCGGCGACCTGATGCTTCATCGCGGCGAGGTCGTCTTCTGATGCCTGCTCGGTGAAGGCGCGTTCGCCCATGATGTAGGTGCGCAGCGCCGAATGGCCGACATAGCCGGCGTAATTGATGCCCTTGGGCAGCTTGTCCACCACGTCGAGATATTCGGGGTAGGTTTCCCACTGCCATTTGATGCCTTCGAGCATGGCATTGCGGTCGATGTCCTCGGCCCGCTCCAGGTTTCGGAACACGAAATCCACTTCCGCTTCGCGGCAGGGCGCCAGGGTGAAACCGCAATTGCCCATGACGACGCTGGTGACGCCGTGATAGCAGGAGCAGCTTCCCAGCGAGTCCCAGAATACTTGAGCGTCCATATGGGTGTGGCCGTCGACGAAACCCGGCGTTACCACGTGACCTTCCGCGTCGATTACATCATCCGCAGGCGCATTGATCTTGCCGATTGTGGCGATCTTGCCGTCCTTGACGCCGACATCGGCGTGGTAGCGCTGCGCGCCGGTGCCGTCGATCACCATGCCGTTTTTGATGACGATATCGTAGCTCATGGAGTCCCTCCTTGATGCGGTCGTGCGGCGCATGCCAACACGTTTGGCCGGATGCCGGATCGCCGCACCTGTGCGGCGTCTTTTAAAATTCGCCGAATAGTCGCATTGGCCGCCGGTGCGCCGAAAATGACGCAGCCGGTCGGGTTGGGGGCCTATTAAAACAGAAATCGCGCCGCGAGGACAATCCGGCGGGAGACGGCCTATTCAGGGGCGGAATTTCGCCGCTTGGCCAGCCGATACTTCATTGCGCCCCGGCGGCCAGCGCCTCTTCCTGCAAGCGTTGCATCCAGATTTCGACCTTATCGGCCGCGGCGCCCTGGTGTTTGAGCACAGCCGCGGCAAGATCAAGCCCATCGGGGAGACTTCGGTTCACGATCGCCTGCATGCCGAGCGCATCGAACCGGGCCTTTTCCTCGTCATTTGCCACTGAAACGAACCGTGCGGCATTGGGATAGCGTTCGCGGACGATCGGCGTGAGACCTTCCGATACGTCATAGCGCGGTAGCGCGATCACGATGGCGGGACGCTGCGCCATGTCGAATATTTCCAACATTCTCGGATCGCCCGCGTCGCCGAAGGCAACCGGATAGCCGTCGGTATTCGCCTGGACGAAACGATCGTGGTCCATTTCAAGGGCGGTATAGGGAATGCCATGCGCTTCCAGCCCGTCGGCGACGCGACGACCGATATTGTTCATGCCGAAAACAACGATTTTCGCCGAATTCCCGCCGGTGCTTGGGATTGCCGATGCGGCGGTGCCGCAGATTTGTTCGCCGATCAGCCGCGTAAGGTATTGGCCGATTTGCGAGACAAAGGGCGTCAGGGCAAGGCTCGCCGCCACGGTGATAAGGATTATGGCGGACAGCTCCGCGCCGGCAGCGGCCTGTATCCCGGGTGTCGCCAGCACCACGAAGGCAAATTCGCTGCCCTGTGCCAACAGGAACCCGGTCTGCAGGGCGATCGGAAGGGCTACCCGAACGGCAAGGGCGGCGAGGAATGTCAGGATGACCTTGCTGATCAATAGTACCGCCACGGCGGCCAGGATCAGTGCCCAGTTTTCAAAAACGATGGCGGGGTTGAGGGTCATGCCCACGGTAATGAAGAAGAACGCCAGCAGCAGGCCGCGAAACGGTTTCACTTCCGCCTGAATGACGTGCCGGTAGGGCGTTTCGGAAATGATCATTCCACCGAGAAATGCGCCGAGAGTGAGGGAAAGTCCCAGCAAACCGGTTGCCGACGCCGTCAACAGGACGATCAGTAGCGCGGTAATGGTGAAGACCTCTTCATTCTTGGATTTTGCCAGGAACCGGAAGATAGGCCCGATAAGGAATCGGCCGATAAGGATGGCGGCGGCAAAGGCGGCAACCGCCTTTAGCACCGCGGCGGCGATCGTAGGAGCCAACGCGATATCGCCCTGACCCAGAGACGCTGCGAAGATGAGCAGGAATATCGCGCAAATATCCTGAAAGATCAGGACAGCGGTCGCGCTGACACCGACAGGACAGCTTTGCTGCCCGCGCTCCTTGATGGTTTCCGCAACGACCGCGGTGGACGACAGCGCGAGCGTAACACCGATCAGCACCGCGACGTTGGTATCGACCTGCCACAAGAGCAGGATCGCCGCCAGCCCGGCGCCGCAGAGTATGACCTGCAGCGGACCGAAACCCAGAATGTCGCGGCGCGCCGCCCAGATATTGCGCAGCGAGAAATGCAAACCGATGTCGAACAACAGAAACACGACGCCGAGCTCGGCGAGAAGTTTGGTCGTATCATCCTGTTCGATAACGCCGAGGCCGAAGGGGCCGATCAGTACGCCGGCGGCGAGATACCCGATGATCGGACTCAGCCGGAGCGGGCGTAGAAGCGCAATTGCGAAAATACCCGCCAGCAATAGTAGAATTGCGGGGATCAGAGCGTGGACATGGTCCATCGATAGAGCCTGTTTTGGTCGACACGATGAATGCTGGCTTCGTCGGCGGGGATGTTCTCGACGGGATCGAACGATTGCCGCCGCCAACGACGTCAGAGGGTTCGGTATAAGTTGGCGCGCTGTGCGATCGGTCAAGGGGAGATTGTCGTCGGATATGTTTTCGCACCGTTGACTATCACCCGTCTGCATTTGCCGATTTGTCGCGGGAATATTTGGTGCCGATTAAGTGCCCACATCCGGCCATTAG
>JAOTYV010000040.1 GCA_029861675.1 Alphaproteobacteria bacterium
TTATGGGTTGACCACTGCGCTCGCATCGATTCCGTTTGAAGTCGAAGCCTTTACCGAGCTTACCCGCCTGCCAATCCTGTACAGCCCGACCCACTATGTCGTCGCCGGCGCAGCGGCGGTGATCGCCGCCGGCATCGCCGGCTACATGCCGGCACGCAGAGCCGCGCGATTGAACCCGGTCGACATCATTCGGGGGGCGGCATGACAGAAGGTCGCAGGACCGCGCTGGTCGAAACACGAGGGGTCACACGCGTCCTCCCCGGACGGGTACCGGTAACCCTGGTGCGTGATATCGACATGCACCTCGATGCCGGCGAATTCGTAGCGATCACCGGCCCCTCCGGTTCCGGCAAGTCGTCTCTCCTGTATCTGCTCGGATTGCTCGACCGGCCGACCGAAGGCGAAATTTGGGTCGAAGGACGCAATACGGGCATGCTCGATGAAGCCGAACTGGCGCAATTGCGGCTGGAAAAGATGGGCTTCGTATTCCAGTTTCACTTCCTGTTGCCGGAATTCACGGCGCTGGAAAATGTCGTCATTCCAATGCGTAAACTGGGCCGCCGGACGGCAAGCGAACAACGGCGCCACGCCGCGCGCGTGCTCGCCGAAATGGGCATGGCCGAACACCAGGACAAACGGCCGGATCAGCTCTCCGGCGGCGAACGTCAACGCGTCGCAGTCGCCCGCGCCCTGGCAAACGACCCCCTTTTGATCCTCGCCGATGAACCGACCGGCAACCTCGACAGCGCCAACGCGCGCCGGGTATTCGACCTTTTGGCGTCGCTGGCGCATGAACAGGGCAAGTGCATCGCAGCTATCACACACGATCCAGACCTTGCCGCGCTGACCGACCGGCAAATCCACACGCTCGACGGCCGTATCGTCGACTCAGGGCCGATTGCAGCCTAGACGGCACGTCCCTATTGCACATCCCCTGCGCGCAACAGGCATTCGTCTACCTGCAGCGCCGCTTCAGCCAGCGCGTTTCCGGTATTTGCCGAGATAGGCGATCTTGGCGATGAAATCGGTGGTGTGTTCCGCGGCCATCGGCGCGTGATCGATTTCTTCGAATGTCTCCGATAACAGACGACGCACGTCGCCGCTGACATCGGCCCAGCCAACATTGGTCGGCACGGCGGTGTGGTGGGTGTTGCAGACGAACAAGCAGGCGCCCGGTTTGAGCGCGTAATTGATCAGCGCGATATCGTCCCGCGGCTTGGCGCAATGCTGCAGCGACCAGATCGCGATCGCCCCGTCGGCGCGCATGCCGCGGTCGGCCATCGCCTTGAAGGCGGGCCGCGGCGATACCGCAAATCGTGGACCGTCGACATAGCCGGGCGCGAGCTGGCGCATCGACTGGCTGATATCGACCCCCAGCACGGTGCAGTCATGCCGCGCAATCAGCTCCTTCGACATCCGGCCGATGCCGCAACCATAATCGACGATCAGACTCTTGGCGTCCGGCTGCAAAAAGGCGTCGATCTCATCGGCGAGATAGGGCGTTTCGACCCGCCAGCGATCCTCCGTCGTACTGTCTTCGGCAGTCAGGATGATGCGCTTCGCCTGCTCGATACTATCGACCTCGAACACATCGGGAGCATAGATCACGCTTGCTGTATTTTCGGACACCGGAGAGTCTCCCGCTGGTTTGCCTGTCCGCCGGGCGCGGCGGACGTGCATAATTCATGCGATTTCCATGCCATAGTGCGCCAAATTCCACCATTACGCTGGTTTGACTTGCAAGCCGCGCCCGCGCCTGTTTCGATATCGCCGAAGGTAGGCGAATAAGCGTCGAGAACAGGAGAGCACGTATCATGGCGGCCGACACACCGAATCCCGAAACGATCTGCCTGCACGCAGGCTACCGTAGCGACCCGACGACCGGGGCGGTCGCGGTGCCGATCTATCAGACCACCTCATACCAGTTCCGCGATACGGAGCACGCGTCGAACCTGTTCGCGCTGCAGGAATTCGGCAATATCTACACCCGCATCATGAACCCGACCTCGGACGTGCTGGAGCAGCGGATCACCGCGCTCGATGGCGGCGCCGCCGCGCTTGCCGTCGCGTCGGGCCAGGCCGCGTCGGCGATGTCGATCCAGAACATCGCGCAAGCGGGCGACAACATCGTTAGCGCGACCGACTTGTATGGCGGCACCTGGAACCTGTTCAACAACACGCTCAAGACGATGGGCATCGAGACCCGTTTCGTCGATCCCGCCGACCCGGAGGGCTTCCGAAAGGCGACCGACGACAAGACGCGGGCGTATTACGCGGAGACCCTGCCGAACCCGAAGCTCACCGTCTTTCCGATCAAGGAAGTCGCCGATATCGGCCGCGAGCTCGGCGTGCCGCTGATCATGGACAACACCGCCGCGCCCATCCTGTGCCGGCCATTCGACCATGGCGCGGCGATCATCGTGTACTCGACCACCAAGTATATCGGCGGGCACGGCACCTCGATCGGCGGCATGATCGTCGATGGCGGCAATTTCGACTGGGAGAAACATGCCGACCGCTTCCCGATGCTGACCCAGCCGGACCCGAGCTATCACGGCGCGGTCTGGACCGAGGCGGTCAAGCCGATCGGCCCAGTCGCCTACATCATCAAGGCGCGGGTCACGCTGCTGCGCGATATCGGCGCCGCGATGAGCCCGCAAAACGCCTTTCAGTTCATTCAAGGACTGGAAACCCTGCCGCTGCGCATTCGCGAACACAGCCGCAATGCGGACGCGGTCGCCAAGCACCTGAAAAAGCACAAGAGCGTGACCAAGGTGATCCACCCGAGCCTGCACCAGGACGCGGAACAGAAACGCCGCTCCGCCTACTATCTCAAGGGCGGCATGGGCGGCCTGCTGGGCTTCGAGCTCAAGGGCGGCAAGGATGCGGGACGCGCCTTTATCGATGCGCTGGAGCTGTTCTACCACGTCGCCAATATCGGCGATGCGCGCTCGCTGGCGATCCACCCGGCGTCGACCACCCATTCGCAGCTCTCGGCGGAGGAACAGCTCGCCACCGGCGTCACCGACGGCTACGTCCGGCTGTCGATCGGCATCGAGCATATCGACGACATCATCGCCGATCTCGATCAGGCGCTGGCCAAGGCAACCTGACGCAGCGCGGTGCACGAATAGAAACCAAAATGACCATCGATGTCGCGGCCGTCCGCGCCGAAACGCCGGGCGTGCGAAACGTCCTGCACCTGAACAACGCCGGCGCGGCACTGCAACCGCAGCCGGTGCTGGACGCGGTGATGGATCATCTGCGGCTGGAAGCCGACCAGGGCGGCTACGAGGCGGCGCGTCTGGCGGACGCCGCCTTGGAAAATTTTTACACCGCGGCAGCGCGGCTGGTCGGCGGCAAGCCGCGCGAGATCGCCTTCATCGAGAACGCAACCCGGGCGTGGGACATGGCGTTCTACGCCTTCGACTGGCAGCCCGGCGACCGTATCCTCACGGCGGCGGCGGAATATGCCTCGAACTACATCGCCTATCTTCAAGTCGCCCGGAAATATGAGGTGGAGATCACGGCGGTGCCCTCGACCCCGGACGGTGAACTGGATACCGGCGCCATGGCCGATGCGGTCGACGACCGGGTCAAGCTGATCGCCATCACGCACGTGCCGACCAATGGCGGCCTCGTCAACCCGGCCGCGGCGGTCGGCGAGATCGCCAAGCGCCACGACATCCCCTTCCTGCTCGACGCCTGCCAATCGGTCGGTCAGATGCCGGTCGACGTGAACGCCATCGGCTGCGACATGCTGTCGGCCACCGGCCGCAAATACCTGCGCGGGCCGCGCGCCACCGGCTTCCTGTGGGTCCGGGAGTCGCTGATCGACCGGCTGGAGCCGCCGTTCCTCGATTTGCATGCGGCGGAGTGGACCGCACCCGACCGGTTCGAGATCCGCGACGACGCACGGCGCTTCGAAAACTGGGAGTGCAACTTCGCCGGCAAGGTCGGCCTTGGCGTCGCGATCGACTACGCGTCGGAGATCGGCCTGGAGGCCATCTGGACGCGCGTCCAATTGCTCGCCGACGGCCTGCGCAACCGGCTCTCCGCGTTGCCCGGCGTCACGGTGCGCGACATCGGTGCGGTGCAGGGCGGCATCGTTTCCTTCACCGCCGACGGGCACGACCCGCAGGATCTCGTCGACGCACTGCGCGCCCGCGCGATCAACGTGTCGAATTCCGGCCGGACGTCCACGCTCCTCGACATGGATGCGCGCGGCCTGGAGGCGGTGGTCCGCGCCTCCGTCCACTACTACAACACGGAGGAAGAGCTGGACCGCTTCCAGGACGCGCTGGCGGAGATACTCGGCGGATGATGCGCCGCCTTGACGCTTCGGTTCCAGCGCGTCATGGCGTATAACCGAAAAACTCGCCGCCTCGAATGGGCGGCGATCGCGAACTACTGGAGATCGAAGCCATGGCCAAGGCGAAGCTGACCCCCGTCCCTGTCCCGACCGCGCGCGCGTCCGCGCCGATGATCGACGGCGGCCCCGGCCAGTACCCTTCCGTGCGGATGCGCCGCAACCGGCGCGAGGATGGCATCCGCCGGCTGGTCGCGGAGAACAAGCTGACGGCGGATGATTTCATCTGGCCGGTCTTCGTGATCGACGGCAAGAAGCAGACCGTCCCGGTGGACTCGATGCCCGGCGTCGACCGGCTGTCGGTCGATCTGCTGCCGCGCGCCGCCGAGAAAGCCGCCGCGCTCGGCATTCCGGCGATGGCGCTGTTCCCCTATACCGACCCGGCTCGCAAGACCAAGGACGGGCGCGAGGCGACCAACCCGGACAATCTGGTCTGCCAGGCAATCCGCGCGGTCAAGAACGCCGTGCCCGAGATGATGGTGGTGTGCGACGTGGCGCTCGACCCCTATACCAGCCACGGTCATGACGGGCTGATGGATGGCGAGGAGATCCTCAACGACGAAACGCTGGAAGTCCTGGTGCGCCAGGCGGTCGTCCAGGCGGAAGCCGGCTGCGACACCATCGCGCCGTCCGACATGATGGACGGGCGGGTCGGCGCCATTCGCGCGACGCTGGATTCCAGCGGCCTCGACCATGTCCGCATCATGGCCTATTCGGCGAAGTACGCCTCCGCCTTCTACGGACCGTTCCGCGACGCGGTCGGCTCCAAGGCCGCGCTGAAGGGCGACAAGCGCACCTATCAGATGGACCCGGCCAACACCGACGAGGCGCTGCGCGAGGTCTTCCTCGACATACAGGAAGGCGCGGACATGGTGATGATCAAGCCCGGCATGCCCTACCTCGACATCGTGCGCCGGGTGAAGGACGAATTCTCTATGCCGACCTTCGTCTATCAGGTGAGCGGCGAGTACGCGATGCTCAAGGGCGCGGCGCAGAACGGCTGGCTCGACAACGACCAGGTCGTGCTGGAAACCCTGCTGGGCTTCAAACGCGCCGGCGCCGACGGGGTGTTGACGTATTTCGCCGTCGAAGCGGCGACGCTGTTGAAGAAGGGGTGAGGCGAGCCTACAGGGCCAAGCGTATGGTTCCCATGATTCCAGCGTATCCAGCGTCGGATAGTTCGACCGGCTCCGCATCGAACAGCGGCGCCTTGCCCCAGGACGCATCGCCCTCGGAGCGCGGAATGATGTGCCAGTGCTGGTGCGGCATCATATTGCCGAGATTCGCGTAGTTGAGGCGCGCCGGCCGGAACGCCTGCTGCACCGCGCCCGCGAGCGCCCTCAACTCGCGGGCAATCGCCGCGAATTCGTCGTCACCGATGGCCAGCAAATCCTCATGATGCGACCGCGTGATGAGAACCACGCTGCCGCGATACATCTGGTTCCGGTTGACGAACGCCACAGTGTGATCGAAGTCGGCGATCCACGTCGCGTCCGATTGCGGATCGACGACCAATTGGCAGAATGCACAGTCGTCTTTGGTTACAGCCACACGCATAACTCCTTCACCTAAAAATCATCTACGCTGTCCCCGTCCCGCCAGTCCAGGTCGCGCGCCAACGGCTCGCCGCATTAGCCCGCCGCGAAGTCGCGTATCGAGTGCGCCATTGTAACCACCCCGATGGCGGCCAGCGCCAGCAATGCCGCCAGCCGGTAATGCCGGTGTCCGCTGTGCGAGAAGAATCGCGCGCCGACCCAGGTCGACACAACGTACAGCGGCACCAGCACGATACTGATGAGCACGACTTCGCGCGTAAAGAGGCCGTGATACCAAAGCGGCACCAACGAGCACAGGGTGAGCGCATTCACCACGCCGATAACGTTCGCGCGCTGCTGATGCGACGTGCCCGGCCGCGACAGCGCGATTGCGACCGCGGGGGGCCCGCCGACGCCGCCGGCGCCCTGCACGAGCCCGGCGGCCGCGCCCGCGTAAATCAGGCCAAACCGTCCTGACCCGACCGGCAACCGCCAACCGCGATACAGCATGACCACCATCAACAGGACGAAACCCGAAATGGCGATCTTCATCAAATCGGCATTGACCGAGACCAATATCCAGGTGCCCAACGGCGCGGCCGCGAAGGTCGCAAGCCCGAAGGGAACGACGAAACGCCGCTCCGAATAGCGAATTGCGTTTGGCATGAGCTGACACATGGCGGGTATTCCGGCGAGGCTGGAGATCGGCACGGCGACAACCGGGCCAAGGACGATACTCAGCACCAAGACGATGACCAGCGCCGCCCCGAACCCGACGAAGCCGCGCAAAAATCCGGCCAGAAGCACCGCACCGGCGACCACCGCCATGGAGGCGTACGACACGCCGCCGAAGAGTCCTTGCAGCGTTTCAGGCATGCGGCCGGCGACTCATCCCGTCAGCCATTCCCTAACCGCCGCGATCTGATCCGGCGCCATCAAGGCCGGCGCGTGACCGCACCCCTCGAACTCGACAAGCGTCGCCTTGGGTCCGCGCCGGGTCATCTCCCCGGCCGTCTCGGCCGGCAACAGGTCGGATTCCGCGCCGCGCAGAACCAGGACGGGGCATTGAATGGCGTCCCAGAACGCCCACAGGTCGACATCCGGCAAGGGCGCGCCCTTGAAGGCGTTGCCGATCGCCGGATCGTAGGCGAGGCCGTAGCCGCCTTCGTCGAGGCGGCGTGCGCCATGCTCAGCCATATGCCGCCAGTCGCCGTCGGTTAAGTCACCGAAGGACGCATGGACGGTGCGCAAATAATCCTCGACCCCGGCGACATCGTCGAAATGCGGATCCTTGCCCACATAGTCGCCGATGCGCGCCAGCGCGGCCTTGGGGATGAACGGTCCGACATCGTTCAGCACCAACCGGCGCACCGGCGTGCCCGGCATCGCCGCCGCCAGCATACCCATGATGCCGCCCATCGATGTGCCGACCCAGTCCACCGTTTCGGCACCCAGCCGCGCCAGCAGCGTCACCATGTCCGCCACATAGAGCGGATTGGCATAGCCCGCCGGATCGGCGAGCCAATCGCTGCGCCCGCGCCCGGCCACGTCGGGACAGACCACCCGGAAGCTGTCCTCCAACGCGCCGGCGAGCCGGTCGAAGTCGCGGCCGTTGCGCGTCAACCCGTGCACGCATAGCAGCGTCCCGTTTCCCGGCGCGCCCCAATCCGCATAGGCGATCCGGTGAAACCCGCCCGGTCCCGCGCAGAGGACTGTCGACTCCGTCATTCCCATCCGGATTTGATTCCGCCTTGGATTTGACTGCCAAATACAGGCGTCATTCCGGACGGCGCATAGCGTCGATCCGGAATCCACCAATCCCAGAATTCCCTGGATACCCGCCTACGCGGGTATGACGAAATTGATGTGATACTGCTATTGGATAATTTCATAAAACATCGGGCCCAATATTTCATTCAACGATCACGAAGGTGCTCGGCGCGATGCCGTTAAAACCGGTGACCAGGGCATTGGTATAGGCGCCGGTCTGGTCGATCTCGATCCAGTCGCCCTCGCGCACGTCATCCGGCAGGCGGAACGGCGCGGGCAGCACGTCGGTCGAATCGCATGTCGGCCCGAACACGGTGAATGCCTGCTCGACCGCCGACGGCGTGCCTTCCGCCCGGATCAGCCGCACCGGGTATTGCAGATTGCCGGTCACCGTTTCGGACAGGCTGTGATAGATACCATCGTTGATGTAGATCGCCGACTCCTTGCGCAGCTGCACCTGCACCACGATCGAACAGCCCGACGCGACCATCGCCCGCCCCGGCTCGCACACCAACTGACACGCCTCCGGCGCCCCGATCGAAGCAAACCCGTCCCGGATGGCGGCGAAATATTCCTCAAGCGGCGGGGGCGCGTTCTCGCCGGGGTAGACGCCCGGAAAACCCCCGCCGATATCGAGAACCTCAAGCGCAACGCCAGCCTGCTCGGCAATCTTTCCGGCGACCCGAATGCCGTCGCGATACGCCGCCGGGCTGAGACACTGCGACCCCACGTGGAAGGCAAGCCCGGGCCGGCACCCAGCATTCACCGCCGCCCGCAACAAGGCGGCGGCCCCCGCCTCGTCCGCGCCGAATTTCTGCGACAGCTCATAGCGGGCCACGCCGCCCGGCGTCGCGAAGCGCACCAGGATCGTCAGGTCCTTGGCATGGTTGGTCTCGTAGAGAATTTTTTCCAGCTCGTCCGGATGATCGACCGCGAAGTCGCGCACCCCATAGACCGTATAGGCGGTCAGGATGGCGTCGCGGGTCTTCACCGGGTGCATGTAATGGGCGGCGGCATCGCTGCCCAATGCCCGGACCGCCGCAATTTCCGGGATCGAGGCGGCGTCGAAATGCTCGATGCCCGCGGCGTAGAAGGTCTCCAGCACGACCGGGTGCGGGTTGCATTTGACGGCGTACAATGTCCGCCCCGGAAACGCCGTCCGGAACCGATCCGCCGCGGCGCGCAACGCCGCCGGGCGCAGGCAATAGACCGGATTGCCCGGCCGCAGAACGGACACCATTGCATCCGGTGATTTGAATCGTCGCAAGGTCATGGCGAGGCGACAATGGCACAGCGAACACTCCCCCTCCAAGCGGCAAGCGAAATGACGCGGGATTCATCGCGGCACTGCGGGTATATTGCGCCCAGCAAACGAATGGAACGTTGCGCCATGGCCCGCAAACTTCGACAAGCTCAGCATGAGGGCCTCACCCTATTCCTCTTCACAGAACCCATCTCCTTCGACATCCCGTGAAACGACGAACCCGTATATTACTGTATTGCACCGGCGGGGTGTTCGGGCTGGCCGTGCTGGCGGCGGCGCTTGTCGTTCTCTGGCTGCGCGGGTCGCTGCCGATGACCAGCGGTACGGTCGAACTCGCCGGCCTGACTGGAAAGGTCGAAATTATCCGCGACACGGACGGGGTGCCCCATATCTTCGCCGATGCGGAAAACGATGCGATGTTCGCGCTCGGCTATGTGCATGCGCAAGACCGGCTTTGGCAGATGGAGACCATGCGGCGCGTCGGCGCCGGGCGGCTCTCGGAGATCACCGGCCCCGAGACGCTGCGGATCGACCGGTTCGTGCGAACATTTGGGCTCTATCGTCTGGCCGAGCGTCAGGCGGCCGCGCTGACCGGAGCGGCCCGGCACCTGTCGGATGCCTACACGAAGGGCGTCAACGCTTTCCTGACCAGCCATGACGGCCCGCTGCCGCCGGAATTCTTCCTGCTCGGACACCGGCCGGAACCGTGGCGGACCGCCGACAGCGTGGTCTGGGCCCGGGTGATGGCGTTACAGCTATCGAAAAACTGGCGCACCGAATTGCTGCGGCTCCGGCTGACCAAACGGCTGACGCCGGAGCAGATCGATGATCTCTGGCCCGGCGACGGACCGGACGGGCCGGTGACCCTGCCGGCAACCGCCAACGCACCGGCGAAGGCCACCACCCTTCAGTTGGAAAAGGTATGGGCCGCCCTGCCCGATGCGCTGGCGCCGGTCGATGCATCGAACGCTTGGGTGCTCGACGGAAGCCGAACCGCCAGCGGCAAACCGATCCTGGCGAACGATCCGCATCTCGGCTTCACCAAGCCGGTTCTCTGGTATCTCGCCCGCATCGAGACGCCGACCCTGTCGCTTACGGGCGCCACCGTGCCGGGCGTGCCACTGCTCGTGCTCGGCCACAACACCCACATCGCCTGGGGCATGACCACGACCGGCGGCGATGTCGAGGATTTGTACCTGGAGCGCCTCGATCCGAAGGATCCGACCCGCTACCTCACGCCGGACGGCCCGCGCGCCTTCGAAACGCGGGTCGAGCGGATCGGCGTCAAGGATCAGGAACCAGTTGAGCTGACGGTGCGGGAAACCCGGCACGGGCCGGTGATTTCCGACATTGCCGGAAGCGCCGGCGATGGGCATAGCGACACCCATGTCCTTGCCGTCGCGGCCCCGTCGCTGCGCCCCGACGACCGGACCGCCGCCGCGCTGTTCGCCATCAACCGGGCGAAGAACTGGCAGGACTTTACCGCGGCAACACGGGATTTCCATGCGCCGCAGCAGAATCTGTTCTATGCGGATACGGGTGGCGGTATCGGCATGATCACGCCCGGCCGGGTGCCGGTGCGGGCCGGCCATGACGGCGGCAGGCCCGCCAATGGTGAGGACGCGAGCCACGACTGGAACGGTTTCGTTTCGGCCGACGCCGTGCCGTCGGTGCGCAATCCGGACGCCGGATTTATCATGAACGCCAACAACCGGCTGGTCGGCGACGGCCACCCGCACCGGCTGGCCCGCGACTGGGACGCCCCCTTCCGCGCCGAGCGGTTGCTCGAAATCCTGCCGGGCGCGCGGGCCCACGCGATGGCGGACAGCGCGGCGCTGCAAATGGATATTCTGTCGCCGGCGGCCCGCCGGCTGGTCCCGTTTCTAACAAATTTCGCGCCCGAGACGGATCGCCAGAAAGCCGCACTGGCGCTGTTGCGCGCATGGGATTTCCGCATGCGGCGCGACCGGCCGGAACCGCAGATCTACGCCGCGTGGCTGCACGACATAATGCGGGCGCTCGCCGCCGATGAGCTGGGCCCCTTGTTCAAGGACTACCGCCGCCCGCGGTCGCGCTTCATCCTGAATGTCCTGCAAAATCGGCCCCGATGGTGCGACGACGTAACCACGGAACGGGCCGAGACTTGCGCGGAGACACTTCGCGCGGCGCTGGACAAGACCCTGGACCGGCTCACCGCGGATCATGGCGACGACATGGCCGGCTGGCGCTGGGGGGCGCGCCATCGTGCCTATTTCCCCAATCGTTTCTTTGCCGCCATTCCCGTGATCGGCGATCTGGCAAGCACGAAGATCGAGACCGATGGCGGCGACCACACGGTCAACCGAGGCCAGACGGTCCGGCGCGGCAACAACCGCCATTCGCACACCCATGGTGCCGGGTTGCGGGCGGTCTACGATCTCGCCGACCTCGCCAACAGCCGGTTCATGATCGGCACCGGCCAGTCCGGCAATCCGTTCTCGCCGCATTACGGCGACCTGACGGCACGCTGGCGCGACGGCAAGCACCTGACGATCGGCGGGAACCGTGATGAAGTGCGCGCGCGGGCGGCCGGTATCCTGACGCTCGTTCCGAAATTCGAATTGCGGCCGTGAGCAGGCCGGCAACTCTGGTGTAAGCTGCGCCAACGACTCCGCAGCCGGAGAACCGCCATGGCCGTCTCGATCGACGAAATCCGCGCCGCCGCGAAGACCATTCAAGGCGCCGTGCCGCGCACGCCGCTCGTCGGTTCAGGCGCCTTGTCCGAAGAATTCGGCGCGGACATTCATCTCAAACTCGAGACGCTGCACTTCACCGGCTCGTTCAAGGACCGGGGCGCATTGGTCAAGCTGCGCAGCCTGTCAAAACAGGCTGCCCGCAACGGCGTAATCGCGGCGTCCGCCGGCAATCACGCCCAGGGAGTCGCCTATCACGCCAAGCGGCTCGGCATCCCGGCGACCATCGTCATGCCCGTCTCGACACCCTTCACCAAGGTCAACCGGACCGAAGCGCTCGGCGCCCGCGTCATGCTGCATGGCGATTCCGTGAGCGCCTGCGTGCCGTTCGCCCGGGAAATGATGGCGGCCGAGAACCTGACTTTCATTCATCCCTTCGACGACCCCCATATCATCGCCGGACAGGGCACCGTCGGCCTCGAAATCCTGGAAGACCTGCCCAGCGTCGATACGCTCATCGTTCCGATCGGCGGCGGCGGGCTCGCCGCCGGCATAGCAACCGCCGTGAAGGCGCTCCAACCGGGGGTCGAGATCATCGGCGTCGAGGCGGCGCTGTATCCCTCCATGGCGCAGGCTGTGCGCGGCGAAAAGGGTACGGCCGGGGGCGAAACCATCGCCGAGGGAATCGCCGTGAAAACCCCGGGCACGCTGACCGTCCCGATCGTCCGGGATCTGGTCGACGATCTTGTCTCGGCCGATGAGCTGACGCTCGAGGATGCGGTCGCGACCATGGCGGTCACCGCCAAGCTGGTTGCCGAGGGCGCCGGCGCCGCGCCGCTCGCAGCCGTAATGGCGGCGCGGGAACGATTCGCCGGCAAGACCGTGGCCCTGGTCGTTTCCGGCGGCAATATCGATTCGCGGATGCTCGCTTCGGTGCTGATGCGCGGGCTCGTGCGGGACGGACAGATCGCGCGGCTGCGCGTCACCATCAGCGACGCGCCCGGCACGCTCGCCCGCGTCGCGCAGAATATCGGCGCGCTCGGCGGCAACATCGTCGAGATCGTGCACCAGCGGATGTTCTTCGACGTGCCGGTGAAACAGGCGGAAGCGGATATCGTGGTCGAGACGCGCGACGAAGAGCATGTCGAGGAGATCATCGCCGCCTTGACCGCCGACGGGTTTCCGACGCGGCGTCTCGGTGATACGGCGCGGACGGGCTAGAGCAAATCCCGAGCGAACCGAAACGGTTCGCGACGACGTATTTGCGCAAAACCAAAGAGATAGACCATCTCACTTGCCTCGATTTGAACAAGAAATGGGCTAGACCTCAGACCGCGCGTCCCAGCCGCATCGCCGTCGCGTGGCTGCGCCACAGGATCAGCGCGACGATCGACAGGTTCAACAGATTCCACCCGATGCCATTGAGGAAGGCCGCCTGGTACGACCCGGTCAGGTCATAAATCCAGCCCGACAGCCAGCCGCCGAGCGCCATGCCCATGATCGTCGCCATGATGACGATGCCGACCCGCTGACCCGCCTCGTTCGCCGGGAAATATTCGCGCATGATGATCGCGTAACTCGGCACGATGCCGCCCTGGGACAATCCGAAGATCAGCGAAATGGCGTAGAGCGACGCCAAGCCGTCGACCGGCAGATAGAACAGCAACACGATGCATTGCAGCGCCGCTCCGAGCAGCAGCGTGCGCACCCCGCCGATATAGTCGGCCAGGACGCCGGACATCAGGCGGCTCACGACACCGCCCGCCAGCATCAGCGACAGCATTTCCGCGCCGCGCTCCGTGCCATAGCCGAGGTCGACGCAATACGCCACGATATGGACCTGCGGCATCGACATGGCGACGCAGCAACCGATCCCGGCGATCATCAGCAGGATCATCAGGGTGCGGCGCGAAATATCGATCGAATGCAGCGGCGCTGCCGCGGTGGCGCCATCATTGTCCGCGATCCCGTTGGGCGCCGGCCGCCGCAGCAATAGCGCAAGCGGCACCATGGTGACGACGCAAAAGATGCCGATGCCGATATAGGTCGCGCGCCAGCCATCCGATTGGATGAAGCCTTGCAAGACCGTCGGCCAGATGGCGCCCGCCAGATAGTTTCCGCTGGCGGTCGCAGCGACGGCAAACCCCCGGCGGCGGCGGAACCAGTGGGACACATTGGCGATCAACGGCCCGAAGCTGGCTGCCGTGCCGATGCCGATCAACGCGCCCTGGAAAAAGGCGATCTGCCAAACCGCCGAAGCCGACGCCGCCGAGACGAAGCCGACGCCCAGCGCCAGCGCGGCGGCGACAATCGGAATGGTGATGCCGAGCCGGTCGACGAAGCGCCCGACGATGACGTTGCCGGCCGCGAAGCCGACCATCGTCATGGTATAGGGCAGCGACGCACTGGCCCGGTCGACGCCGAATTCCGACTGCACGAACGGCAGCACGATGACGACGGACCACATGCCGACGCTACCGATGGTGGCCAGCACGATCGACACGGCAAGACGGAACCACGCGTAAGGTCCGTCAATCAGGCTCGACGACGTGCCGGTTCCGGAAGGGTGCGCTATCACGCGGCAGTCTCCCGAACGATCGGCAGCCAATCGAATGCCGGCCGGCCGACGATCGCTAGCACCGGAACCGCCCTAATTTATGTTCCATCAGGAAAATTCGCCGTAGGCACCGCGGTAGAACAGCAGCGGCTCGCCGGTGGTGCAGGCGAGCCGGCGCACCCGTCCCAGGATGATGACGTGATCGCCGCCGTCATAGACCGCGTATTTGGTGCATTCGATATTGGCGAGGCAGCCGTCGAGAATTGGACAACCGCTGGTCCAGGCCGCATGGGGCACCGCGTCGAAGCCATCGGAAGTCTTTGAAAAATGCGAGGACAGGATTTGCTGGTCGCGGGCGAGTACGTTGATCGCGAAGGCATCCGTGGCCTCGAACACCGGGAAAACCGACGCGCCCCGATCGAGGCTGAATTGAACCAGCGGCGGGTCGAGCGACACCGAGGTGAACGAATTCGCCGTCACGCCGAAAGGCCGCCCTTCCCGGTCGAGCACGGTAACCACGGTCACGCCGGTGGCATACCGGCCACAGACTTCGCGGAAATCGGAGGGGTCAATATCGCTGGAGATCGAGTTCATACGGCGCCAGTTTTCTTGATTTCAGCCCTGTTGGCGGGTGCCGGGCGCGGCCCCTACCCATTGATAGCCCATGAAGATACCAGAGTGCGAGGGGGATAACCGCCACGGCGCTCCAATATTACCCCAGGACCATGCTGCAACGCGATAGCGGCAGACTGGATTAATTCTATTTTAAGTACTTTGGCTTACCCAAAAGAACGGTAGAAAACCAAGAATGATCGGGTCGAATGTTTCTCATTATCGGAAGCCTCATCGTGACCGGCTGCGTCGTCGGCAGCTATGTCGCGCTCGGCGGAAAATTGGCCGTCCTGTGGCAGCCCTTCGAGCTCGTCATCATCGGCGGCTCGGGCGTCGGCGCCTATATTATCGCCAATCCCAAGCAAGTGCTCGGCAAATCCATGGGCGGCGTCATGTCGATTCTCAAGGGGTCGAAGTACAAGAAGGACGACTACCTTGAGTTGCTGACCCTGCAATACCAGATTTTCCGGCTGGCCAAGACCAAGGGCATGCTGGCGCTGGAGCAGCATGTGGAAAATCCACATGAAAGCACGCTGTTCTCCGAGTTTCCCAAATTCTCGCACAATCATCACGCGCTCGAATTCCTGTGCGACTACCTGCGCCTGATGACGCTGGGGACCGACAATCCGCACGAGTTGGAATCCTTGATGGATCTGGAGCTGGAGACCCATCACGCCGAAGAACACAAGCTGAGCCACGCGATGCAGCAACTTGCCGAATCCTTCCCGGGCCTCGGCATCGTCGCCGCGGTGCTGGGCGTCATCAAGACGATGGGCTCGATCACCGAGCCGCCGTCCGTGCTGGGCGGCCTGATCGGCGCGGCGCTGGTCGGCACCTTCCTCGGCATCCTGCTCTGCTACGGCTTCGTCGGTCCAATGGCGACCGCGCTGAAAGGCAACCAGGAAGACGAATCGCTGTATTTCGTCTGCATCAAGGCGGGGCTGCTCGCCCATCTGCAAGGCTATGCGCCGGCGGTGTCCGTAGAATTCGCGCGCAAGGTCCTGCTGAGCCATACCCGCCCGACCTTCGTCGAGCTGGAAGAAGCAACGCAGAACCTTCCGGCGGTTTAGCCGCGGCATCCAGAGCCACTGCGCGTAGGACCATATGGCAGACACGTTGCATGACGCCGATGCCGGCCCGATCATCATCAAGAAGAAGATCCGGCTGCCGGAAGAACCGCATGGCGGTGCGTGGAAGGTCGCCTACGCCGATTTCGTGACCGCGATGATGGCGTTCTTCCTGCTGCTCTGGCTGCTCAACGTGACCACGGAGGACAAGAAGCAGGGCATCTCGAATTTCTTCGAGCCGATCGGCGTCACCATCAATCAGACGGGCAGCGGCGGCGTCCTCAAAGGGCTGGCGATGTCGGTGAAGGGCGCCTTGCGGTCCGCCGGGTCGCCACCGAGCGTTACCGTCACGATCCCGACTTTCGGCAGCCAAGACCAGGGCACCAGCCAGGGCAAGCACAACAACCCGGTTGCCCGAGGCGGCGGGTATTCGATGGGCCGGGACAGCCACCAGACCGAAGACCCGGAAGAAGAAGCGCTGAAACGGGTCGCCGCGGCGCTACGGCAAGCGATTCAGGATGTCCCCGAAATCAGCCGCATGCAGGACAGCCTTCTGGTCGAACAGACGCCCGACGGCCTGCGGATCCAGCTCCTCGATCAAACCAAGTTCCGGCTGTTTGGCGGCGACAACACAACGCTTACCGATCGCGGCCGGCATTTCCTGGCGATCATCGGATCGATCATCGCACACCTCCCAAACAAGCTTGCCATCACCGGACATACGGATGAGATGCCGGTCGAAAAAATCGCACGGCGCGGCGGCTGGGAAATTTCCGGCGACCGGGCCGATAGCGCCCGCCGCGCCATGTTCGATTTCGGCGTCGCGCCGGCGCGGATCGTCCGGGTCATCGGCAAGGCGGACCGCGAACCGCTGCGGCCTCACGTCAAGAAATCGCCGCACAACCATCGCATCAGCGTCTTGTTGCTACGCACCAAACCCGCCCGCCGCGCCGATGCCGGGCCGCCGCGCCGTCCGGGAGGCTAGACCGATGGCAGGCGCGCAAGAACGCGAAATTCTCGTCCAGAAGAAGAAGATCGTCCCCGAGGTCCATGGCGGCAGCGCCTGGAAGGTTGCCTATGCGGACTTCGTGACCGCGATGATGGCGTTCTTCCTATTGCTGTGGCTGCTCAACGCCACCACCGAGGACCAGAAGCAGGGCATCTCCAATTACTTCGAGCCGGTCGGCGCGGTCCAAGGATCGACCGGCAGCGGCGGCGTTTTCGGCGGCATCTCGGCGACCGACCCGGGGCCGGTAGAGGCGCCCGGGCAGACCACGTCACGGACGGTCAACGTGCGTTCGCAGTTGGTCACCCAAAAAAAGGACGACATTTCCAAAGGCGATCCGTCGGACCATGCCAAGTCGTCGAACCGCGAAGATCTGCCGAAGAATTCCGAAGAGGACCGGCAGTTCGACGCCGCGCAATCGGCCATCCGGCGCGCCATGGAGCAGGTTCCGGAATTGCTCGATCTGTTCGATTCAGTCGCCATGGAAGTGACCGAGCAGGGCTTACGCATTCGGCTCATGGATCGCGACAAGCATCCGCTGTTTCCCCTGGGCAGCACCAAATTCAATCCGACCGGCAAAAAGCTGCTGAAGGTGATCGCCGAAGTGATCGAGCGGCTGCCCAACAAGATCCTGGTTTCCGGGCATACGTCGGCGGATGACGAAGGCAAAACCCAAACGCTCACCAATTGGCGCATTTCGCTGGAGCGCGCCTATGCCGGACGCAAGGTGCTGGCCGGCCTCGGCACGCCGGAGCAGCGATTCGCCGCGGTGCACGGCCTGGCAGACCTGCACCCGGTCAAGGATGGCACGCCGAACGCGGCACCGAACCGGCGGGTCGAGATCACGCTGCTGCGCCGTCGGCCGGATGCGGACCCGAAGGTCCTGCTGCCGCCCTCCATGGTTCAGCCGAAGGGCTGATCGCGCGCCTCGGCGCCCCCAAACCCTCGTTGCGCCTCTTGCATCGGCCGCCTTCCGTCCTAATCTGAGAAGGAGGCATGACACAGGGAGGCGCCACCGTGGCCAGCAACCTGCCCGAACCCATTGATGCGGATGATGCGGATTTCTCCTGGTCGGCGGAACCGCCGGATCCGCTCGACCGGCCGGATTTCTATGATGGCGTGCTGTGGCGGCGCGCATTTGCCTTTGTCATCGATATTGCCCTGCTGACGGGCGTCATCGTCGCGCTCGCCATTTTCAACCTGTTCACCCTGTTCATCTTCGCCGGGCTGATCGGCCTGATCATCGCCCTGCCGCTGTTGATCGTCTATGACACCGCCACCGTCGGCAGCCGTCAGAGCGGAACGCTCGGCATGCGCTGCATGGGCATCGAGACCCGCGCCTGGACCGGCGCGCGGCCGACCTATTTCCAGGCCTTCGTCGCCTCGGCGCTGTATTGGTTCCTGACGCCGCTGACCAGCGGCCTGATCCTGATCTGGGCCCTGTTCGACGACCGCCGCCGGCAGTTGCACGACCTGCTGTCGGGCACGGTAGTGATCCGGGCCGCGCGGGCGCGGCGGGCTAACGAGAGCATGACGATAGAGCCAGAGCGGCAATAATACTGTTTATCGCCAACCCAATCCGGGCTGCCCTTGCATCTCAAATCTTCCGAAACAAAAACAGCGGCGCGACATAGCGGCCGTCGGCATTTTTTTCGTTTAATCGGTAGTATTTATTATCGGGTATTTCATTGAACGCATGATACTCGATGCCGAATTCCAAATCGTCGCGGATCATAACTTCGATATTCTGAAGTTGAACCATGTATTGAAAATACAGAAACACGCCGTTCTTCTTTAATATACTCGGCGCGTGCTGCAGAAAGGGAATCATCGGCGGCATCAGCGTGTCGAAATAGATGCCGTCGAACGGCTCCAGCGATCCCAGCGCTTTCTGCCAGGTGGACGGAATTATCGTCACCGCCTTCTTGTCGCGGGCCCATTCCTCGGCCCGGCGCACGACCTGCGGGTGCGCCTCGATAATGGTGTGGCTGGTCACGCCGCAGCGCTGGATCGCGCTGTCGATGATCGCCATGCCGAATCCCACATTCATCACGTCGCCCTGGTTGTGGCAGACGATTTCCGCCGAGCGCTCCATGATCGGGCGCTCCCATTCCATCATTACCTCGAAACCGTCGGGCAACAGGATCTCGTCCTCGGTGAAGGTCAGGTCGGTGTCCAGATACTCCTGTTCCGATATCTCCTCATGGTCGGGCGCATCGGCCACCGCGCGGCGGTGCAGTGCGAGTGCCGCGGCGAGGTCGCCGGGCCGGGCCATGGTGGCGCCGAGATCGAGCATCGCATCCGGCAGGTCGGACGCGTAGACGCCGGCGGTAGCCAACGCGGCTTCGGCCTCGGCGAGCCGGCCGTCCTGCATCAGCACTTCGCCGAGCGCCGCATGGCAGCCGTGCAGCACGGGAACGGCATTGATCGCCGCCAGATAGGCATCGACCGGCGCCCGCAGACCGGCGATCGGCAGGAGCGCGATGCCCGGCTCGAAACGGTCGATCCGATGGGTGTCGAGCGCGGCTGCGAGCGCGGCATGCGCGGCTGCGACATCCGGCTGTGCGGCGATGATTTCCCGAAACGCCGAGACCGCCTCGCCATATTGGCCGAGCTGGGCCAGCGCCACCGCGAGATTGTAGCGGGCCTCCTCATGCGCCGGCGCCTCGGCCAGGATCCGCTGATAGGCCGCCGCCGCGTCGGCGAAGGCTTCCGCCTCCATCAACGCGCCCGCCTTGTTGAGCCGCCGCGCCAGCGCCGCGCCCGCCTTCGCCATGGTATCCCTCCGCAGCCCGCGCTTTCATCCGCGCGGCGATCCAATCCGTGACATACACCATCACCGGCGCCCCGGCCAACAGCGGCGGGCGCGCAGCGCGCCAGATCCCGCCGCTCTCCACCGTCGTAGCCAATCCGCTCCGTTGCGCAAATGGCCAAGCTGCGGCATCATCCCGGCATGCTGTCATTCGATGCATTTCCTGGTGAAGACTCATGACGCTGCAGCGGGCGCCGACCCGCGTGCTGACGTTCTACCGCTCGGGTCCGATGCCGTGCCCCTACCTGCCGGGCCGGATGGAGCAACAGATCTTCACCGAGCTGTCGGGCGTTCAATCGCAGGACGTGTTCGATCAGCTCTCGACCGGCGGCTTCCGGCGGAGCCATCATATCGCCTACCGGCCGGCCTGCCGCGGTTGCGCCGCGTGCGTTCCGGTTCGGGTCGCGGCCCGGCAATTCGACATGACGCAGAGCTGGCGGCGTGTCTTGCGCGCCAATAGCGACCTGACCGCACACTGGGCCGGCAAACGCATCACCGATGAGCAGTTCAGGCTGTTTCGCCGCTATGTCGGCGCCCGCCATGGCGATGGCGATATGGCGCGGATGAACCGGCGCGACTATGCCGCCATGGTGGTGTCGAGCCCGGTCGAGACCGATCTGGTCGAATTCCGCACCCGCGAGGGCACGCTGATCGCCGCCGTGTTGCTCGACCGGCTAAGCGACGGGCTTTCGGCGGTCTACAGCTTCTTCGACCCGGACGCATCACGGCGCAGCCTCGGCAGCTACGTGGTGCTGTGGATGATCGAGCAGGCATGCGCCCGTGGGCTGGACTACGTCTATCTCGGCTTCTGGATCAAGGACAGCCCGAAGATGGCCTACAAGGGCCGCTTCCAGCCGCTGGAGGGCTTCGGTCCGCAAGGCTGGCAGCCGATCGGGGACTAGACGGCGGCCGTCACTTCAATTTGCCATCGTCATTCCGGACGCTGCGGAGCGGCGATCCGGAATCCAGAACCTGCAGCGTCACTGGATACCCGCTTTCGCGGGTATGACATAGTAATTAAGCTTCGTATTTCCCCAAGGGTCACCCAAACCGGTTATTGCGCGGGAAGCCGCGGGGCACGATGCGGCCCGCCTGGGCGCGCTTGCCGATCCAGTCGTCCAGCTTGCTCTCGGTCCGCATGCGGTCGCCGGACGGCCAGCTCAACCCTTCGGCCAAGGCGAAGGTGAGAACGTCCGACAGCCCGCCCTTGTTGTAGCGCTGCATGATGACGCCCCGGCCGCGGGTCATTTCGGGAAGCTCCGCGATGGGGAAAATCAGCAGCTTGCGGTTGTCGCCGACCACCGCGACGGAATCGCCGGCCGCCGGCGTGCACGCCGCCGCCTCGGCGCCGGCCGCCACGTTGAGCACCTGCTTGCCGCCCCGCGTCTGCGCCGTGATGTCCTTCTCGTTGACGATGAAACCGCGGCCGTCGCTCGACGCCACCACCAGCCGGCGCGCCGGATCATGGGTCGTCAGTTCGACGATGTCGTGGTCGTTGCCGAGATCGATCATCAGGCTGAGCGGCTCGCCGAATCCCCGGCCGCCCGGCAGCTTGTCGACACCGACCGTGTAGAAGCGGCCGTTGGTCGCGAAGATGATCAGCTTGTCGGTGGTCTGGGCATGGAAGGCGAAGCGCTGGCTGTCGCCTTCCTTGTATTTGATTTCGCTGATATCGGCGAGATGGCCGCGCGCGGCGCGGATCCAGCCCTTGGCGGAACAGATCACGGTCACCGGCTCGCGTTCGATCATCGCCTCGAGCGGAATCACGATCGCCGAAGGGGCGTCGCCCAGTTCGGTGCGGCGGCGGCCGAGCTCGGTCTTCTTGTCGAACTCCTTGCGGATTTCCTTGATTTCCTCGCCGATCCGTTTCCAGCGCATCGCCTCGTCCTTGAGCAGCGCCTTGAGCGCCTTGCGCTCGTCCATCAGCGATTTGTGCTCGGACCGGATCTCCATTTCCTCGAGCTTGCGCAGATGGCGCAGCCGCATGTTGAGGATCGCTTCGGCCTGCACCTCGGTCAGCTTGAACGCCTTGATCAGCGAGGCCTTGGCGTCGTCCTCCTCGCGGATGATGCGGATCACCTCATCGATGTTCAGATAGGCGATCAGCAGGCCGTCGAGCACTTCCAGCCGATGCTCGATCTTGCCGAGACGAAACTTGCTGCGCCGGATCAGGACGTCATGGCGATGGTCGAGGAAGGCCCGCAGCACCTCGCGCAGATTCATGACGCGCGGCTGCTGATTGCCGTCCAGCACGTTCATGTTGAGCGAGACCCGGGTCTCCAGGTCGGTCAGCCGGAACAGGCTTTCCATCAGGTGGTCGGAGTTGACGTTTCGGCTTTTCGGCTCCAGCACCAGGCGCACGTCGGTCGTCGATTCGTCATGGATATCCGCCAGCATGGTGAGCTTGCGGTTATGCATCAGCTCGGCGATCTTCTCGATCAGCTTGGCTTTCTGCACCTGATAGGGAATGCCGGTGACGACGATCTGATATCCACCGCCCTTGATCTTTTCGACCTCGTAACTCGCGCGCAGCCGGAAGCCGCCGCGGCCCGTCTTGTAGGCCTCCAGGATCGCGGCGCGGCTTTCGCACAACACGCCGCCATTCGGAAAATCCGGGCCGGGCACGAATTCCACCAGCTTGCCCACGGTGGCATTGGGAAATTTGATCAGATGCAGCAGCGCATCGCACAGCTCGAACACATTATGCGGCGGGATGTTGGTCGCCATCCCGACGGCGATGCCGGCCGCGCCGTTGGCCAATAGGTTGGGGAAGTTCGCCGGCAGGACCAGTGGCTCGCTGTTGTCGCCGTCATAGGTGTCGCGAAAATCGACGGCGTCTTCGTCGATGCCTTCGAGCAGGCGCTGGGCCACCGCGGTCAGCCGCGCCTCGGTGTAGCGCATCGCCGCCGGGTTATCGCCGTCGATATTGCCGAAGTTTCCCTGACCGTCGACCAGCGGGTAGCGCACCGCGAAATCCTGCGCCAGCCGGACCATCGCATCGTAAATCGCGGAGTCGCCATGCGGGTGGTACTTACCCATCACGTCGCCGACAATCCGCGCGCATTTCTTGAACCCGGCCTCGGGATTGAGCCGCAGCTCGCGCATCGCATAGAGCAAGCGGCGATGCACCGGCTTCAGCCCGTCGCGCACATCGGGCAGCGACCGCGACATAATGGTGGAAAGCGCGTAGGAGAGATAGCGTTCACCGAGCGCATCGGCGAGAGGCACCGGGCGAATCTCGCCCGCCGGTTTAGGGTCAGCCATGGATTGGTTCAGCGTTCCTGCTTAATAAGACACGATATATTGATAGCATGTGCCCCCGAATCCGCAAGACCTAGTGTACCGGGGGAAGGCAACCAATTTCAGGCCTTTGGGGATTTTGGTTGTAACCGTCGCATATTTCCGTAAATCACAGGTGGTAGTGCGCCGCGTGCGGGCCAAGACATCGAGCGTACAAGACCGGATTTCGGATTGCGATGACCGAACGACAAAAGCTGAAGATCGGCATTATCGGCTTGCTGGCAACGGCATTCGGCAGCTTCGTGCCGTCGATCGTCGCCCTGTTCGGCGTGGTCAGCGTGCTCAACTGGCTCGACTTCGTGCTGCTGCCGCTGTTCCTGGTTTTCGCCGGCATAACCGGCCATGCGGTTTGGCAGATCCGGCAGGCCCGCACGCAGACACCGCCCGACGGATCGGCTTAGACAAACCCGCCTGGAAGGCGCTCCCAGGTCGCCATAAACAACAATGCGCCGATCAGCGCGACCAGCAACGAGCCGACGATTCCGACACCCCGCAACAACCACGACCGTGCAACCCCGCCGTCGCCGGTAAAGCGGACGATCGACCGCCGCGTTCCGATCGCAAGCACCCCGACCATCGAGACCGTGATGGCCACGCCCAGCGCCATTACCAATGTTCCCCGCACGCCCAGAAACTACAGGCCATTCGCCGCCGGGAAGCGCAGCGG
>JAOTYV010000041.1 GCA_029861675.1 Alphaproteobacteria bacterium
CGATTCTGGCCGAAGGATTGAAACGGCTTGGGCATCCGGCGGATCAAGCCGCGTTCTTCGACACGCTGACCGTGCCGGTGAAGTCCGCCGGCGCGGTGCATGCGCGCGCCATAGCCGCGGGTATCAACCTGCGCCGGATCGATGCGAAGACGGTCGGCATCTCGCTCGACGAAACCACGCGCGCGGACGACATCGAGCTTCTGTGGCGCGCCATCGCGGACAAGGAAGATGCGGGATTCACGGTCGACGAACTGGACGGTGCGGCGCCGGACGCGATTCCCGCGCCGCTCGCACGGCGCTCGGCCTGCCTGTCCCATCCGGTATTTAACAGCTATCACTCGGAAACCGAGATGCTGCGGTATCTGCGGCGCTTGCAGGCGAAGGACGTGGCGCTCGACCGATCGATGATTCCGCTTGGGTCGTGCACCATGAAGCTCAATGCCACGACCGAGATGGTTCCGGTGACCTGGCCCGAATTTGGCGCCATCCATCCGTTCGCACCGCGCGATCAAGTGGCGGGATACCTGGAAATGATCCACGGCCTGGAGGACATGCTGGGTGAAATTACGGGATTCGCCGCCGTGTCGCTGCAGCCCAACGCCGGATCGCAGGGCGAGTACGCCGGCTTGCTCGCGATCCATCGATATCATGAAAGCCGCGGCGAACAGGGCCGCGACGTCTGCCTGATTCCGAGCTCCGCGCACGGCACAAACCCGGCCAGTGCGGTCATGGCCGGCCTGCGGGTGGTGGTGGTCGGATGCGACGACAACGGCAATATCGATGTCGACGATCTGCGCGCGAAAGCGACGCAGCACGCGGATGCCCTGGCGGCGTTGATGGTGACCTATCCGTCGACCCATGGCGTCTTCGAGGAGAGCATCGTCGATATCTGTAAGATCGTGCATGAGCATGGCGGCCAGGTTTACATGGACGGCGCCAATTTGAACGCCCTCGTGGGGCTCTGCCGGCCCGGCGAGTTCGGCCCGGACGTGGCGCATCTCAACCTGCATAAGACTTTCTGTATTCCGCACGGGGGCGGCGGGCCCGGCGTCGGTCCGATCGGCGTCGTCGAACATCTCGCACCCTTCCTGCCGGGGCACACGGTGGTGCCGGAGGCGGGGCCGGCGGGCCAAAGCGCGGTGGCGGCGGCGCCCTGGGGCAGTGCCAGCATCTTGCCGATCTCGTGGTCCTATGTCGCCATGATGGGCGAGGAAGGGCTGCGCAAGGCGACGCAGGTCGCCATCCTGAACGCCAATTACGTCGCGGCGCGGCTCAAAGGCGCTTATGAAATCGTCTATACCGGCGCGGGGGGGCTGGTCGCGCATGAATGCATCATCGACGTGCGCGACTTCAAGGACAGCGCGGGCATCATGGTGGACGACATTGCCAAGCGGCTGATGGATTACGGATTCCATGCGCCGACGATGTCGTGGCCGGTCGCGGGTACGTTGATGATCGAACCGACGGAAAGTGAATCCAAAGCGGAGCTCGACCGGTTCTGTGACGCGATGCTGTCGATACGTGACGAAATTCGGCAGATCGAGGAAGGCGGCGCGGACCGCGATGACAACCCGCTGCGCAACGCGCCGCATACGCTTTCCGATATTACCGAGGACAGTTGGACGCGGCCCTACAGTATCGAGCAGGCGGTGTTTCCCGTGCCGTCGCTGCGCGACGATAAATACTGGCCGCCGGTCAACCGGGTCGATCAAGTCTATGGCGACCGGCACCTGGTGTGCAGCTGTCCGCCGCTGGAGGCGTACCAGGATGCCGCGGATTAGAGCAGATCCCGAGCGAACCGGAACGGTTCGCGACGACGAATTCGCGTAAAGACATAAAGATAGACCATTCCCCTTGAGCCAATTTGAACAAGGGATGGTTTAGGGGCATATAAGAAATCCTCTATCCGGCATGCCGAATAGAGGACGCGCTGGTGTGGCGATACGCCGGCTATTGCAGCTTTTGCGGTAATTCCTGAATTGCACTGTCGACCAGCGTGTTCGACAGATCGCCGGAGACTTTGTCGGTTAGGATTTTTTCGGTTGCGGCGATCGCCAGATCGACCGCCATATCGCGCACCTCTTGCACCGCGGCGGCTTCCGCCTGTGCGATCTTTTCAACCGCCAGCGCTTCCTGCCGCGCCAGCATCGCCTCCAAATCCTTTTGCGCTTCGGCGCGATGATGTTCGGCGATCTCGCGCGCCCGGCTGGCAATTGCCTCTGCTTCTTCCGCCGCCTTGCGCTGCTTGCGCTGGTAGGACGCCAGCAGGGCCTGGGCTTCTTCGCGGAGCTTTTGCGCCTCCTCGACCTCGGTCCGTACCTGCTCGATGCGTGCGTCCAGACCTGACAGGATTGCCTTTTTTACCGGTCGGAAAATGGCGACGATGAAAATGACAAAGGCGACCAGGGTCCAGAACGTCGGATCGTGCAGCATGGCGTCCATCAACGGGTCTCCTGCAGGGCCGTGCGGATTGCCTCATCCGCGTCGCTTTCGGAAATCGGGCTGCCGATCAGGCGTTCGGCGGCGTCCTGCACCACGCCAAGCGTCGCGTCGCGAAGATTTTCCACCGCGCGCTGTCTTTCCGCGTTAATCCGGTCTTCGGCTTCGCGGGCTCTCTCCGACAGCGTCTGCGCCAGATCCTCCTGGAGCCTCGTCCGTTCCGCGGCGAGCTCGGCGGCGGCTTGCCGTTGCAGCTCCTGCGCCTCGTTCGTGGCGGCGGCCAGAGCCTGCTCATAGGCGTCAAGCACCGATTCGGCCTCGGCCTTCATGCCGGACGCCTTGTCCAGGTCGTCGTCGATGCGGTTTTGCCGCACCTCGCGCACATCCGTGATGCGCGGCAGCGCGACTTTCCAAACGATCAGAAACAGCACCGTGAAGGCGACGAACAGCCAAAATAGCTGTGTTCCGAAAGTCGATGGATCGAGTTGAGGCATTGTGCTGGCCCCCTGTGCCGGTTCGGCGTTTCTTTGCTTAGCCGAACAAGATCAGGAATGAGATCAGCAGCGCATACAGGGCGACCGCTTCAACCAGCGCAAAGCCGATCCACATGAAAAGCTGTACGCGCGGGATCGCGGCGGGATTGCGCGCACCCGATGCAATCATTGAAGAGAAAATGTTGCCAATACCGGCGCCGACGCCGCCGAGGCCGATAACGGCCAAGCCTGCGCCGATCAATTTTGCGGCTGCAACTTCCATATTCTTGTCCTTTCCAGAGTGTTCGTAACGCGAGATTAGAATTGGGTTGGTGATACGGGATCGTGGCCTAGTGCAGGTGTATCGCGTCGTTTAGGTAGACGCAGGTGAGGATCGCAAACACATAGGCTTGTAGGAAGGCGATGATGATTTCCAGGCCGGTCAGTGCGACGACCATGGCGAGCGGCGCCAATCCGGCGGCCCCCAGCACGAATATGAAACCGGCAAACACTTTCATCATGGTATGGCCGGCCGTCATGTTGGCGAACAACCGCAAGGAGAGGCTTACGGGTCGCGAGAGATAGGAGAGAATCTCGATCGGGATGATCAGCCAAGCCAGGAACCAGGGAACGCCGTGCGGCAGGAAGAAGCCCAGAAACTTTACCCCGTGCTTCACGATACCGATGATCGTCACGCCGATGAACACGACCGCCGCCATGCCGAATGTGACGGCCAAATGGCTGGTGTAGGTGAAGCTGTAGGGGATCATGCCGATGAGATTGCCGGCAAAGATGAACATGAAAAGTGCGAAAATGAAGGGGAAATACCGCCGGCCTTCCTGGCCCACATTGTCGCGAATCATATTGGCGATGAACTCGTAGCTGAGTTCCGCCACCACCTGCCAACGGCCAGGCACCAGGGCGCCTCGGCGCATGCTGAATATGAGGAAACAGGAAACCAGCACCACCGCCGCCGTCATCGCCAGGGCGGAATTGGTGAAGGACACGTCGACGCCGCCAAGTTTCAGCGGGATGATTTCTTTGATTTGGAATTGTTCGAGCGGACTGTGGCCGCCGCCTGCCTCTGCCATCCTATGCCCTTACCCGCTCCCCTTGCCGTCTTGCGAAGGCGGCTCTTCTTGCGATGACGTCGCCGAACTCTGATCGTCGCCGCTCAAATTGTATCCGGCGGCGTAGCCGTAACCGCTTACCGCACGATAGACATTTAAAAACCCTGCCGCGCTTCCCAAGAAGAAAAACACGACAAGCATCAACGGCGAGGTCTCCAACCAGTAGTCGAGCAACCACCCGATGCCGACTCCAACCGCAAGGGCGGCGACCAGTTCAATTCCCAACCGCAACGCGAAACCAAGACCCGCTCCGATTGACGCCTGGTCTGGCCCCTCCTGCGGAACATGGCGTCGCGCCTTAGCTTTTTGAAGCTTCGCATCGAGGTCATCCAGAGATGGCGGTGGTTTACGGTCGTTCATACCCCAGCCACGCGCTTGGCGCCCATGATGCGATGGAGTGCCTAGTCGACTGACAATCCTCGCCCCCGAAATCGCGCGCACGATAGTGAGCGGTGTTGTGCCTGTCAAGGCGGAATGGCGCGCCGCGAAACGACGAAAATGCTCGGATTTGCGTGGCTTTTGGTCGCTGAGCGTGGCGCGGCTCAGGCAGAGTCGCGCAACTGCTCGGCACGCCGCAGATCGACCGATACCAACTGGCTCACGCCGCGTTCGCCCATGGTGACGCCGAACAGGCGATCCATGCGCGCCATCGTCATGCGGTGATGGGTGACGCAGAGAAAACGCGTGATGCCGGAATGGGCGATTTCATCCAGCAAAGTACAAAAC
The DNA here is from genome assembly GCA_029861675.1 of Alphaproteobacteria bacterium. The sequence continues at coordinate 4,769 of JAOTYV010000041.1, forward strand.
CGGTCCACATTGGCGTCGTCGAGCGGCGCGTCGACCTCGTCCAGCACGCAGATTGGCGCGGGATTGGTGAGGAATACCGCGAACAACAGGGCGATTGCCGTCAGCGCCTGCTCGCCGCCGGACAGTAGCGACATGATCTGCGTTTTCTTGCCCGGCGGGCTGGCCATGATTTCCAGTCCGGCTTCCAGCGGGTCGTCGGCTTCGGTCAGCGTGAGATAGGCGCGGCCCCCGCCGAACAGGCGCTCGAACAATTCCTCGAAATGTCCATTGACCGTCTCGAAGGCGGCCAGCAGCCGCTCGCGCCCCTCGCGGTTCAGCGACGAAATGCCGCGCCTGAGGCGTGCAATGGCGGCCAGCAGGTCCTCCCGTTCGGTCCGCATGGAATTGATCTGTTCCTCGAGCTCGGCAAGCTCGGTCTCCGCGCGCAAGTTGACCGGACCCATCGCGTCGCGCTGGCGCGTCAGCCGTTCGATCTTGTCTTCGACTTCGTTGGGTTCCGGTAGGCCGTCCTCCGACTCGATATCGGCGGATTTTAGGGCCTCGTCCGGTTTGCAATTGAGCTTCTCAGCAACCCTGCTTGCGACGTTGTTACATTCGGCCTCCGCCTGCTCGACCCGCGCCTCGCAGCGAATACGCGATTCGCGCGATTCCGCCAGCACGACATTGGCGTTGCGCAGCGCCTTGTCGGCCTCGGCCAGAGCGGTTTCGCCGGCCGCCAGGGCATCGGCCGCCGACTGCCGGCCCGCCTCGGCGGTGGCGATGGCGTCAAACAGGCGCTTGCGTTGCTCTTCGATCTGTTCCGGGCGTTCGGTCAGATGGGTTTGACGCTCTGCGGCGGCAGTCCGGCGTTCGGACAGATTCGCGATTCGCGCTTCCGCACCGCTCGCCCGGTCCCGCCAGGAGCCGCTTTCCTGGTCGATGGCCGCCAAACGGCGGTCGCGTTCCGCCGCCTGCTGATGCAGTTGATTATGGGCGCTCTGCCGGTCCGCCACGGTGGATCGCCATTCGGTGACCGTGGCGCGCAGCGCATCGATCTCCGCCCGCGCGGTATCGGTGTCTTCCATTGCGGCGAGGTCCGAATCGATATTGGAGAGCGCTTCTTCGGCCTCCGACACATCGGTCAGGATTTCGGCGGCGCTGTCCGAGAGCGCGGAGGCCCGGGATTGCGAGCTGGCGATTTTGCTGGACGACTCCGCCAGTTTCTCGCGTGCGGCATTGAGCTTTCCAAAGCTCGACTCGAGGGCGGTCCGGGCCGCCCATTCCGCTTCCGTTGCGCGCGCGACCGCGGCTTTTAGGGAATCCGCGTTTTCCTGCGCGGCGGCGACACCGGCGGCCGCCGATTGCAATTGCTCGCGAAGTTCGGCGAGCCGGTTGCGCTGTTGCAGCCGTTTGGCCGCCGCCGTGGGCGCGCCGGAACGGATCGTGAAGCCGTCCCAGCGCCACAATGCGCCGTCCTTGGAAACCAGACGCTGGCCGGGCGCCAGGCGATCGCGCTGATCGGGGGCAACCGACGACTCCTCGATGACGCCGGTCGCGGCCAGCCGGCGGGCCAGCACCGGCGGCGCCTTGACGAAACGCGACAGCGGCGTTGCGGTAACCGGAAAGTCCGCTGCGGCGGACATGGGCGACAAATCCGCCCAGTGAACTTCCGCCGCCGTATCGATCGGCGCGGTCAAATCTTCACCGAGCGCCGCGGCCAGCGCCTTTTCATATCCGGGCTCGACCTCGAGCGCGTCCATGAGCGGCGGGAAGAGATCCGCCGATCCGGTTTCGAGTACCGCCTCGAGCGCGGCGATTTCCGCGGCCAGCTTCGCCTGACCGGACTCGGCGCTTTGCGCGGCGGCGCGTCCCGCCGTTTCGGCCTGTGTCGCCGTCGTGCGGGTATCGTCTGCCGCGTCGAGGTCCCGGCGGGCGGTTTCGACCGCCGCCTCGGCGTCTTGAACTTCCTTCTCGGCGATCTGGAGCGCCGCCTGCTGCTGCATTTCGGCGGTGATTTTTTCGCGCTCGGCGCCGATCTCGTCGCTCCGGTTGCGCAGCCGGGCGAGCCGTTGTTGCACTTCGTCGTGCTGGCGCGTCAGCGTGGTGCGGCGCGCTTCCGCCATGGCCAGCCGTTCGGTCAGCGCGGTCAGCGCATTTTCGCGTTCGGTTAATTCGCCGCGCGCCTGTTCGAAGGCATCGGTCGCCTCCTGGCGGGTTGCCTCTTCCTCTTGCCGCTCGGTCTCGATCCTGGCCTTCTCGTCGGCGAGACGGGCCAGCGCTTCCTTGGCGTCGGCGTCGAGCGCGGCTTCGCGCTCCGTGTCGGCGGCGATTTGGCCAAGCTCCCGCTTGGTTTCATCGATACTTTCCTGGACCCGGCTTTCCTCGGAGTCGAGTTCCCGCCGAGCCAGGGTGAGGCGTTGCAATTCCGCCGCCGCCGCCGCCTCGCGTTCGCGCAGGTCAGGCAGGGCCGCGGCCAGCTCACCTTGGCGGGTGGCGGCGGCGCCCGCGGCGCAGGTGTGGGCCGTGACTTCCGAGTCGGCTTGTTTCAGGAGCGCCACCGCCTCTTCGCGGGCGCCGGTCGCGGCGCGCCATTGCTGATGCAACAGGATTGCATCGAGCTGACGCAGTTGATCGGAAATTTTGCGGTATCGGGTGGCTTGCCGCGCCTGGCGCTGCAGTCCCTGATACTGCCCCTGCAGCGCGCCGATCACTTCCTCCAGGCGCTCCAGATTTGTCTCGGCGGCGCGCAAACGAAGCTCGGCCTCGTGGCGCCGCGAATGCAGGCCCTTGATCCCCGCCGCCTCTTCGAGAAGGCCGCGCCGCTCGGTCGGCTTGGCGCCGATCAGCGCACCAATCCGCCCCTGGCTCACCATCGCTGTGGAATGGGCGCCGGTCGCCAGGTCGGCAAACAGCAATTGGACATCGCGGGCGCGGACTTCGCGTCCGTTGATGCGATAGGTCGAGCCGGATCCGCGCTCGATACGCCGCGATACTTCGAGTTCTTCGGTGTCGTTGAATTGCGCCGGCGCGGTCCGGTCGGTGTTGTCGAGGTGCAGGATGACTTCGGCGATGTTCCGCGCCGGCCGGCTCGCGGTGCCGCCGAAGATGATATCATCCATTTCGCCGCCGCGCATCTGTTTGGCGGACGTCTCACCCATGACCCAGCGCAGCGCTTCCACCACATTCGACTTGCCGCATCCGTTCGGGCCCACGACTCCGGTCATGCCGGATTCAATCGGCACTTCCGTGGGGTCGACGAAGGACTTGAAGCCGCTTACGCGAAGTTTAGTGAAATGCACGATTTAACCGCCGGTGACCTGCAAACGCGGCGCGCGGTCCGTCGAGTTCTTAGGGCATGGCCTTCTTGATGGCCTTTTCGAATGTGTCGTAGGGCTGGGCACCCGATATTTTCTCCACCAACGAATTATCCGCCCGCCGGATAATAAAGCTTGGGGTGGCGTTTACATCATGTTTCTCGGTTGCATCAAGCTGGACTTTTCGGAGTCCCTTGAACAGCTCCTCGTTCTTCAGGCATTTGTCGAAGTCTTTCTGGCTCATACCGCCAAGTTTGCCGATTCGCGCCAAGGCCTTGCTCGGATCCTGACTCCGCGTCCAGCTGTCCTGATTGGTGAACAGAACGTCGACGAATTGGAAATACCGTTGCGGATTCGCACAGCGCGCCATCATGGCCGCCGCATAGGCGGCGTTGCCGATCGGGAAATCGCGGTAAATCAATTTCACCTTTCCCGTATCGATGTAGTTCTTTTTCAGGTCCGGCAGGGTTTCTGCGTGAAATTTTGCGCAATGCGGGCAACCCAGGGACGAGTATTCGATTATCGTCACCGGCGCATCGTCCTTGCCAAGGACGCGATCCTGCAGCGCCTGTTTGGTTCCCAGCGGTTCTGCTTCCGAGCAGGCGGAAAATAACATTGCAACAATTGCAAGCACATATGTGTATCGATTCACCCGTCGCTCCTCGGTCAATTGCAGAATTCGAGTATAGGAAAGCAAATATGGCGCCTTCAAGGCCGCATCGGCGCACGGTGGTTCACATCGGCGTGCTCACGGCAATGCAGGCCGATCTCAGGATTTGCCCTTCGAGTCGTTCTTCAGGATTTCCGTGCCGAGCCGGCGGAGGCTGTCGCGCAACCCGTCATCGCCGATCCCGCTGAGCCGCTGCTCCAGCGCCGTGGTTTGACGCGTGACGTCGTGACTTGGCCGCGGCGGTTTCTCCACCGGCGCGGTCCGGCGGGCGGCAACCGGTCCGTTCACCAGCTTCAACTGCGCGACGGCGCGGTAGCCAAGAAAGACATTGATGCGTTCCACGATTTGCGGGGCGAGGTGTTGAAGCTCGAGAGCCGCGCCGCCATCGGCGCGAACCCGCAGCGTGCCGCCGTCGCGTTTGCCCACCGGGAAAGAAAGTTTCTCCGGCCGGCACAGGCCCGCGAGGTCGCCGCCGACGATGGAATCCCAGCGTTCGATCAGCCCGGCCGAGGAAAAGCCATGCTTGCCGAGCGCCTTTTTTGTCAGTTTCGGCAACAGGGCGGCAACCGGCCGCAAGCTGCCGCTCCGCCGCTGGCGGTCTTGATTCCATTTTCTTTGCGAATCGGTTGGAACTGCCATCGGTCCTGTTTGATCCTGATTTGCGCGGCGGCCTTGTCTATAGTATCGCGCATGTCTGCCCGAATTGACTACACAGAATCCGATTGGTTGGCGACCGTACCAGCCAACCTGCTCCAATGGTACGATCGGCGCCGTCGGCAAATGCCCTGGCGCGCCGCGGCTGGTGCGCACGCCGAGCCGTATCATGTGTGGCTCAGTGAAATCATGCTGCAGCAGACGACGGTGGCGACCGTCGGACGCTATTTCATCGACTTCATCGAGCGATGGCCGACCGTGCATGATCTGGCGGCGGCGCGGCTCGACGATGTGCTCCATGCGTGGCAAGGGCTCGGCTACTACGCGCGGGCGCGCAATTTGCACAAATGCGCGGGCCAGATCGTCGACCGGCATGCGGGCCGGTTTCCCGACTCCGAGGAAGCGCTGCGGTCCCTGCCGGGTATCGGCCGCTACACGGCGGCGGCGATTGCCGCGATCGCCTTCGACCGCCGTGCGGTGGTGGTCGACGGCAATGTCGAGCGGGTGATGTCCCGGCTGTTCCGCGTCGAAGAGCCGTTGCCCGACGCAAAGGGCCGGCTCTATCAGCTCGCGGACCGGTTGACGCCCGACCGCCGTCCGGGTGACTACGCCCAGGCCGTCATGGATCTGGGGGCGACCATTTGTGTGCCGCGCCGGCCGAAATGCATGCTCTGCCCGGTGGCGGAGGGGTGTGCGGGCCGGCCGATTGCCGAGATGCTACCGCGCAAACGGGCGAAGGAGCCGAAACCGACACGGCGCGGCGTCGCGTTCTGGCTGACGCGGAAGGATGGGGCGATCCTGCTGCGCCGCCGGTCCGATAAAGGGTTGCTGGGCGGCATGATGGAAGTTCCCTCCACCGAGTGGCGCGAAGGCGATGCGCCGCCGATCGACCGCGCGCGCCGCGAGACGCCGTGCGCGGTAAGCGCATGGCGGGTCTACCCCGGCATGGTGCGTCACACCTTCACGCATTTTCATCTCGAGTTGACCGTCGCCGCGGCGACCGTAAATGCGGCCGCGCCGGAGGGTTGCGTCTGGTGCCTGCCGGACGCTTTCGGCGACCATGCATTGCCGACGGTGATGAAGAAAATCATCCGCCACGCGTTGGCGCACGCCTGACAGGCCCTGGCGCAGGGCGAGTTACTGCAGCTCGGCCCGCAACCGCTGGCGCAGCATGTCGATGGGAACCGTCTTTCCTTCCGCGTTCATGCACCAGAACGTCCAGCCGTTGCAGCTTGGCGCGTTTTGCACCGCGGCCCCCACCTGGTGAATCGATCCCCGGTGATCGGCGGATATAATGGTGCCGTCGGCCCGCACCTTTGCCGTCCAGCGCTGGCAGGGGCTGATCAGCATGTCTCCGGCCGCGAGCATTCCGCGTTCCACGAGCCAGCCGAACGGGATGCGGGGTTGCTTGCGCTTGGAGGGCGTTTCCAGCAGCGACCGGTCGCCGGCCTCGGGGATTGCCGCCAGCCGGCGTTCGGCGACGCGGATGTAGGTCCCTTCGCGTTCGATGCCGAGATAGCGCCGGCCCAGTTTCTTGGCGACCGCGCCGGTCGTGCCGGTGCCGAAGAACGGGTCCAGGATCAGGTCGCCCGGATTCGACGCTGAAATAATTGCGCGATAGACCAAGGCTTCCGGCTTCTGCGTCGGATGCGCCTTGTTGCCCGCGTCGTCCTTCAGGCGTTCCTGGCCGGTGCACAGCGGCAGCACCCAATCGCTGCGCATCTGCAGGTCCTCGTTCAGCGCCTTCATCGCTTCGTAGTTGAAGGTGTAGCGCGATGATTTCGATTTCGAGCACCACAGCAATGTTTCGTGGGCGTTGGTGAAGCGCCGGCCGCGAAAGTTCGGCATCGGGTTTGTCTTGACCCAGACCACGTCGTTCAGCGTCCAATAGCCCAAATCCTGCAGGATCGTTCCGACCCGATAGATATTGTGGTAGGAGCCGATCACCCAGATCGAGCCATCGTCCTTCAGCAGCCGCCGCGCCGCGCCGAGCCATTGCCGGGTGAAGTCGTCGTACTCGGCGAAGCCGCCGAACTTGTCCCAGTCCTCCACCACGCCATCGACCCTGGAGTTGTTGGGTCGATGTAATTCTCCGTCGAGCTGGAGGTTATAAGGGGGGTCGGCGAATATCATATCCACCGATTTTTCGGGTAACTCCGACAACAGTTGGATGCAATCCCCCTGCAGGATCTTATTACTTGGTGCTTTATTCATTTCATTTCGCCAGTTTTTGTGCGGCTAAGAATGATTCACTCGACTCGTCGCGTCAAATGTTTCAATGCGCACACTATATATTGAGTTTGGTAAACGAATTATTTGCAATATATAGCGATCGGGGCGAAAGAGCGGCGGTGATGCGGTGTAATGCCGAGCCTTTCGAGAGCGGCTTTGTGCTCCGCGGTTCCGTATCCGGCGTTGCGTTCCCAGCCATAGCCGGGGAATTCCTCTGCGAGACGACGCATCAGGCGGTCCCGGGTGACTTTTGCGACAATTGACGCGGCCGCGATGCTGAGCGATCGGCCGTCGCCCTTCACCACCGTTTGGCAGGGGCAGGGCAGGTCCGGCGCGCGATTACCGTCCACGAGGGCGAAATCCGGCCGATAGGGCAGGTTGTCGAGCGCGCGGCGCATCGCCAGCAGGGTGGCTTGCAGAATGTTGATCGTGTCGATTTCGCCGATGTCTGCCATACCGACTCCGATCGCCGCCCGTCCCTGCAATTCGCCGAATAGCGTTTCGCGGATTTTCGGAATTAGCTTCTTTGAATCGTCGAGCCGCTCCAGGAGCGGTTTGGGCAGCGTTGCCGGGTCAAGAATCGCCGCCGCCGCTACCACCGGACCCGCCCACGGTCCGCGGCCCGCCTCGTCGATTCCGGCGACCCTTCCGCCGGCTTGGCTTTCCAGGCTGAAGTTCGGCACTGTCGGCGGCCTCCGATGTTGCTGTGTCCGGCTGGTCCGGCGTTAGTTCTGCGTCATTGGCGGGTTCCGGTGCAAGCGCGGCGTCGCCGGTCGACGGATGGACGGCCGCCGATTCTGCGTCCGGCATTGCGGTCTCTTCCGCTTCGCGCTTGCCGCGGCGCGCCAGCTTCGTGATGCGCCGGGTCGCGCCAACCAGGCGTGCCGTCAACCGGCGGGTAATCTGCCATTCCCTGAAATAGACCAGCCGCAGCAGTCGGCTCAGGGAATCGATCTGGTGCAGGGCATGGCGATTGATACGCCGCGCGGTGCCAAGATAGATCGGGCTCGAAATGAGCGAAAGTACGGTCACCGCGACGATTAGCCGGTGAATGTCGGTGTTGATAATGTTGTGGTCGATGGCCGCCGCACCTAGGACGAAGGAAAATTCTCCGATCTGCGCGAGGATCACGCTCGACAGAAAGGCGACCTGCCAGCGTTCGCCGAGCATATGCAGCACCCCCATGTTCAGGGCCGACTTGAAGACGGCGATGAACAGCCACAACAGCAGCACCAGGCCGATATGCTTCCACAGGAACGGCAGGTCGATAAGCAGTCCGATGGAGAGGAAAAACACCATCATCAGGATGCTCTCGATCGGTTTCGCGATCTGATAGACGATCTGGCGCTGCGCGCTGTTGCCGACGATAAGGCCGGCGAGGAAGGCGCCGAACGGCGGCGACAGCCCGGCCAGACCGGCGGCCGCGGCAAAGCCGAAACAACCGCCCAGCGCCATAAGCGGCGCAAGATCCGGCTTCGTGGTGAGCAAATCGGCGAACAGCAAATTGATCTTGCGCTTGCCGCTGAGAAATAGAATCACGGCGGTGAGAACCGCAATCGCCGCGCCAACCTTGAAGATGATCCAGTAGCTGAAGCTTCCGCCGGCCATGCCGCCGATGATCAGAAGCATCGGCGCGACCGCGAGATCCTGGGCAATCAGCACGCCGATGGTGATGCGGCCTGCGCGGGTGCGCAGTTCGCCGACGTCTTCGAGCATGCGCACCGCCACGGCGGTGCTGCTGAGCGCCAGCACGAAGCCGAATAGAACCGCCTGTTCGACCGGCCAGTCGAGCAGCTTCATCAGGAGCAGCATCACGCCGACGCTGGCGCCGAGCTGCATGCCCGTGGTCAGCAGGGCGAGGCGCCACATCCGCCGGAAGCTGCGCAGCGACAGTTCCATGCCGATAAAGTAGAGCAGCATCAGCACGCCGAGTTCGGCCAGGATGTGCACTTGTTCCCGGTCCCCGACGAGCTGCAATCCGGTGGGACCGAGGATGAGGCCGGCGAAAATATAGCCGACGATCGCCGGCTGCCGGAGGCTCGTCATGACCATGCCGCAGAGCATCGCGGCCAAAGCGACGATCGTTATGCCAGTGAGTTCGAGTGCGCCTTCCATGACCCGGCGAGACTAGCACGGTGTCGTTTACGGCCCGTTAATCTTTTCCGAAAATCCCGCCATGGCAGGCATCAAAACATGGTCAATTGATCGCCGGACCGTGGCGGCGGCTGGAATCGGGTCACGTCGAGATCGAGATGGCGCCGGTCGAGCCCGCAGCGCTTGCGCGCCAACTCAAAACGCTGTTTCAGCAGATCGGCGTAGGCGCCGCTGCCTTTCATCCGCTCGCCCCATTCGGCCCGGTATGCCTTGCCCTTGCGCGTGTCACGCACCAGCGACATCACATGGTCGGCCCGGTCCGGGAAATGGCTGCGCAGCCAGTCCTCGAACAAGTCCTTGATTTCGAGCGGCAGCCGCAGCAGCACGTAGCCCGCGCCGGAGGCCCCGGCCCGGGAAGCGGCTTCCAGGATACTCTCCAGTTCCATATCGTTCAGCGCCGGGATCATGGGGGCGGCCAGCACACCGGTCGGAATCGCCGCCGCGCTCAAGGCTTCGATTGCCGCCAGCCGCTTGGCCGGCGTGGGCGCGCGCGGCTCCATGAGCCGGGCAAGCCGGCGGTCGCAGGTGGTGACCGATATCGTGACCGCGGCGAGGCCCTGGGCCGCCATCGGCCCGAGGATATCGATATCGCGCAGCACCAAAGCCGATTTCGTCACGATGCCGACCGGGTGTCGGTAGTTGCTCAGGACTTTCAGGATCGCCCGCGTCAACTGTTTCTCGCGTTCGATAGGCTGATAAGGGTCGGTGTTGGTGCCAAGCGCGATCACGGCCGGCTGATAGCCGGGCCGGCGCAATTCCGCCTCGAGAAGTTCGGCGGCATCGGGTTTGAAGAAGAGCCGACTTTCGAAATCGAGGCCGGGTGAAAGGCCGCAATAGGCATGGGTCGGCCTGGCGAAGCAGTAAATGCAGCCATGCTCGCACCCGCGATAGGGGTTGATCGATCGGTCGAAGGGGATATCCGGCGATGTGTTGGTGGTGATGATGCTGCGCGCCGTATCGACCGACACGGTGGTTCTCAGCGGCGGCAGGGCCTCGTCGCTGGGCCACCCGTCGTCGAAGGCGCTGTAGGTATGGCGCTCGAACCGCCCCGTGTCGTTGGAGACGGCGCCACGGCCCTTGCGTGGCGGTTGCGCGACGGTTTGATCGGCGTCCGGCATATCCGGATGATATAGAACAAAAAGAGAACATGCAATGGGCGCCGCGACGATCCGCCATGCCCATGGAGGTCATGTGTGGTATAGCATCCCCATCGGAAAGCAGGAGGATCGGCTCGTTTGGCACGGCTCAGCATCATTATTCCGACCTTGAACGCCGCCGGATCGCTGCGCCGGTCCTTGCCCCCGCTTGCCGCGATCGAGGCGGCCGGGTTGGTGCGCGAAGTGATTTTCGCCGATGGCGGTTCGACCGACCAAACGGCGGAGATTGCTGAAATTTCGGGCGCCCGTCTGGTTCCAGCGACGCGGGGCCGCGGGACGCAGCTTGCCGCCGGCGCCGAGGCAAGCCGGGGCGATTGGATGCTGTTTCTGCATGCCGATACCAAGTTGGCGGCAGGGTGGGAAAGCGGCGTGCGCGGCTTAATCGATGACCCGGAGAATATAGACCGGGCGGGATATTTCCGATTCGGTCTGGATGATGCGGCGGTCGCCGCGCGTTGGCTCGAAGCGTTGGTCGGTCTGCGGTGCCGCCTGCTGAAATTGCCCTATGGCGACCAGGGACTTTTGGTTTCGCGCAGGCTGTACGACGCCCTCGGCGGCTTCCGGCCGCTGCCCCTGATGGAGGATGTCGATATGGTCCGGCGCATCGGCTGGCGCCGCCTCACGCCGCTTGGCTGCGCGGCGGAGACCTCCGCCATACGGTACCGCCGTGACGGCTATCTGCTGCGGCCGCTGCGTAATTTGTGCTGTCTCACGCTCTATTTCCTCGGCGTGCCGCCGCGCGCAATTGAGAAATTCTACGGGTGAGGCCCCGCCTGGTCATATTTGCGCGCGTGCCGCGTCTCGGCGGCGTCAAGCGGCGCCTGGCGCGCGAAATCGGCGATCTGGCGGCGCTGCGCTTCTATTGGCAAACCATGAACGCCGTGGTCTGGCGTCTGTCGCGGGACCGCCGGTGGGACAGCTATCTCGCCGTCACGCCGGGATGCGCCCGCTGGCCCGGCCGGGTGCCCCGGCTGGCGCAGGGGACCGGTGATCTGGGCGACCGGATGACGCGGGTAATGCGGTCCCTGCCGCCCGGGCCGGTGGTGGTTGTCGGAACGGACATTCCGGATATCGGCACCGCGCATGTGGCGCGGGCGTTCCAGGTGCTGGGCGACCACGAGGCGGTGTTCGGCCCGGCCGAAGACGGTGGCTACTGGCTTGTCGGTCTGCGGCGGCGGCCCTTCATGCCCCGCCTGGACGGTCCGATCCGGTGGTCGACCGAACACGCGCTCGCGGATTCGGTGGCCCGTCTGGGGCCGCGAATCCGGGTTGGCATGCTGGAAAAATTGATCGATGTCGATACCGCCGCCGACCTGAAGAAATGGCGTGAACGGAATTGACGTCCGGAGCGTTAGACCATTTCTTGTTCAAATTGACTCAAGTGAAATGGTCTATCCCTTTGTTTATACGCAAATACGTCGTCGCGAACCGTTTCGGTTCGCTCGGGATTTACTTCAGCGTTCCTGAAGCCTCGGCATCAGTTCGACGAAATTGCACGGCCGGTATCGGTTATCGAGCTGATGGACGAGGATCTCGTCCCAGCCGTCCTTACACGCACCCGTCGAACCGGGCAGGACGAACAGATAGGTTCCCTTGGCGACGCCCGCGGTGGCGCGGCTCTGAATCGTCGAGGTGCCTATTTTCTGATAGCTGATCCATCGGAACAATTCACCGAAGCCCGGGATTTCCTTTTCCCAAACCCGGCTCAACGCTTCGGGCGTTACGTCGCGGCCGGTCACGCCGGTGCCGCCGGTGGCGATCACGACGTCGATCTCGGGATCGTCGATCCAGCCCTGCAAGTGCTCGGCGATGGCATCCGCTTCGTCGCGGATGATCGACCGCGCTGCCAGGCGATGGCCTGCGGTTTCGATCCGCTCGGCGATCAAATCGCCCGAGCGGTCGGTGTCGGCGGTGCGGGTATCGGAAACAGTCAGAACGGCGATGTTGACGGGGAGGAATGGCCTATTCTGGTCCAAAGGCACGTTGTTCAGAGTCCCGTTGCCATATTCGTTGTGTGCTTAATCGACTTGTCGTCGAGTGCAATGTAGCTTGGCCATTCGCCGGTCGCGATCGCGTCCAATGACGGGGCAGGCTGACCAAGACGGTAGCGGTAAATCCAGAGATTCGTCAACACGCGTTCGACGTAAATGCGGGTTTCCTTAAGCGGGATGCTCTCGATGAACAACAGCGGGTCCCCGCCATAATCCGACCGGCGGCGCCATTTGCGCAAATTGCCCGGACCGCCATTGTAGGCCGCTACGGCGTAGAACAGGTCGCCATCGATATTGGGGTCGTTCAGCAGGTGGCGGACGTATTTCTGGCCGAGAGTGATGTTGAGTTCCGGATTGAAAAGCTGGTGGCGCCGGCTTCCGCGGAAACGCTTGCCGGCCATGAAACCGGCGGTTCGCGGCATCAATTGCATGAGGCCCCGCGCACCGGCCCGGCTCTTGGCGCGGATGCGGAAACGGGATTCCTGCCGCATCACCGCGAACACCAGCGCCCGGTCGATGGTAAAGCCGTTGGCCGGCTCCCAATCGGGCAGCGGATAGAGCGCGGCGTCGTATACCTCGCCGCTCCGGTCACGCAGGTTTCGGCCGATCCGCAAGGCGAGCGACGGCATATTCTGACCGCTGGCGAGGGCGACCAGTATGCGCGCGGTATTCTGCGGCAGGCGGTCGGAGAGGCGCCTGAGTTCGTTTTCGGCGCGGCTTTCCTCGCCGACCTGAATTAGCGCCATGGCGCGGCGCGCATGCGGGTGATGTTCCAGGGTGCGCCATTGGTCATCGCGGACCGGCGGCAGCGACCAATCGTAGGACGGTTCGGTGCCGAGCGACCGGATCGCCAGGAGGCCGTAGAACGTCCGCGGATTTTGCGCCGCCAACTGCAGCATGGCGTTGACCTTGTCGGGCTGATGGCTGACGAGGTAGGCGCGTGCGGCCCAATAGGCGGCCGAGGCGCGGGACCAGCTTGAGCGGAGCTTGGTCTGCGTCATATAGTCGAAATGGCTGGCGGCGACATCGTATTTGCCCAGCTGCCATGCCGCCAGACCGGCCCACCAATGGGCGAGCGGAATTGCCCTGCCCGAGCGCAAGGCAGCGGGGCCCGCCAGTTCCAGCGTCTTCTGGCTATTGCCGGCATGATAGTAGCCGCGCGCCACGTCGGTGCGGCTCTCGTCGAGGCTGACCGGATCGAAAATTCGGCGCGTCTTTTTCGTCGTCAGCAGCCGGAGCGCCCGGGTCGGTTGGCTGCGCTCGATATAACGCCGGACTCGCCGCTGCGTTTGCCGTACATAGCGCCGTTTCCAACTGCTCAAGCTGTAATATTTGCGGCGGTTCTCGTACCGGTCGCGATAATGTCTCCTGGGCGCCGCCTTGCTGCGTACACGCTTCGGCGCGGGCGGGCGGAGATGATTCCGCGGGCGGCGCTGGGTCGCCAGTTTGTAGATACGGCGTGCGCCCGGGTGATCCCGGTATTTGACCATCCAGTTGCGGAGTTCTTTGTAACTGGCGCGATAGCCCGTCGGATGCAGATACCGCTGGTAATAAACATGACCGAGCAACGACCGGTCGGACAGCTTCTTGATGAGTTTGTCTGCGCGCTGCCACCGCCGTTTTCTCTGATGGTGAAAGATTTGCCGGTAATGGCGTACGTCGGCGTCGCTGAGTAATTTTGGGACGGAGTTTACCGGATCGCGCAGGGCGGACGGCGTATTTTCCTTCAGTACTGCAAATTTGAACGAACCGGCCGCCGGTGCGCCGGCCGCGCCCGTGGTTTTGGGATGATTGCCGGAACCGGCGGCCGCGCGCTGCCCGGAGGGCGCTGCGGCGGTGCCGGAGTCCGCGCTTTCGGCTGCGCCGCCCGGCGTGGCCGCTGCAGTGTCGGAATCTTCGGGATACTGTGCGTTTTCGTGGGCGGTATGCCTTTTGAGGACCCTGCGGATCTCTCGGGTGCTGACATTGATGTCCGATCCTGATTCATCCATCAGGGATTTGGGCACGGACTGAGAATTGGAATCGTAGAATTCCAAATCCTCGGCGCTGGCGGCGGAAACCATTGCCGCGAGAGCCGGCCCTAACAATATGAGACGGATGGTGTCGCGCACAGGCGTGAACCCCATATCAGTTAAAATTTGGCGGAAATGCCGCCGACGCTCCCCTCGATGCTCCAGAAAAAGTATCGCGCGGTTTTGGCGGTCACGCAAGCATCGGAGATTAATAATTAATATAGATTCATTAATATTCAGTTTCCATGCTGTATAGATATATAGTTTACTGGGACGATTCTTCCATCTTTAATTTAAATTGAATAAAATCATTCCAAGATTCCTTTTTTTGTGCAGGTTGCCTAAGTAAAAAGGCGGGATGCAAGGTCGGAAGCGCGGGAATCGGCTTCTCCAGACCTTCCGACATGTGCTCGAACCAGCGTCCCCGGAGGCGCATGATGCCTTCCGGCCGGCCAAGCATTGTCTTTGCCGAGGTTCCTCCCAGGAAAACCAATACCTTTGGGCTAACCAGCTCGATATGGCGAAGAATGAAGGGCAGGCAGGCGGCGGTCTCGGCGGTGGTCGGGCTGCGATTTCCGGGTGGCCGCCAGAACAGAATATTCGAGATATAGACGCCCGCCGGGCCATGCTCCTGACGGGACAGGCCGATCGCCGCCAGCATCCGGTCCAGCAGTTGGCCGCTGACGCCAACGAAAGGTTTCCCCTGGCGGTCTTCGTCGACACCGGGCGCTTCGCCGATCAGCATGACATCGGCGTCCGGATGGCCGTCCGAAAACACGGTGTTCGTGGCGGTAAACTTCAAGGCGCAGCCGTCGAATGCCTCGATGTTGGCGCGCAATTCTTCCAGCGTTTGGGCGGCATTGGCGGCATCGCGCGCATCGCGGGCGCCTTGCGCCGGTGCAATAAGATCGGGTGCGTCCGCGACCGCCGGCCGCGGCGCCGCCTGCGCCGGATTTGCCGGGGCTGCTTTTGCGTGTCCGGCCGCGGCCGCCGCCGCGGCCGATTGGGCGTAGCGGTCTACCGGCGTGTCGCCGATACACTCGTCCGCCCCCATGTCGCCAAGCCAGCGCAGCGCCTGTTCCGGCGTGAGGTCCGCCGATTGTTTATTGCCGCCGGTCGTCATGATGTCCGCCGCCCCCTTCAGCAACTGTCTATCAAAAAGGACGGGATTGCTATAGACAACGGCGGGCAAGGTGCATGTTTGGTGACGGTAAATCGGAAGGGGAGCGATGGATCGGGAAGCGATGGAATACGACGTCGTTGTCGTCGGGGCGGGCCCGGCCGGACTGGCGGCGGCGATACGGCTACGGCAGCTCTGCACGGAAAAGGATCGCGACGTCAGCGTATGCTTGATTGAAAAAGGCTCGGAAGTCGGCGCGCATATCCTGTCCGGCGCGGTCGTCGAGCCGCGCGCGCTCAACGAGCTGCTGCCCGATTGGCGCGACCGGGGCGCGCCGTTGAACACGCCGGTTTCCGACGAGAAATTTCTATTCCTCACCGAACGGGGCGGCTTTTCCTGCCCGACATTCCTGTTGCCGCCGCCGATGCACAACAAGGGCAACTATATCGCCAGCCTTGGCAATCTGTGCCGCTGGCTCGGCGAGCAGGCCGAGGCGCTGGGCGTCGAAATTTATCCGGGGTTCGCCGCAGCCGAAATTCTCTACGACGAAAATGGCGCCGTGCGGGGCGTGGCCACCGGGGATATGGGCGTCACGCGCGATGGCGAACAGGGGCCCAACTATCAGCCGGGCATTGAATTGCACGCCAAATACACATTTTTTGCCGAAGGCTGCCGCGGCCATCTCGGCAAAATGCTGATGGATCGCTTCGACTTGCGCGACGGTGTCGAGCCGCAAACCTACGGAATCGGCATCAAGGAATTGTGGGAGGTTGCGCCGGAAAACCATCGGCAGGGGCTGGTCGTGCATTCGGCCGGGTGGCCGCTCGATACCGATACCTATGGCGGGTCGTTTCTGTATCATATGGAAGACAACCTGGTGTCGGTCGGCTTCGTGCTTGGGTTGGACTATGCCAATCCGTATCTGTCGCCCTATGAGGAATTCCAGCGTTTCAAGACGCATCCGAAGATCCGGCCGACCTTTGAAGACGGCCGCCGCATCGCTTATGGCGCCCGCGCGATCAACGAGGGCGGCATTCAATCGCTGCCCAAGCTGACCTTTCCGGGCGGTGTCTTGATCGGTTGCGAAGCGGGTACCGTCAACATGCCCAAGATCAAGGGATCGCATACCGCGATGAAGTCGGGGATGCTGGCCGCGGAGGCGGCTTTCGACGCCCTCGCCGATGAGGGAGCGGGTTCCGAATTGACCGGCTACGCCGTGGCATTCCGCGAGTCATGGGTATACGCCGAACTCAAGGCGGCACGGAATGTCCGGCCCGCCTTCAAATGGGGCCTGTTGGGCGGCACCCTGTATACCGGCATCGATCAGCTACTGCTGCGCGGCAAGGCGCCCTGGACGCTCAGCCATGCGCATGCGGACCATGAGACCCTCCGCAAGGCATCGGAATCGAAGAAAATCGAATATCCCAAGGCGGACGGCAAGGTGACCTTCGACAGATTGACGAACCTTGCCTTCTCGGCGACCAATCATGAAGAAGACCAGCCGGTTCATCTCACACTGAAGGACGACGCGGTTCCCATCGCGGTCAACCTCACCGAATTCGACGCGCCCGAGCAACGGTATTGCCCGGCGGGCGTGTACGAAATCGTCCGGGACGACGACGGAACGAACCCTCGCCTGCAGATTAATGCCCAGAACTGCGTCCATTGTAAGACATGCGATATCAAGGATCCGGGGCAGAACATTAACTGGGTCGTGCCGGAAGGCGGTGGCGGCCCCAACTATCCGAATATGTAATGAAGGTTTGCGGCTGACTTGACCCCTGCGTTTCGGGTAAAATCACAATTGGGCGGCACCGTTAGGGCGGGTTGCCCGGTTGAACGGAATGCACCGAGCCGTAGGCGGACTTAACAGACCTAATTTTCGCAATTGCACGAGGATTTGAGACCAGCACATGCTGTGTAATCCAACAATGCGCCGCCGATCCGTCACCGGCATCGGCCTATCCATCGGCATCGCCTTGCTCGCAGGCGCGTGCTCCGAAGAAGACGTCGCCGACAAACATAGCGTTGCGGCTGCCGGAAAGTCGGAGGTGACGCTCGCCGACGCGTCGGCGAAGACGTCGATTTATGGCAGCTACCTGTCCGGCCGATTCGCTGAAAGCCGGAGCAATCTCGACCGTGCCGCGAAGCTTATCGGGCGGGTGCTCGAGGCAAATCCGGAAAACGAAACTTTGTTGCGCCGCGCGTTTATACTCAATCTCGGCGCTGGCGAGGGTGACAAGGCGGCAGAGTATGCGGAACGCCTGGTCAAGGCCGGTGGCACACTCAGCACCGCGAACCTGCTGTTGGCTGCGCGCGACCTGAAGGCCGGGCGGCTGGACGAGGCGGACAAGGGCCTCGCACGGATGAGCGATCGCGGCTTCGAAAAATATACCAAGATGCTGACCGAAGCGTGGGTTCGCGCGGCCGGCGGCAAATACGATGCGGCGGTCGGAATTCTCGACACCTTGGGCAAGGAAAAAGGATTCGGTGTCCTGTCCGGTCTCCATGGGGCATTTGTCGAGGAACTCGCCGGACGGCTGGAGGCGGCCGAAAACCGTTATCGCAAGATAGTCAAAGATCCAAAGGAAGCGTCCGCGCGGCTGCTTTGGTCGTTCGCCGCATTGTTGCAGCGGCGCGGCAAGCAGGCCGAGGCGATCAAGCTGATCGGCGTAAAACTGGAAACGAGTCCGGACAGCATCATCCTGGCGGACGCCCTTGCGCAATTGAAAGCGGGCACTCAACTGGCACCCCTGGTGGCGAATCCGGTCCAGGGAATGTCCGAAGCGGTCTTCAATTTGGCCTCCGCACTGCCGCGGGACCGGGCCGAAAACGTGATCCTGCTGTACACACAGGTGAGTCTCGACCTCACGCCTGAATTTGCGTTGGGGCATCTTCTGGTCGGCGACATTCTGGCGGCCCGCGAACGATATGAAACGGCGGTCGCGGTCTACGGCAAAGTCAAGGCGAAGTCGCCCTTTAGCTGGTCCGCGCGGCTGCGGACGGCGGATTCCCTGTACGAACTGAAGCGGCTCGACGACGCGGTAAAGCTGCTGGAAAAGATGGCGGACGAGCGGCCGACCCGCACCGACGCCTTGCTCAAACTCGGCAATTTTCTGCGGTACAAGGAAAAATTCGAAAAGGCGGTCGGCGCGTATGATCAGGCGTTCGAACGGCTGGAAAAACCGAACGCGCAACAATGGTCGCTCTACTATTCCCGCGGCATTGCCCTGGAACGGTCGAATCAGTGGAATCGCGCGGAGAAAGACTTCCTCAAGGCGCTCGAATTCAAACCCGAGCAGCCATACGTCCTCAATTATCTGGGATATTCCTGGGTGGAAAAGGGCAAGAACATCGACAAGGCGCGGGGCATGATCGAACGGGCCGTGCAGCAGCGACAAAATGACGGCTACATCGTCGATAGCATGGGATGGGTGTTGTACCGTCTCGGCAAATACGATGAATCGGTGGCGCATCTTGAACGCGCCGTCCAATTGCGGCCACAA
>JAOTYV010000042.1 GCA_029861675.1 Alphaproteobacteria bacterium
TCGACGATTCGGGCGCCCCGGTTTGGCAGCAGGTCGATCAGGCCTTCCGAGGCCAAGACTTTGAGGGCTTCGCGCAGCGGCGTTCGCGACACGCCGAACCGTTCACACAGGATCCGCTCCGGTACGCGGCTGCCGGGGGTAAGTTCGCCCTCGATGATCAGGTCGCGAATGCCGGAAACGACGTCCCCATAGCGCGGCCGTTCGGGTCGCCGGTTGTTGTCGCGATCCGCATCCGGCATTGCCATCGATCCTTACGGCAACGCCCGTTCGAGTACGCGGGCGACATGCACCGCGTGCCGTTCGGAGCCATCGGCGATTTGATGACGGCAGCTCGTTCCGTCGGCGACGAGAAGCGTGTCCTCCGGCGCGTTGCGCACCGCGGGCAGCAGCGACAGTTCCGCCATTCTCATCGACACGTCATAGGTGTCCGCGCCGTAGCCGAAGGCGCCCGCCATGCCGCAGCAGCTCGACGGAATGCGCTCGACATCGAAGCCGGGCACCAGCCGCAACGTGGTCTCGACCGCGTCCATCGCCGCGAAGGCTTTCTGGTGGCAATGGCCGTGCAGCAGTGCGCTTTTTTCCGCGAGCGGTTCGAGCGGCAGGTTCAGCCGGCCGGCGTCCGCCTCGGCGCTCAGGAATTCCTCGAACAACACCGCGTTTTTCGCCAGGGCGTCGGTTGCCGCACCGGGCAGCATTGCCGCAAATTCGTCGCGCAGCGTAAACAGGCACGAGGGTTCCAGCCCGACGATCGGCACGCCCTTGTCGACAAACGGTTGCAAGGCGGCGAGCATGCGGCGCGCTTCCTGTTTCGCTTCGTCGACCAGACCGACCGACAAGAATGTCCGGCCGCAGCAGAGCGGGCGGTCGCCGTCCTCGGCGCGCGGCAGGTGGATCCTGTATCCCGCGGCCTCCAGCACCTTCAGCGCGGCCCGGGCATTTTCCGGTTCGAAATACCGGTTGAACGTGTCGGCGAGGAAGACGATGTCGCGCCCCCCCGGGTCGCCGGTCTCCGAGTCCGCCGGCAGAAAGGCGTCGCGATGCCAAGCGGGCAGGCGGCGGCGGGCGCTGAACCCGGTGAGTTTTTCCGAGAGCCACGCCAGTCCCGGCACCCGGTCGCGCAAATTGGCGACGCCGCTGAACCGGGCGGCGAGCGGTGCGTAGCGCGGCAGAAAACCGACCAGCCGGTCATGCAGCGAGAGGCCGTGTCGGGCGGTGTAATGGTGCAGAAACTCCACTTTCATCCGCGCCATGTCGACGCCTGTCGGGCATTCCCGCTTGCAGCCCTTGCAACCGACACAGAGTTTCATGGTCTCGCGCATGGCCTCGGAAGTGAGCGCGTCTTCGCCGAGCTGTCCGGAAAGGGCGAGGCGCAGCGTATTGGCACGGCCGCGCGTGAGATGCATTTCATCCTGGGTCGCGCGGAACGACGGGCACATCACATTGGCGTCGAACTTCCGGCAGGCGCCATTGTTGTTGCACATTTCGACCGCGCCGCTGAGGCCGCCCCAATCCGACCAGTCGAGCGCGGTGTCCATCTGCCGCGCCGCGTAGCCCGGCTTGAAGCGGAACAGCGTGCGGTCATCCATGCGGGGCGGCCGGACGATCTTGCCGGGATTGAACAAGCCGTCGGGATCGAGCAGGTCTTTCACCTCCTCGAAATTGCGGACCATGCGCGAGCCGAACATCGCCTCGTGGAATTCCGACCGCACGAGCCCGTCGCCATGCTCGCCGGAATGCGAGCCCTTGTATTCGCGCACCATGGCGAACGCCTCTTCGGCGATCGCGCGCATTTTCTTCGCGCCGTCTTCTTCCTTCAGATTGACCACCGGGCGCACATGCAGGCAGCCGACCGAGGCGTGCGCGTACCACGTGCCCTTGGTGCCATGTTTCTCGAACACCCGCGTCAATCGGTCGGTGTATTCGGCGAGGTCTTCCAGCGGCACCGCGCAATCCTCGATGAAGGAGATCGGTTTCCCATCGCCTTTCATCGACATCATGATATTGAGCCCCGACTTGCGGACTTCCCAGAATTCCCGCTGATCGGCAGGGTCCGTGGCTTTGACCACCGCATCGGGGAAGCCGAGATCGCCGAGCAGTTCTTCCAGCTGGTCGAGTTTGCGCAACTGTTCGTCCCCGTCTTCGCCGGCGAACTCGACCAGCAGAAGCGCATCCGGTGCGCCAACGACAAATTTTTCGATGGTTCGCCGGAACATCGGGATGTCACGGGCCAGATCCATCATCGTGCGGTCGACCAGTTCGACGGCGGTCGGCGCCAGCTTCACGATTTCCTTGGTGGTTTCCATCGCCTTGTAGAAGGTCGGGAAATGGCAAATCCCCAGGACCTTGTGCGCGGGCAGCCGATGCAGCGCGAGGTCGATTTTGGTCGAAAATCCAAGCGTCCCTTCGGACCCGACCAACAGGTGCGCGAGATTGACGTTCTCGCCGCCGGGCCGGTTCGACATGCCGGGCACCAGGGCATCGATGTTGTATCCGCCGACCCGGCGCATCAGCGGCGGGAAGCGTTCGCGGATCTCGGCCTGTTCGCGTTCGCCAAGGGCCGTGAGTTGGGCCGCCAGGCGGCGGTAGCCCGGCGGCAAGCCGCCTTCGTTCAGGTCGGCGGGCAACTCGCCGAACCGGTATGCGCGGCCATCGGCCATGATCGCGTCGATTGCGCGAACGTTGTCCCGCATCGTGCCGTAGCGGATCGAACGGGCGCCGCAACTGTTGTTGCCGGCCATGCCGCCGATCGTCGCCCGGCTCGACGTCGAGACGTCGACCATGAACATGTAGCCCTGGCGGTTGAGGAATCCGTTGAGCTGGTCCAATGCGATGCCCGGCTCGACCGAAATCGTTTTATTGTCCGGGTCGAAGTCGAGAATCCGGTCGAGGTGCTTGCTGACATCGACCACCAGGGCCTCGCCCACCGTTTGGCCGCATTGCGAGGTGCCGCCGCCCCGCGGCAGAATGGGGACGCCATGGTTCTGGGCAATTTGAATGGCCCGGGTAATGTCTTCGGCGTTGCGGGCGACGACGACGCCGACCGGTTCGATCTGATAATGCGAGGCATCGGTGCTGTATCGGCCGCGGCTGAACGGGTCGAACAGAACTTCGCCCTCGATTTCGCGGCGCAAGTCATCTGCGAGCGCGCTGTCGCCTATGGTCGATCGGCTTGCCATCACGTCTCCAGGGCGGGTTTCCCGACAGTTTTCGATTTCAGGATACCGTTTTGCATGCAAAATGCAATTCTCTATTGACGAATAGCGCGTCAAAACGCGCGTAATAACAACCGATAAATTAGCCTTTGAACCGGGATTAAAAATTTCGTATAAATTGCATGCAAAATGAAGAGGTGCGCCATGTCTTTCAGAAGCGGCAGGCATTTCCTGCAGATTCCCGGCCCGACGAATGTGCCGGATCGGGTGTTGCGGGCGATCGATCACGCCACCATCGACCATCGCGGCCCGGAATTCGGCCGGCTCGGCGGTGAGGTGCTGGAAGGCATGAAGGGGATTTTCAAGACCGGCCAAGAGGTCTTTATCTTTCCTTCCTCGGGGACCGGGGCGTGGGAGGCCGCATTGGTGAACACGCTTTCGCCCGGCGACCGGGTGTTGATGTATGAGACCGGTCAATTCGCGACCCTGTGGAACGAGCTTGCTTTGCGTCTAGGGCTGCAGCCCGAATTTATCGCCGGGGATTGGCGGCACGGCGCGGATCCGGAAGCGATCGAGGCGCGGCTTGCCGAAGACGGCGCCCATGACATCAAGGCGGTGTGTGTCGTTCACAACGAAACCTCGACCGGTTGCACGACCCGTGTCGACGCGGTGCGGCAGGCGATCGATCGGGCCAAGCACCCGGCTCTGTTGATGGTCGATACGATTTCGTCGCTTGGGTCGATCGACTACCGGCACGACGAATGGGGTGTCGACGTGACCGTCGGCGGATCGCAAAAGGGTTTGATGCTGCCGCCGGGGCTGAGCTTCAACGCCGTCAGCGAGAAAGCCGCGCAAACGGAAGCCGCGTCGACCCTGGCGAAATCATATTGGTCGTGGGACGCCATGCGCGGGCCCAACGCGACCGGATTTTTCCCCTACACGCCGGCGACCAATCTCCTGTTCGGCCTGCGCGAGGCGATTGCCATGCTGATGGAGGAGGGGCTGGACAACGTCTTCGACCGGCATGCGCGTTTCGGCGAAGCGGCCCGGCGGGCCGTGCGCGGTTGGGATCTGGAAATTCTCTGCCAGGATGAACGCGAATATTCCGGTGCGCTGACCGCCGTATTACTGCCGGATGGCCATGACGCCGACGCCTTCCGAAATGTCGTGCTGGAAAATTTCGATATGTCGCTCGGCAATGGTCTCGGCAAGGTGGCGGGCAAGGTGTTCCGCATCGGGCATCTGGGCGATTTCAACGAGCTGATGCTGGCCGGTACCCTGTGCGGTGTCGAGATGGGACTGGGCCTCGCCGGCGTGCCCCACCAGAAAAAGGGCGTTTCCGCCGCGCTCGACTATCTCGCCCATGGCGGTAATGCTGCCGCGGCGGGTTAGCGGGCTTTAGTCGCCGCCGGTTTCGGCCATTCCCTGCACGCTGACATAATCGATCTTTCCGGTGCCGAGCAGCGGCACGGCGTCGGTGACGATGATCGATTTCGGCACCATCAGCTCGACGATGCCATTCGACTGCGCGTCCGCCAGCAATGCCTCGCGCGACGCTTCGGGATTGTCGGTGACGAGGATGATCGCTTCGCCTTTACGCTCATCGGGGACACTGACCACCGCGTGCTGGTGGTCGGGCCAGAGCGTGGCGGCCTGACCTTCCGCGGCGGTGAGCGAGACCATCTCGCCCGCGATCTTGGCGAAACGTTTCGCCCGTCCGGCAATCGTGATGTAGCCGGTTTCGTCGATTTCAACGATATCGCCGGTGTCGTACCAGCCGTCTTCCGATGGTTCGAGCACGCCCGGATTTTCCGCCCGGAGATATCCCAGCATGATATTGGCGCCGGACACGACCAGCCGACCGCCCCGCTCGATCCCGGGTATCGATTCGATCCGATGCGTAATGCCCGGCAGGAACCGTCCCACGGTTCCGGGGCGGTAATGCATTTGCGTGTTGATCGCGAGCACGGGCGAGGTTTCGGTTGCGCCATAGCCTTCGAGGATGCGCAGCCCGAACTTGTGCGACCAGACACGGCGCGTCTCGTCCTTGACCCGCTCCGCGCCGGCGAAGATGTATCGAATGCTGTAAAAGTCGTAGGGGTGCGCCATCCGCGCATAACCTGACAGGAAAGTGTCCGTCCCGAACATGATGGTGGCGTTGATGTCGTAGACCAGTTCGGGGACGATCCGGTAGTGCAGCGGCGAGGGGTAGAGAAAACTCTTGATGCCCGACAATACCGGCAACAGCATGCCGCCGGTGAGCCCGAAGGAGTGAAACACCGGTAAGGCGTTGAACACGATGTCGGTGGGGTTGAAGTCGACCTTGGCGCCGAGCTGCTGGATGTTCGACAGAAGGTTCCGGTGGCTAAGCACGACACCCTTCGGCTGGCCTTCCGATCCTGAGGTAAACAGCACGACCGACGGGTCGTCGGCGGTCTTGCGCGTGTGCGGGCCGATGTAGCCGGCGAAACGGCTGGCGGTGAGGCCGTAGAGTTTGTCCAACCAACCGATCTTCTTCCGCATATCTTCGAGATAGACGATCTCGGCCGCCTCCTTGAGACCCGCGATGGTCTCTTCCAACTTGGCCATGCGGATAAACAGGCGCGATGTCAGGATGGTTTTGACCTGCGCGGTCTGGCACGCGGACAGCATGTTGTTGAGACCGGTCGAGAAATTCAGCATTGCGGGGACCCGGCCCATCGCCTGCAGCGCGAAGAAGGTCACGGCGGCGCCGGCGGAGTTCGGCAGCAGCACGCCGACGCGCTCGTCCGGCTCGGTGATCGCCGCGATGCGCCGGCCGAGCACATAGCTGCGCGTGATCAGCGCTTGGTAGGACAGCGGCGCGCGTTCGATATCCTCTACCACAGGACATTTGCGGCCATGTACGCCGCGCCCTTCGACCAGCGCCTGAAACAGCGTCATATCCGTGTTGCAGGTGGCGAAGATCATTTCGGTCATCATGTCGTAGAGCTGCAATGCCGCCATTTCCCGGCGTTCGCGCCCGCGGACGTGATCGGGGATCTGAAATTCCTGCGGCTCGAGGACGGTGAGAGTGATTTTCGGGAACCACCGCGTCCGCACCTTGTCGCGGATGCGCGACAGCGGGCTGAACTGCGCCCCGTCGATGCGGACCGGAATGATCGGTGCGCCGGTTTTCTCGGCGACCATGCCGGGTCCTTCATAGACCTTCATGAGCGCGCCGGTGACTGTGATTCGGCCTTCCGGGAATATCACGCATTTCTTGCCGGACTGGACCGCCTTGATGAGCGACTTGGCGGCCATCGGCTTGGTCGGGTCGAGCGGCAGCGCGTCGATCAGGTTGAGGAAGGGTTTCGCCCACCATTTCTGAGCGATATGCGTGTTGACGGCGAAGGTTGCCGCCCCGGGAAGAAAGGCCGCAAGCAGTGCGCCGTCCAGGAACGAGACATGATTGACGATGATAACGGCGCGATCGCCCGCCGCCTTGTAGTGCTCGAGCCCCTTTACCTCGACCCGGTAGAGGAGGCGCATCAGGCCCGCGGCCACCACCTTGACTAGCTCATGGGGAAGCAAACCGCAGATATAGATCGCAACCACGACGGTCGCCAATGCCATCGCGAGGAAGACCTGCGGGATCGTGAAGTCGAGCGCCAGCATGATCGTTGCGGCAAGGCTGCCAACCACCATGAACAGGGCGTTTAGGACATTGTTGCCCGCAATGACGCGCGACCGCTGGGCCGGGTCGGCGCGATGCTGCATCAGCGTATAGAGCGGCACGGTAAAGATGCCGCCGAACATGGCGACCAGCGCCATATCGATACAGATCCGCCAATTCTCGGGCGCCGCAAGAAACTGCGGGATATCGAGCAGCGCCGCCGCCGATCCCGTTGCTGCCGCGCCGGACGCGAAATACAGGTCGATCATGAAAACGGCCATGCCGATCGCCCCGAACGGCACGAACCGCGCGCTGATATCTCCCTTTAGCAGCCGGGCGCAGATCACCGACCCGGCGCCGATGCCGATGGAAATAATGGCAAGCAGCAAAGTGGCGACATTGTCGTCCGCCAGCAGATAATCCTTCGACAGCGGTGCGATCTGGGTCAGCAATACGGCGCCGAACAGCCAGAACCACGAAATGCCGATGATGACCAGAAAAAGGTCCCGCCGCTGGCGGGTGAGCTTCAGCAGCGCCCAGGTCTCGGTCAAAATATTGAATTTGATCGTCAAGCCAGGATCGGCGGGACGTGCCTCCGGGATGAAGCGGCTGCCGATCCAGCCGAGCACGGCGATCGCAATCAGGCCGCCGGAAACCACTTCCAACCCGGTTCCCGCGGCGCCGTCGATGATAATGCCGGCGGCGATCGTGCCGATCAGAATGGCAAGGAATGTCCCGCCTTCGACCAGGGCGTTGCCGGCGACCAGATCCTGCTCCGCGAGATGGTCGGGGATGATGCTGTACTTGACCGGACCGAAGAACGCCGATTGGGCGCCCATCAGAAACAGCACGCCGAGCAGCAAGTAGACGTCCTGCAAGGCAAAGGCGAATACCGCCATGGCCATGATGGCGATTTCGCACAGTTTGATGATCCGGATGATCCGGCTCTTCTCGTATTTATCGGCGATCTGTCCGGCCGTGGCCGAAAACAGGAAGAACGGCAGGACGAACAGCGCCGTTCCGATGTTCACCAGGATCGCACCGTCGAGACCCGCCAGATTGGCGAGGCTAAAAGACGTCAGAAGGAAGACGGTGTTCTTATAGAAATTGTCGTTGGTGGCGCCCAGAAACTGGGTCATGAAAAGCGGCAGGAAGTTTCTGCGGCGCATCAACGTCAAAGGAGTGGACCGGTCCGCCATCGTCGGAAATCCTCTTGGAGTCAACCGGAGGCGCGGCCCGCGTCTTGCCGGAAGCAGCCATCGCGCAGAAAGTTGATCGTCGAATCAATGGTAATCGGATGATCGTCGAGCAAGCCATGCGTGGTATTCACGATCATTTGGTCGTTGGCGCCGTCGAGCCAAGTCTCCGCCACCGTGACAAAACCGTCGTCGTCGCCGTTGAGCAAAGGGTTGAAGCCGACGTCGCTGCCGCGGCCGCCGGCGATGATGCCAAATTCCGTGTCCGGTACAGGCAGCATTGAGGCGAACCCGCTCGACAATTCCCGTCCCGATTCGCCCGTCAGGAATTGATAGCCGGGCACCCGGCGCAGCCTTTGGGCCAAGTGAGAGCCTTGATTGGGCGGCCCGATCATGACGATCCGGTGAACCTGTAGGCGGGATTTCCAGGCGCTGTCCCGGGACAGCATGTCCCGGATGACCAAGCCGCCCAGGCTGTGGGTCACGAAGGAAATCGTGTCGACGTCTTCGAGCGCGTCGATCAGGTGCTCAAGATTTGTCGCATGCGCCGCGATCCCTTGCCGGGTGCTGGGATAATTGACGCTTGCCGCCTCATAGCCAGCGTGGCTCAACGCATCCTGCATTTGATTGAAGGCGTCCGCGGAGCGGCCAAGCCCGTGGATCAGCAGGACGATGTGCCGTGGCCGCGTTTCGGCCGCGAATTTTTGCCGCTGCCGGTCGAAGACGGTGCGGCAGTGTTCGTAAGTGCCCCAGCAGCGTCGAATATTATTCCGGTCCAGCAAACGGCAATGTTCCGTGTAGACATTGCGCTGAATACGCCATCCGCCGTGGATAAAGAGGTCCGCCCAGATCTGTTTGCCGCCGAGCGTGGGCCAGGGGAAGTTCGAAAAGGGGGTGCGTTCGGGCAAGTCGATCATCGTCGGCAGATCCAGCCGGTTGGTGCCGTTGCGCCCGAACGGCAACAACTCCCTGATGGGGCGTTCCGTGCCGTCGCTCCGTTTCAATTGCCGCCATCTAGCCATTTTGTGGTCCTATGCCGATCCGGCTGCGCAGCCCGGCCAGAAAATTGACGATCAGGGTTTCGGCCATTTGCGGCATCGATTGGTCGCTGATCAGGCACAGCCGGCCGTCTTTCGCCAAGGTACAGACGCCATGCAGGCTCGACCAAAGGATCCCGGCCGCCTGTTGCCGGGCGGCGCTTTCGCTGTCCGCGAAGAGCGGTGCGATCGCCTCTTCGACCGAGGTCATCAGCTTGCCGACCTTTTCCCGATACCAGTCCGGAATATGATCTTCGCCCGGTGAGCGAAATTCGAATATTGCCGTCCAAAGCGCCGTGTTTTCCTCCAGAAACGCAAGGTAGATGCGCAGCATCGCCTTGAGATCCGCTTCCGGCTCACCGGTCCGCTTCACCGACGAGATCGCTTCATATAAGGCGTCGAGCGTCGTCGCGTTGAGATGGATGATCAATTCATCCAAATTTTCAAACAGGTTATACAGCGTGCCCGGAGAATACCCGATTGTTGCGGCGATGTTTCGCGCGGTGAGATGGCGCAATCCATCCTGCTCGACGATGGTGCGGGCGGTATCCATCACCATTTCGTAAAGTTCTTCGCGGCTGTGATCTGATCGCCGGGCCATCGTCTTTGCGAGTCCAATCATGAATTATCGGTGCGGCGCAGTGTATATAAATTGAACGATGTTTATTTTCAAGCGAAAACTCGAAATTTTACTGCGACGGATTATCTCGTCTTCCGGAATCAAGCGGATTGACTGGGAAATTTGCGGCGCGAATAGAGCATCGGCGCACCATGGCAGGCAGGCGTTAAATGCGCGTTAAGAAAGCTTAATTTTTCGGGCGTTGGTTGAATATCGTGCTCGCTGATCCAGGAACGGGGGAAATCGGCTGTTTCGCCAGATCCAGCGGTCGTCGCCCGGTCCGCCGGTTAAACTTTTTATTAAACATTGTTCAGTTATTGTTTGCATATATGCAATGGTAAGCTCGGCGTAACGCGCGTCCCGCGTGGAAGTATTGCGACTCGCGCCGAAATAACCGGTGCGGTCGCGGGAGTCCGGGAAGGTCAAAGTAAATGGGTTATAACTTTATGTACTCAATATTTGGCGGATTTCTCGGGCTTGCAGCCACCGTTTTGGGCGTTGTCGCGTTCTTCCTGGTAATCTCGGAACGACGCAAAGTCGCGCGTTTGCAGAACGAGATAGACGCCTTGCGCACCCTGATGACGTCCGCCGGACAGGACGGACCTGGTCAGGCGCCTCCGGATGCGATGATGGGGGATGCGGTGACGGGCGAAGACGCCGGCCCCGAGACTGTGGAACCCGAGCTTTCCGACGCCGTGCTGAGATCG
The DNA here is from genome assembly GCA_029861675.1 of Alphaproteobacteria bacterium. The sequence goes on from JAOTYV010000042.1 coordinate 10,346, forward strand.
ATCGTAGCGGGAGAAGCCGGCGACGGCGACCGCGATGCTTCGGACGACGCAGTCGATGACGGTTCGAGGGCGGCTGCGGAGAATACGTCGCCGATACCCTCGGTCGCCTACGATCCAAGCGCCGCCCGAGAGACGGGCGGCCCGAGCCGGTGGGGCGGACTCGAGGAAAGCCTGAGCACGCGCTGGCTGGTCTGGCTCGGCGGCGTGACCCTGGCTTTGGCCGGGTTGTTTCTGGTCAAATACTCATTCGATTCCGGCCTGTTGGGGCCGACCGCGCGGATCGTTTGCGCATTTTTGTTGGGAGTTGTGTTACTCGGAGCGGGTGAGTGGCTGCGCCGCCATCCCTCGCGGTGGATTGCCGCGGGCGACCGGCCGGATTACGTGCCGGCGGCCCTGGCGGCCGGCGGACTGTCGACGATGTACAGCGCTGTTTATGGCGGATTGGCGCTGTATCACCTGATGCCCGTGCCCATGGCGTTTGCGCTGCTGGCGACGATTTCAGTGGCGACGGTTCTTTTGTCGCTGGTGTACGGCAAATATCTGGCGGTGTTGGGTTTGGCCGGCGCCTATGCGACACCCGCGCTGGTTTCGACCGGCGGATCGCCCTTCATCGGCCTGGCGGTTTACCTGGTTTTCGTGACCGCAAGCGGCCTCGCCGTAACCCGCCTCCGCCAATGGTGGTGGCTCGGCTTGTTTGTTCTTGCCGGCAGCGCCGGGTGGCCAATCCTCTGGATGTTCGCCCGGTGGACCGCCGCCGATTCGACCATCATGGCGTGCTATTCCCTGCTCATCGCCGGAGGGTTTGGGTATGTGGGATTGTCATGCCGGGAGACGGTCGCCCCGATCGACCAATCGCCGATCCTGTTCGATCGTATGGCGCCGGTATGGCAGTTGATGTTCGGCGCGTTCGCCGCGATCGGGGTCGTTCTCTTCCTGCATGTCCGCTTCGATCATTACGGCCTGATGTCGCTGGGCGCCCTTGTCCTGTCTTCGTTGGGCACGTTGTGGCTGGTTCGGCGCGCGCCGGTGCTCGACGCGCTTGTCGTGGCGGCGGCCGCGTTGCCGTTGCTGGCGTTGGCAACTTGGCGCCTGCAAACCTTTCAGCCGGACGACATTCTCGGATACACGCTGAAGCTCGATGCGAAGAGTTTCGCGACCTATGGCGCCGTCGTTGCAATCGGCTTCGGCGCGATCGGATTTGCCGCCGTTCGATTTGTGGCGCGGCCAGGCCTCTGGGCGGGGATGTCGGTCGCCGTGCCCCTGTTGGCGCTGGTGATTGCGTATACCCGCGGGCAGGCCTTTGCGGTTCCCAATTTGTGGCCTCTGCTGGCGCTGGTGCTCGCGGGTGTATTTCTCGGTGCGGCGTCCTGGGTGGCCCGCCGGCGGGACGATGCCGGCATGAATGGGGCGCTCGGGGCCTATGCGGTCGGCGTTATCGGCGCGGTCAGCCTGTTCGCCACCTTTACGCTGGAGATCGCGTGGCTGACGGTGGCGCTTGCCCTGCAATTGCCGGCGATCGCCTGGGTCAACGACCGTTTGCGCCTGGTGCATCTGCGAACCGTCGCGGGCGTGATCGCCTCGATCGTCATGGTGCGGCTGGCGCTTAATCCCTATCTGCTCGACTATCCGGCCGGCCCGATGATCGGAAGCCATTGGGTTCTCTACGGCTATGGCATTCCGGCGCTGGCCTTCTACGCCGCCGGCAAGTTATTTCGGCGCGAGATGGACGACCGGGTTGTCGCGGTGATGGAGGCGGGAGCCATCGCCTTCAGCGTCTTGTTGATCACATTCGAGATCCGCATCCTGACCGGCGACGGCACGCTCTTTCACACCCGCTACGGCCTGCTGGAACAGGGTCTTCAATCGACGACCTGGCTGGTCTACGCCTATGCGTTGTTCCGGCGTCAGGCCACCAACCCGCGGCGCGTCGAATATTATGCATGGCGCATTCTCGCGGTATTGGCGACGGCGCAAATTCTGGTACTGCAGCTTGTGATCGATAATCCCCTGTTTTCGCGTATTCCCGTCGGCGACACACCTATCTTGAACCTGCTGTTGCTGGCCTATGGCGCGCCCGCCCTCCTGGCGGCTTTATTCCGGGCCGAGGCGGTGCGTCAGTCCATGCCGCTGCTGGTGCGCGGTGCCGGAATAGCTGCCATTGGCCTGCTTCTGGTGACCGTGAATTTGGAAGTGCGACAGTTCTTCCACGGCAGTATCATCCGCTGGGGCTCTGTGGGCGATGCGGAATGGTATGCGTATTCGGCGGCATGGATTGTCCTCGCAGGCATCTTTCTTGCGCTCGCGCTCTATCGTCATGTGGCGGAATACCGCCATGTATCGCTGGGATTGCTCCTGCTCGCGGTGGCGAAGGTCTTTCTGTTCGACATGGCGGGGCTGGACGGATTGTACAGGGTTGCGTCCTTCTTCGGGCTCGGCATCGTCCTCCTGTCGGTCGGCTTCCTCTATCAGCGGTTCGTCTACGCCGGAACGGCATCGCTGGTCGAAGAGAATGGGGTGACATCGTAGGACGCTGTCGCGAAGGACGGCGAAACGCTGAGGCTAAATCCGTTCGCCGCCCTGCAAGGGGGCGAAGCGCACGGGCAGGATATCGCGTTGGCGCAAGCGGCCGTTCTTGTCCTTGGTCACCAATTTGAGCATCTGCGCCTGGTCCAGCGGCCCCACCGGGATCACCATTCGACCACCCCGCTTGAGCTGGTTCAGCAGCGGCGGTGGGATGTGGTGCACGGCTTCCTTGACGATGATGACGTCGAACGGTCCTTTTTCGGCCCAACCGTAATACCCGTCGGCGGCCTTGATCTCCACCGAACCGACTCCCAGGGTCTTCAGCCGGGCAGCGGCCTGTGCCGCAAGCGGCCGCACCACGTCGACGCTGTAGACGCGCTTCGCGAGGCGGGCCAGAACCGCCGCTTGATAGCCGGCGCCGGTGCCGGTTTCGAACACAACATGGTGGCGTTCCACGGCGGCCAGATGGGTCATCAGGGCGACGAGAAACGGTTGAGAAATGTTCTGTCCGTGACCCAGCGGCAGCGGGATATCCAGATAGGCCAGGTCGTGCAGCGGCGGCGGCACGAACGCATGCCGCGGTATCTCAGCGATAATCCGCAGGACGGCGGGGTCCAATGCGGCAATCCCGGTATGTTTTTCCGTTGCCGTGACGTGGCGCCTGATCGACGTTAGCAGCGCCGCGACTTTACGGGCCGATTCTGCGGCTGCTTCGGGTTTGCCATTCGCGGTTCCGCACGCGCTCGGGATCAGCGCAAGACAGAAAAATGCGAAAAAGACGGTTTTCATCCTGAAACCATACCGCTACGCCGCCAAAACTGGGAGTCCTGATACCAAACGCTGTCCTTCAGGACTGTGGCTCACCCGTGGCGGTTTTGTCTTTTTCGATAAAGGCGCGGACGGCCGCTTCCGCATTCGGGCTTTCGGGAAGCATACGGATTGAGCCGTCCGGGCGCCGCACCGCGATCAACCCGGTTGATTCGATTACAGCGTACTGGTAACCGTCGATTTCCTGTTCGGCCATGGCTGTCACTATAGTCCGGCCATTCGAAAAACGCATGAAATCCCAAAGGGAGCTGAGACATGCGCATACTCGCCTTTGATAAGGCCGGTAAACCGGCCTTGGGTATTCGCCGCGGTGACGAGATCGTCGACCTGACGATTGCCGATCCGAAACTGCCCCACGATGTGCCCGCCCTGCTGGCCGCGGGCGACGACGCGCTGGCGCGGCTTCGTGCGCTGGCGGCGGATCCGCCGTCGGCGGCGGTCTCTTCTGGCGGCGGACTGGTTTACCACCCGCCTGTCTGGAATCCCGGAAAGATCATCTGCATCGGCCTGAACTACGCCGATCATGCGGCGGAAAGCAGCCTTGAGAAGCCCGACTACCCGGTGCTTTTCCTGCGTGTGACCACATCGCTGGTTGCCCATGAACAACCCTTGATCGTTCCCAGCTGTTCGGACGACTTCGATTACGAGGCCGAGATGGTGGTGGTCATCGGCACGGCGGGGCGAAACATCTCCGCCGCCCGGGCGCTCGATCATGTCGCCGGGTATTCGGTGTTTAACGAAGGATCGGTTCGCGACTATCAATTCAAGAGCCAGACTTGGACGTCCGGCAAGAACTTCGATGGCTCGGGCGGATTCGGTCCGGATATCGTCACCGCGGATGAAATTCCGGCCGGCGGCCAGGGGCTGCGCATTCAAACCCGTCTCAACGGGGAAACGCTGCAGGATGCGAATACGAACGACATGATGTTCGACGTGCCCGAGTTGATCCGGACGATTTCGGAAGTCATGACCCTGCTGCCGGGCGATATCATCGTGTCGGGCACGCCGTCGGGCGTGGGATTTGCGCGGACGCCGCCGATCTTCATGAAGGCCGGCGACCGGTGTGAGGTCGAAATCGAGAGTGTCGGATTGTTGGTCAATCCGGTGGCCGCCGCCGGTTGACGCGGTCGGCTTAGCCGGCCAACTCCTGCAATTCGTCGTACAAGGCCTGCGGCAACTCGACGCCATCGCGGGCGGCGGCCTCCCGTAATTCGTATCGCCTAAGGCCCGGCAGACGGGTGCCCGGCTGATCCAGGATCGCCGCCAGGAGATCTTCCAGCCGATCCGCGAACACTCTGCGGGAGAAGAGAGCCGGGTCGATGGCAATCAGGAATTGCCCGACATGCGGCGGGTCGCCCTCGCCGGTGAAGAATGAACTCGCTTCATAGCCGAATTGTGAACCGGTCAGCGCGGCGGCGAGAATCTCCACCATCAGCACGAGCTGCGCACCCTTGGCGTCGCCGAGCGGCAGCATGGTGCCGGCGAGCGCCGCCTCCGGATCGGTCGTTGCGGCGCCGGTTGTGTCCACCGCCCAGCCTTCGGGAATCGTCTCGCCCTTTTGGGCGGCCACGTTGACCTTGCCGCGCGCCACCTTGCTCATGCTCATGTCGATCACGAGGGGCGATGTGCCGCGGCGCGGTGCGGCAAACGCGATAGGATTGGTGCCGAAAAGGCCACGATTGCCGCCCCATGGCGCGATGCCTTGCGGGCCGTTGCCGAAACTGAGGCCGATCAAACCGCGTCGCGCGATCGGCTCCACATGATGTCCGGCAACGCCGGAATGGTGCGAATTGGCGATGGCGACGGCGGCAATGCCGGATTCGGATGCGAGCTCCGTCAGCGCTTCGACGGCCAGATTGATCGCGGGCGAGGCGAAGCCGCTTCGGGCATCGACACGCAGCGCGGCGGGACCGATCTTGCTGAGCTTCGGATTGGCGTGCCCGTTGACCTTGCCGGATTTCGATTGCGCCGAATAGGAAGGGATGCGCGATGCGCCATGGCCTTTCTGGCCATCCGCCTCGGCCGCCACCAGCGCGGCGGCGACCTGTTCCGCATTGATCGGGCTGGTGTCGTGCACAATGAGAATTTGCGACGTCAGCGAATGAAGGTCTTCCAGCGATAGGGTAACGGTGCTCATGCCTTGTCTTCCAGTGCATACGGGATAGCGGTATCTGCTGCCGCGCCGGTATATTTGATGATGACGAAACCGCCCATTCTTCTACATCTCGCCGAGCGGCCTGAGGACCTTGAACATCTCGGATTTCAGTTCCACGCCGATGCCCGGCGCATCGGGCGGCGTGGTGTAGCCATCCTCGATTTCGGCGCCGTCGGCGAATCCCCCGAACGGTTGAAAGACGAGCGGGTATGATTCGGTCCCGCCGAGTTGCAGTCCGGTCGCCAGGTTGAGGCCAAGCTGATGGCCGCCATGGGGGATATGGCGTCGATGATGCCACCCCAGCGGCGCGAGCGCATCGACCATCCGGAGAAATTCGGTAAGCCCGTAGGCGAGCGCGGGGTCAATCTGTATCCAATCCTTTTCCGGCCGCATGCCGCCGTAGAGTGCAAGGTTCTTCGCATCCTGCGCGGAAAACAGGTTCTCTCCGGTTGCGATAGATCCCTCGTACCGGCCGATCAATTCCGCATTGAGGGCAAAGTCCAGAGGATCGCCCGGCTCCTCGAACCATGCGAGATTGAGGGGCGCGATGGCATCGCCGAACGTGACGGCCTCGTCCAATCCGAAACGGCCGTTGGCGTCGACCGCAAGATTGTCGCCGGAACCGACGATGTCCAGGACCGCTTCGATCCGCTTCAGGTCCGTCGCGGTGTCTGCGCCGCCGACCTTCATTTTCACGATGCGGTACCCGAGATCCCGGTATCCTTTCATTTCCGTCTGGAGTTGTTCGATTTCCTTGCCGGGGTAGTAGTAGCCACCGCCGGGATAGACCAGCACGCGGTCGTCATAGGCGCCGCCGTTGAAGCGCTCGGCCAGGACTTTCCAAAGCGGTTTTTCCTCGATCTTCGCCACCGCGTCCCACACCGCCATGTCGACCACCGCGGCCGCCACGGCGCGGTCGCCATGACCGCCGGGTTTTTCATTGCGCATCATGCAGGCCTGGACCCGAAAGGGGTCGAGATTTTCCCGGTCAAGGTCAAGCAAGTCGTCCGGATCCGCTTCCAATATGCGCGGCAGCAGCCGTTCGCGCAGGATGCCGCCCTGCGCGTATCGGCCGTTCGAGCCACAGCCGTATCCGACCACGCGCTCGCCATTTCGGATAACGTCGGTGACGACCGCCACCGCGCTGGTGGTCATTTTCGAGAAATCGATAACCGCGTTGCGCATGCTCGATTCGAGCTTCGCCGTCGTTTCGCGGATATCGATAATGCGCATCGTGATTTATTCCTTCGGACGATCAAATTGCGCGCGTTACGCCATCAGACGGAGCCGCCCACCTTTCGGTGCGGGCTTCCGTGAATCGCGCGGCGAATGCACCACGAAGCCGCAGACGAAGGCCGTCAAAGGACATTCATGCGCATGCGAAATGGTGGGGCCGCCGATCGGCGTTGCGGCCCCACGGTGCCGTGTCAGGCGCTTCGGTACAGTTTGGTCATGACGAATTCATTGTGACCCAACGCCTCGGCGCAGGTTAGCCGGCCGTTGCACGTCCTGATCATAATGTCGATCAAAGCGTCGCCGGCTTGGTCGAAATTCATCTCCCGCCGCAAGACGCCGGAAACGTCGAGATCCACGTGTTCGCTCATTTCGCGGGCGGTGCGCGGGTTCGCGGTCAGCTTGACGACCGGTTCGATCGGATTGCCGATGACGTTGCCCTGGCCGGTCGGGAACAAATGCACGGCAAAGCCGGCGGCGGCCTGCAAGGTCACGCATTCGGCGGCGGCCGATGACGTGTCCATGAAATAAAGACCCGCGCCCTTGGTCGGCTCCTCCGCCGGTTCGAGAATATCGATATACTTGGTCTTCTTACCGATCTTCTCGAGGTTGCCGAAGGCCTTCTCCTCGATCGTCGTCAGGCCGCCCTCGATATTGCCCTTGGTCGGTTGGCTTTCCGACAGGTCGTCGGTCTTGAAGGGCTCGATCACCTCGTCCATGTAGGCTTTCCAGGTGTCGTAGAACTTCTGGCCGATTGCCGGGGTCGCGCCGCGTTCCTTGCAAACGTCCTCGGCGCCGGTGATCTCCGACGTTTCGCCGAAACAACTTGTGACGCCAAGCGGATCGAGCTTATCGATCAGATTGCCGACCGTCGGGTTCGAGCCGATGCCGGATGTCGTGTCCGATTCGCCGCATTTCACCGACACCCACAAATCGGATATCGGGCATTCCTCGCGGTGGGTTTCGGACGCGTCCTGCGAAAACTTCTGCGCCACCCAACTCGCGTTCATGACGGTTTTGTGCTCGCCGTTCCGTTCGAGCGCGAAACCCTCGACCGGCTTGCCCGTCTTGGCGATGCCGTCGACGACGCGCCCGGTCCAGCCGGGCTCGATGCCGATGACCACCACCGCGGCGACATTCGGATTGCATCCGGCGCCGATCAGGGTTCTGAAATGCAGCTCGAGGTCTTCGCCGAATTGCAGCCGGCCATAGTGATGCGGTACGGCGATCGTGCCCTTGACGTTGTTCGCAACCTTTTCGCAGGCAGCGTTGGACAGATCGTCGAGCGGCAACAGGATAACGTGATTGCGGATACCGACACGGCCGTTCTGCCGCCGGTATCCCATGAATGATTTTGGAGTTGCCATTTTGCCTACCACTTCGTTGTCTTGAGGTTGTGGACATGTACGTGATGGCCCTTGCCGATCTTCTCGACAGTTTTGCCGATCGAGTGCCCGTACTTAAAGATCGTTTCGTCCTTGCCGATGTCCAGCAAGGCAACCTTGTGCCCGATGGGGATGGCGTCCAGCGCGGTGACCGATATCGTTTCATCGGTTTCCATCACCCAACCGGACATCTCGGTTTTCGGCTCAACGTTTTCGACGACGACAACGCCGACACTGTCGGTCTTGTCATGAACCACAAAATGCGGGGCAGCCATTGCTCCTCCTCAGCTCCACTGTTATCCGGCGCGGCCCTCGCCGGTGGCGGTTTGGGCGCTTTCGGTGTCGGATTCGACGGTTCTACCGATAGCGGGCCCAAGGCCTATTGTTGGTGCATATATAGGACATCTGATTGATGCGACGTCAATCGCGGCGGTGGTGCCTTAAGGCGATCAATTCGTTTATTCGGCGGTTGCGTTTGGGTGGGATCACGCCGCACCCGGCTTGGCTGCCTTTTGCATATCCTGGCGTCGCAGCGCGCGGCCGGGCCGGGCGCCGGTGGCGGCCCCGGATCGCATGACCGCCTGACCGTTCACGAAGACCGCCTCGATGCCTGCGGCGGGTTGGGTCGGATTCTGGAAATCGGCTTTGTCGATCACCGTGGCCGGATCGAAGATCACGATGTCGGCTGCATAGCCTTCACGAATGGATCCGCGGCCGGTCAGTCCGAAAACCGATGCGGGCAGGCTGGTCATCCGGCGGACCGCGTCCTCCAGCGGGATTAATCCCAGGTCCCGGCTGTAATGGCCGAGGACGCGCGGGAATGTCCCCCAAAGACGGGGGTGGGGATGGTTGTCATTGGGCAGTCCGTCGGAGGCGACCATGCTGTGCGGATAGGCGATCACCCGCTGTACATCGTCTTCGTCCATCATGAAGTAGATCGCTCCGCCCGGCTGCAGCCGCTCCGCCGCTTCCTCGGGCGAACAGCCCATCTCGCCGGCGATTTCGGCAAGGTCCCGCCCGGCATGTTCGGGATGCGTCTCGGACCAGGTGATCAGCACCCGCTTGGATTTCGTGACACGGGCGGCGGTGATGACGGTGGAGGCGGCGGTGTAGGGATATACGTCGAGGTCGACTTTTTGCCGACGGCGCGCCGCATCGATTATCGGCAGGGTCACTTTCGTCCGGCCGAAATTGGCCTCGCCCGCCACCTTGTGATGCGACAAGACGACGGCGGCGTCCGATTCACGGCCGATCTGGAATGCTTCCTCCATCGCTTCTTCGATCCGTTCCTCCTCGTAGCGCAGATGCGTCGTATAGATGCCGCCGGCGGGACCGAGCACGGAGGCCAGCTCGATGATCTCCTCGGTCGGTGCGGGCATGGCCGGGGCGTAGGCGAGGCCCGTCGACAGACCGACCGCGCCCGCGGCCAAGGCCTCGGAAAGCCGATCGCGCATGGCCGCAATTTCAGTGTCGTGCGCCGGCCGGTCGACACTGTCCATGGCGCCCAGACGCAAGGTCGTATGACCGCACAGCACCGCCGCATTGGTCGCCGGCGGGTCGATTGCCAGTCGATCGAAAAAATCGCTCATGCGCGGAAATTCGAACCGGCTACCCAGCAAGTCCAATGGCGGCAAGGCCCGGTCACCGCGCAATTCATAGGGAGCGAGGCTGATGCCGCAATTGCCGACGACCACTGTGGTTACGCCCTGGCTCGTCTTGTAGAACATGTCCGGCCGGTCGAGCAGCGAATTGTCATCGTGGGTATGGACGTCGATGAAGCCGGGCGCCACCACCCGCCCGGCGGCGTCGGCCTCGGTGCCACTTCGTTCCGCCGACAGATCGCCGATCGCCGCAATTTTGCCATCCCGAACGCCGATGTCGGCTTTGCGGCGCTGCGTGCCCTCACCATCGACGATATCGCCGTTTCGGATGATCAGGTCGTAGCGGTCTCCGGACATGATATTCTCCTATGAAAGACAGACGTGCGGCATTTCGATGATCGCAGGACCGCAGCAATCGTTTATAAAGAGCCGGAAGGTTGGCGTCACGGCGGTAAGAAAGGACCCGGCGGGGATCGGGATGCAGTTCATGAATGATCGGCCAAGCCGGTATTGGCAGGAATGGACCACGGCGGATTTCGAGGCTGCGGACCGCGACCGTCTGATCGCGCTCTTGCCGGTCGCGGCCATCGAGCAGCACGGCCCGCATTTGCCGCTCGAAGTCGATGCCTGCATCAATGCCGGGCTCATTGCCGAGACGTTGGAGCGCCTGCCAACGGACATACCGCTGGTGGTCCTGCCCGCGCAAAATGTCGGCTGGAGCGACGAGCATGGCCGTTATCCCGGAACGCTGAGCGTCGCGCCGGGGACATTGATGGCGACGTGGCGCGGTCTCGCGGCGAATGTGGCCAATATCGGCATCCGCAAATTCATCCTGTTCAATAGCCATGGCGGTCAGAACGAGTTGATCAAGATCGTGACCCGGCAGCTTCGGATCGATCACGGCATGCTCGCGACCGCGTTGAACTGGTATGCGCTGGCGGATCTGACCAAGATGTTCGGCGCCGACGAGCGCCGGTTCGGCATTCACGGCGGCGCGGTCGAGACGTCGCTGATGCTGCACCTGCGGCCGGATCTGGTGCGGACCGATTTGGCGGAGAACTTCGTCTCCACCGCCGTCGAGCAGTCACAAACCTTCGACCATCTCGGGCCGACCGGGCAGGTTTCGTATGGCTGGGAAACGCAGGATTTGCATCCGTCGGGCGTGGTCGGCGACGCGACCGCGGCGACGGCGGAAAAGGGGCGGGCGCTGGCCGATCAAGTGGCCGGCCGGATGGTCGAAGTCTTGCGGGATATCGACGGCTTCGATTTGGCGCGGCTTGCGGATCGCCCGGCCGGTGAAAGCTAGACCATTTCTTGTCTAAATTGGCTCAAGTGAAATGGTCTATCTCTTTGTTTATACGCAAATACGTCGTCGCGAACCGTTTCGGTTCGCTCGGGATTTGCTCTCGCTAATCGTCGTAATCGATCAGCGTCGAGATCGGAACGTCCAGCTTGTCGCGGCCCTTCAGGAATGACAGTTCGATGATGAAGGCGGCCGCCCGTACGTCGCCGCCGACTTGGCTGAGCAGTTTGATGGCGGCACTGGCGGTGCCGCCGGTGGCGAGCAGATCGTCGAGCACGACGAGCCGCTGGCCGTGCCGCACCGCATCCGCCTGAATCTCTATCGTATCCGTGCCGTATTCCAGGTCATAGTCGAAGCCCACGGTCTCGCCCGGCAGTTTGCCTTTCTTGCGGACCATGATGAAGCCGCAGCCGAGTTGAAGCGCGAGCGGGGCCGCCGTCAGGAACCCGCGCGACTCAATGCCCACAAGCAAGTCCGGTTTGTGCGGCGCGACCGCTTCGGCCAATTGTGCGACGCAGTGGTGCCATGCGTCCGGATGCGCGAGCAAGGTGGAAATGTCGTAAAATGAGATTCCCGGCTTCGGAAAATCCGGAATGCTACGGATATGGTCTTTAAGGTTCATCGAGAAAATCTTTCGTGCGGGCGGGAAGTTGCGATGGTATCGGTGGCTGCGGCCAACCGCAACGCGAGAAGTCGGGAATGCCGAGCGCGCTATGATCGCGCCGCCCGCTATGATATCGGATAGCGGCGTGTGATTTTTGAATTCCGGGAAACGGTGTTTGCATGGACGACGCGACCGCTTGGCTGAAGACGTCTCAGGACGGCGGCCGGCTCATATTGGTGGCGGGAGGCTCCTGGACCATTCGCGACGCGGCGGATCTGGAGTCGGCGTTGGAGGAAGTGTCTCCCAACGGCGTCGACGCGGCGTCGATTGAGCTCTCGGGCGTTACAGAGATGGACACGGCGGGCGCTTGGCTCGTGCGCCGGACCGCATTGGCTTTCGAGGCGTCGGGCGTGCCAATCGATATCCGCGGGATGGCGGATGCCTACCTGCCGCTGGGGCGGATCGTCGAGCTGACAGCGGATTGCGCCACGCGCCCGGTTTCCATACCCCACAATTATTGGCGCGCGATGGTGGAGCGGGTCGGGCGCGCGACGCTCGAATTCCTAGACGAAGGAAAGGCGCTGCTCAACTTCTATGGGCGAACGGTCGCGGGATTCGGCGCACTTGTCCGGCGGCCCGGACGTCTGCGTTACACAGCCCTGGTGAACCAGGTCGAATTGACGGGGCTGAATGCCATTCCGATTGTTTGCCTGCTGTCATTTCTTATCGGCATTGTCATTGCGTTCGTCGGCGCCGATCAGTTACGGCGTTTTGGTGCGGAAATTTTTACGGTCAACCTCCTGGGCGTGATCATGCTCCGCGAAATTGGCGTCTTGATGACCGCTATCATGGTGGCGGGACGGTCCGGTTCCGCGTACACCGCGCAGATCGGCACAATGCAGGTCAACGAGGAAATCGATGCCTTGCGGACATTGGGGCTGGACCCGATGGATGTGCTGGTAATACCGCGCATTTGCGGCCTGCTGATCAGCTTGCCTATCCTCGCATTCCTCGCTGAAATCGCCGGTTTGCTCGGCGGTGCGATGATGGCGACGATGGTGCTCGACGTGACCTTCACCCAATTCGTCCGCCAGTTGGAGTCGGTTGTGACTCTCAACCATTTTGCCGTGGGCATGGTGAAGGCGCCCGTATTCGCGTATATCATTGCGATCGTTGGTTGCTACGAAGGCTTGCGCGTCGGAGGAAGCGCCGAGAGCGTGGGTCGCATGACGACAAAATCGGTCGTGACATCCATATTCCTGGTGATCATTGCGGACGCAATTTTCTCGGTGATCTTCTCGACAATGAGGATTTAGGCGTGGCGACCGATGAGAATGTCATACGGGTGAGGGGTTTGCAGACGCGGTTTGGCGCCAATGTCATTCATGATGATTTGGATCTGGATGTGCGGCGGGGCGAAGTGCTGGGATTGGTCGGTG
>JAOTYV010000271.1 GCA_029861675.1 Alphaproteobacteria bacterium
GGATTGCGCTGCGTTACGGGTATTTCTAGGCCCCATGGGTAGACTGCATGTCGTTGGAGCTGGCGTGGCCGGCCTCGCCGCAGCGTTGCGTCTGTCGCGGGAGGCGGCGGAGGTTGTCCTCTATGAGGCGGCGGGCCATGCGGGCGGCCGTTGCCGCTCATTCTTTGAACCGTCGCTCGACCGGGACATCGACAATGGCAACCACCTCTTGCTGTCCGGCAACGGCTCGGCGCGCGCCTATCTCCGTGAATCCGGCGCCGACCAGACATTTGCCACGGACGTTCCCGCGGGCTTCCCCTTCGTGGACCTGCAAAATGGCGACCGCTGGACGGTTCGCCCCAATGCGGGCCCGATTCCTTGGTGGCTGCTGGTTAAGAGCCGACGTGTCGCGGACACCCGGCCGTCCGAATACCTGTCCGCCCTGCGCCTGCGCCGCGCCGGTCCCGAAGACACGGTCGCGGCGCTGCTCTCCGCCACCGGGACGCTGTACCGGCGGTTCTGGGAGCCTCTCGCAGTTGCCGTGCTCAACACCCCGCCGGACGAGGCCTATGCGCGCCTGCTGTGGCCAGTGCTGCTGGAAACCTTCGCCAAGGGGGCTCAGGCATGCCAGCCGATGATCGCCCGGACCGGCCTGTCGCATAGCCTTGTGGACCCCGCGATCAGGACCCTGACCGAGCGCGGCGTTTCGATCCGCCTGGGCCAACGCCTGCGCGCGCTGGACGGCGGGTCGGCGCGGATTACGGCGCTCCAGTTCGCACAGGAAACGGTGGCCCTCGGGCCCGACGACGCGGTCGTCCTGGCGGTGCCCGCGTCGGCCGCCGCCGCGCTGCTGCCGGAGATCTCCACGCCACAGCGGTTTTGCCCGATCGTGAACGTCCATTTTCGACTCGACGGCGCCGGCGGGGCCTTGGCGCCGCTCAAATTTATCGGTGTAATCGGCGGCGTTGCCGAATGGATCTTCATTCGCGACGATATTGTCTCCGTAACCGTCAGCGCCGCCGACGCCGTCGTGCAGTCGCCCGCCGAGGATATTGCCCGGCAAACCTGGGCTGACGTCACACGGGCTTTGGGCCGCGAACAAGCGCCCTTACCACGCTATAAAGTTGTGAAGGAAAAACGCGCGACCTTTGCGCAAACCCCCGAATCGGAACGGTTACGCCCTCCGGCACAATCCTATTACCAGAATTTACTCCTTGCGGGTGACTGGACAAATACCCAACTCCCGGCAACCATCGAAGGGGCAATTCGGTCGGGATATCGGGCGGCCGAATTGCTATTGGCGGATTTCCGACAATGATCCGTCAAGCGCCAAATAACCCATGTTGCCGCTTTGCTACATGATGGGATCGTTACGAAAGTGTTACCGCCAACGCCTTGACAAGAGCCGCTCGGTTGACAAGGTTACCCGAGTAAGTGTGTCGTAACAGTAATTAAAAAAGCAGCATAGATTTCAATAATGAACGCCGCTGTTGAAGCAGTCGTTGGAGAATACTCAGCCAGCAACGACTCGATACCCAGTGATGATTTGATCCTGCGGAAGCTGGACGACGTCGTCGACGAAGCGGCGACGGCGCTCAAGAATCTGCAGCGACCGGACGGGCACTGGGCATTCGAACTCGAAGCTGACGTCACGATTCCGGCTGAGTTCGTCCTATTGCAGCATTTTCTGAACGAGATCGAACCCGCTCTCGAACAGAAGATTGCAGTCTATATCCGTGCCCGACAGGGTAAGCATGGCGGATGGTCGCTGTTTCATGATGGCGATTTCGATATCAGCGCCAGCGTGAAGGCCTATTTCGCGCTAAAATTGATCGGCGACGATATTGATGCGCCGCATATGACACGGGCGCGCGACGCCATACTTGAGAATGGCGGCGCCGCCACCTGCAACGTGTTTACCCGGATCGCCCTCGCCCTGTTCGCTCAGGTGCCGTGGCGCGCGGTGCCGGTAATGCCGGTTGAAATTTTCCACCTGCCAAAATGGTTTCCCTTCCATCTGACCAAGGTTTCCTATTGGTCGCGGACCGTGATCGCGCCCCTGCTGGTGCTCATGGCGCTGAAGCCGTGCGCCGTTAATCCCCGAAACGTGGACATTCGCGAGCTGTTCGTGAAGCCGCCCGAGGATGTGACGGATTACCTGCAGAACCCGACCGGATCGCGGTGGGGCGACATAATGCTGTGGGTCGACGCCAGCCTGCGGAGCGCGGAACGGTTTTTCCCGCGCCGGCCGCGCGAACGCGCCATCGGCAAGGCGTTTTCATACATAACACCCCGGTTGAACGGCGAAGACGGATTGGGCGGCATTTTCCCGGCGATGACCAATACGGTCATGGCGATGGTCGCGATCGGATATCCGGAAGACCATCCGGATTTGCTCACCGCCAAGGCGGCCATCCGTAAGATGCTGGTTGAAAAGGAAGACGAGGCCTATTGCCAGCCCTGTCTCTCGCCGATTTGGGACACCGCCCTGACCGCGCAAGCGCTGATGGAAGCCGGCGGTGATGTCGACGATCCATCAATTCGCAAGGCGATGGACTGGATTGCGGATAAGCAAATCCTCAATGTCTATGGCGACTGGGCGGAAAACCGGCCGGGCGTTCGGCCGGGCGGCTGGGCGTTCCAATACGGCAACGACCACTTCCCCGATGTCGACGACACGGCCGCCGTCGCCATTGCAATGCATCGCGCCGGATACGCGGAACACGCCGAGAATTTGGACCGCGCGGAGGAATGGGTCATTCCGATGCAAAGCGCGAATGGCGGCTGGGGTGCGTTCGACGCCGACAACACCCATTCCTACCTCAACCATATTCCGTTTGCCGATCATGGCGCCCTGCTCGATCCGCCGACCTCGGACGTCACGGCACGCTGTATCAGCATGCTCGGTCAGCTTGGGTACCAGCGCGACCACAAGGTGATGCAAAAGGGGATCGAGTACCTCAAATCGGAACAGGAAGAGGACGGGTCCTGGTATGGCCGGTGGGGAACCAATTATATCTATGGCACATGGTCGGTACTCTGCGGCCTGAACGCCGCCGGCGAAGACATGAGCCAGCCCTATATCCGGAAATCGGTACAGTGGTTGAAGGACTTTCAACGGGCCGATGGCGGATGGGGCGAAGACGGTGCCTCCTATTGGGATGAAGGCCGCGGAGAATGCAAGGAAAGCACCGCCTCGCAAACCGCTTGGGCGGTGCTCGGCCTGATGGCCGCCGGTGAAGTCGAAAGCGATGCCGTGGACCGCGGCATCCGATATTTGCTGAACGCACCGCGCAATGGCGCGACGTGGGATGAAAAGTGGTACACCGCCGTTGGGTTCCCGCGCGTATTTTACCTTAAATATCATGGATATAGCGCGTTTTTTCCAACCTGGGCACTGGCGCGTTATCGTACCCTGATGAAGGGCAACTCGAAGTCCGTGCCTTACGGGATGTGACCCGGGTCGGCGTCGTCACCGGTATGATCGCCGAAAGCCGCTGCCTCGGCGCGGCTATGCAACAAATACCTCCCGCCAATCAACCGCTGATCTCCTGCGCCGGCGCAAACTTGCAGCGTGCGCATGACGGCGCGCGCGCGCTGATCGATCAAGGGGCCGGTGCCTTAATGAGTTTCGGTCTTGCGGGTGGCCTGGCGCCCGATACGGTCCCGGGAGACCTGTTGTGCGCGACGGAGGTCCTCGACATGTCAGGCGGAAAATGGCCCACCGACGCAGCGTGGCGGCAAACGCAGGTTGCCGCGCTCAACGCCGATGCGGAATCGGCGCTATTGACCAGTCCGGAGCCGGTTACATCCATCGAGATGAAGGTGCGTCTGCACCGGGATCACGGTGCCATGGCCGTCGATATGGAAAGTGCGGCGGTCGCCGCCGTGGCGGCAGACGCGAATTTGCCGTTCGTCGCGCTTCGGGTCATCGTGGATCCGGCCGGTCGGGCTATCCCGCCAAGCGCGCTGAGCGGCCTCGGTCCAAATGGCGAGCAGCGCCCCCTCGCCGTGCTGGCGGCGCTCCTGACGCGGCCAGGCGATCTAGCGGGGCTGATCCGCCTGGGCCGCGATACCGCCTATGGAATGCGCCGGTTACGCCGCGTCGCTGCGTTCGGCGACGCGCTCTTCACCGGGCCGTTTGGCGGTCCCGGCGGATGATCCCTCGCCCTTCGCAGGCGCGTGGGTATCCGTCATGAACTGCTGAACGATTTCGTCGAAGACGTAATCGGACGGCCGCTGTTTTTCGAGGGAGATTTCCGGCGCCATTGGCCCCTCGGTACGAACGCCGCGGAACCAGACTTTCAGCGCCTGCAGCGGATGCGCGACCGTCTCGTTCACCGCGGTCGGCTCATAGCCGCAATGCACCATGCAATCGGCGCATTTCTCATAATTCCCGGTGCCGTATTTATCCCATTCCGTATCCTCCATCAGCTCGCTGAAGGAGTCCGCATATTCCTCGCCAAGCAGATAGCACGGGCGCTGCCAGCCAAAAATGTTGCGCGTGGGATTGCCCCAAGGGGTGCACTGGTATTCCTGATTGCCGGCCAGGAAGTCGAGGAACATCGAAGACTGGCTGAAGCGCCAATTGCTGGAGTTGCCATGGCGGAACAAATCGCGGAACAATTCCTTCGTCTTCTTGCGGGTCAGGAAGTGTGTCTGGTCCGGCGCACGCTCATAGGCATAGCCCGGCGACACCGTAATACCCTCGACGTCCAATTCATCGGTGACGAAGTCGAAGAACTCGGCGGTCTTCTTCGGCTCGGCGGTATCGAACAGCGTGCAGTTCACGTTGACCCGAAAACCGGCGTCGCGCGTTGCCCGGATTGCCTTGACCGCGCGGTCGAATACGCCGTCCTGACAAACGGATGAATCGTGTTCTTCCTGCATGCCGTCAAGGTGTACGGAAAAAGTCAAAAACGGCGACGGCTTGAACAGGTACAGCTTCTTTTCCAGCAGAAGAGCATTGGTGCAGAGATAGACGAATTTCTTACGGGCCACGATGCCGTCGACGATTTCGCCGATTTCCTTGTGCAATAGCGGCTCGCCGCCGGGAATCGACACCACGGGCGCACCGCACTCGTCGACCGCCTTCAAGCAGTCCTCGGTACTCAGACGCCGATTGAGAATCGGATTCGGATAATCGATCTTACCGCAACCGGCGCAGGCCAAATTACAGCGAAACAATGGCTCCAGCATCAGAACGAGCGGGTAACGCGTATTGCGCAACACCTTCTGCTTGATGATATACCAACCGACATACAGGCTTTGCCGCAGTGGAACTGCCACCAGTGCCCCCTTATTTTTACCTGGACCGCTAACCGCGTCCAATCATGAATACAAAAATTATTCCGCTCAAATCACTCTAATTGCTACGCCGCAAAGTCGTGCAGTTCAGGCGGAAGCTTGAATTGCACGTTCTCGTTGTTGCCGTCGAGTTCTTCGACTTCGATCGCATCCAATTCACTCAATCGCGAAATAAGTTCCTGAACCAACGCTTCGGGCGCCGAGGCGCCGGCGGTGATGCCCACGGTTTCGGCCCCGTCAATCCAGACAGGATCCAGCACCGAGGCATCGTCGATCAAATAACTCGGGATATTCAACTCTTCGCCGATTTCGCGCAGCCGATTGGAATTCGAGCTGTTCTGTGCGCCGACGACCAAGAGGACATCAACCTTGCGCGCCAGCTCCCGCACCGCGGTCTGACGGTTTTGGGTGGCATAGCAGATATCCTTGACGTCGGGGCCGACCACCGAGGGAAAGCGTTCCTTCAGGGCATTGATTACGTCGCGCGTGTCATCGACGCTCAAAGTGGTCTGCGTGACATACGCCAGTTTTGAGTCGTCCTCGACCACCAGCGTGGCCACATCCTCGACAGTCGACACGAGATGTACCTTGCCCGGAATCCGGCCCATCGTACCCACGACTTCCGGATGTCCTTCATGGCCGATCAGAATCACATCGAAGTCGTTTTCCGAATAACGCTGTCCCTCTTTGTGCACCTTCGCCACCAGCGGACAGGTGGCGTCGATAACAGGCAGCGTTCGCGCGCCCGCATCGTCGGCGACTTTCTGGGAAACGCCATGGGCGCTAAACACGGTGTGGGCGCCATCCGGCACTTCATCCAGCTCTTCGACGAAGACGGCGCCCTTGGCCTTGAGGTCCTCGACCACGCGTTTGTTGTGGACAATTTCGTGCCGGACATAGACGGGCGGACCGTATTTGCGCAGCGCCAATTCGACGATATCGATCGCGCGCACAACACCGGCGCAGAAACCCCTCGGTTTTGCTAGGATAACCCGCATATTCGGTGCCTCCACATAAGGATCGGACGAGGCCGTAACAATCAAAGGGCTGCCCAT
>JAOTYV010000272.1 GCA_029861675.1 Alphaproteobacteria bacterium
GCCGAAAACGAACCGGCGCACGCCCGCCTGGCGGGCCGCCCGCAGCAGATTGAGCGTGCCATTTACATTCACGGCAACCGCGTTGTCCGGTTCCGTTTCGCAATCGTATTGCAGGAACGCGGCCAGATGGATAACTTGGTCGATCGCGTATCCCTCGAACACCGCGCCTACCTGCGCCGGGTCGCGGATATCGCCCTGGTGCCAGTCGATCGCCCTCCATGCGGCCCGTTCCGCTGCCGCCGGCGGAGTCCGGACCATGACGACAACGTGTTCGCCGGCGTCGCGCAGATCCGTCGCCACCTGTGCGCCGATCAAACCGGTTCCGCCGGTCACCAGTATCGGCACATCGCATCTCCCATCATTCGTAATCCAAAAGGCCATTGCCCAGGTGAATGTCACGGGATTATCCGCCGTATGACCGGCACCGGTAAAGGCCGCACCGGAGACACCGTTCTGGCAGTCGGCCCGACGAGGCTGTAATATCCCACCCGACGCCGGAATCCCCTATAGACCAAGGATGGAACCCCTACATGCGAAATCTCAAAACCGTGTCCGTGATCGGCCTTCTGCTTGTCGCCGCCACTCCGCCGGCCGTGGCGCAGTTCGGCGACCTTTTGAAAAAAGGCCAGGAACTGCTCGGCGGCTCGTCCGGCGGGAGCGGCAGCACCTTGAGCAACCTGTCCACCGGTGAAATCGCCAAGGGATTGAAAGAAGCGCTGCGGGTGGGGTCCGGCCGGGTGGTCAAACAAGTCGGCCGGCGCGACGGCTACAATGCTGATCCGAATATCCATCTGCCGCTCCCGAGCAGCCTGAAAACGGTGCAATCCACCTTGAAGAGCGTCGGCATGTCGGGAATGCTCGACGACCTGGAAATGAAGCTCAACCGCGCCGCCGAAGTGGCCGCGCCAAAGGCGAAAACACTGTTCGTCAACGCCATCGCCGCCATGACTCTCGACGATGCCAAGCGCATCTATAACGGCCCGAAAGATTCGGCCACCCGCTACTTCCAAGGCAAGATGACCAAACCACTGGCGCGCGAGATGGCCCCGGTGGTCAACAAGAGCCTATCGGAAGTCGGCGCAATCAAGTCCTATGACAACGTCATGGGCCAGTACAAGCAACTCCCCTTCGTGCCCGACGCCAAGGCGAACCTGACCGAGTATGTCGTCACCAAGGGCATGGACGGTATCTTTTACTACCTGGCCAAGGAAGAGGCGGCGATCCGCGAAAACCCGGCAAAACGGACCACGGCGCTATTGAAGAAGGTGTTCGGCGCGAATTAACGCAATTCCGGCGGAAATCGGTCGCGCGGCCGACGGCGGTTTAGCGATACCGTATCCGGCCGGATGGTAAAGTACTACCTTCCATCCGCTTAATATTTGCAGGCGTACAAAAGGCGGTGGATTGAGCATGATCCACCGCCTCATTTCGTCCTTTCTCACGAAATTTCGCAGTGCGCGCGGAGCCACCGAATTTGCGTGACAACGGACGAATACAGCATCAGTCTTTCGTTTGATGATCGCATTTAAGCACCGAATTCCGGGCCGATCAGCCTAAATCCGGTCAAGGAAGAGCCGTTGGAAGCCCGCACTATTCGAATTCCCCTTGTCATCCTGATTGGCGTGTTCGCCTTCGTCGCCGGTTGCGACGATCCGGCAAAATCCAACAGCCGCGCCGGAAAGAAAAAGCGGCCGGCGCATCTTGTCGAGATCGTGATTGTCGGCGCGAAACCGTTGCGGCATGAAACGGTTCGTACCGGATCGTTGGCGGCGCGGCGCAATGTGCGCTTGTTCAATCAGGAAGAAGGGCGCATCGATCGAATACCTGTTTTCGAGGGGGCCGCGGTAGCGAAAGGCCAACTGCTCGTCCAATTGGACCAGCGCTTGCTGATGGCTCAACTGGATAAAGCCAAAGCGTCGCGCAGGCTTGCCGAGGCGGATCTCAAGCGCATCAAGAAACTCGCAAAAAAGCGGATCACGACACAGGAGAGATTTGACCAGACCGAGTCGCGGCACCGTGTCGCGATCGCCGAAGAAACGCTGGTCCGCACGCGTATCGCCTATAGCGAAATCACCGCGCCGTTTGATGGAATCGTCACCGAGCGGCGCGTGGAACCGGGCGACGTGGCCCCGCGCCATACTCATCTCCTGACGGTGATCGATCCGACGTCGTTATACACAAAGGTCTCGGTTTCGGAACTGATGCTGCCGCGTCTTAAAATCGGCGACACCGTGGACGTGCGCATAGACGCGCTCGGCGATCGGGTTTGGAACGGTCATATCAGGCGTATCCATCCAACGATCGATCCGCGCACGCGTCTCGGCGTGGTCGAGGTCGCGCTCGATCCGGTGCCGCCGGGCGCCAAGAGCGGCCAGTTGTCCCGCGTCACCCTGCGCACGCCGGAGGTTCGGCGCAAGGTGGTGCCGTTCGCCGCGCTTCGGCGCGACGATAAAGGTGAATATGTCTTTGTCGTTGTCGACGGCAAAACACAGCTCCGCCGGGTACAGACCGGGCTTCGCATGGACGACAAGGTGGAGGCCCTCAGCGGACTCGAAGAAGGCGACAAGGTTGTCGTACGCGGCTTCCTCGATATCCGGGCCGGCAAGGCCGTATCAATTACCGGCAAGCACGGCAAGCCGAAGAACAAGGGGCCAAACAAAGGTAAAACCAGTTGAACCGCGCCACTAAAGTTCACGGGATACCGTAATGTCCGACGCCATGCCAGACCGTTCAGCATCCGCCGCGGGGAAGGCCGGCGGCCTCGCCGTATGGTCGATTCGTCATCCCGTCAGCATCGGTATGCTTGCATTGGCGGTCACCGTAATCGGCGTGCTGACCTATCAACACCTATCGGTCGCCCTGTTGCCGGATATCATGTACCCGGGTATTCGCGTCCGTATACTCGACCCCGGCGTCTCCGCCCGCATCATGGAAGACGGCGTGACCCGGCAACTGGAAGAGCAACTCGCCATCACCGAGGACGCCGTCGGCGTCCAATCCCGCACCGCCGAAGGCCAGACGTCGGTCGATCTGTCGTTCCAATACGGCAAGGACATCGACATCGCCCTGCGCGACGCCAGCACCCGGCTCGACCGGGCCCGGCGCTTTCTGCCCGATTCCATCCGGCCGCCGATTATTTACAAATTCGATCCGTCGCAAATTCCGATTGCGGAATTCGTTGTCGCCTCCGCCTTGCGCGATCCGGTCGAGTTGCGCGACTGGGTCGATTACGTATTTTCGAAATGGTTCGTCAATCTGCCCGGCGTTGCCGCGGTCGAGGTCGGTGGCGGCCTGGTGCGCGAAATCCAAATTCTGCCCGACCCGGTCCGGCTCGGCGGGCTGGGCCTGAGCGTCAATGACGTGGTGACGGCGCTGGAACGCAGCAACATCGAGGAAGCGGCAGGCCGGATGGAATCCCGGAACCGGGAGTATATCGGACGGACATCGGGCAAGTTCCGGACGGTCGAACAGATCGGCATGCTACCCGTGCAACTTCCCGACAAGGGTGTGGTGCGCCTGCGCGACGTCGCGGAGGTGGTCGACAGCCATGAAAATGACCGGCTTCGCGTCCGGCTCGACGGCCAGCCCGGCGTCAAGGTCGCAATCCAGAAACAACCCTTGGCCAACACCGTCGGCGTGGTCGACGAAGTCAATGCGCGGCTCCGCTGGCTCACCGAGAACAAATTGATGCCGAGCGACCTGACGATCGAACCGGTCGCCGATCAATCAATGTATATCCGGCACGCATTGCGGAACGCGTCGCAGGCCGCGCTCGGCGGTGCGACGCTGGCCATGCTCGTGGTTTATCTTTTCCTTGGCGATATTCGACGCACCCTGGTCGTCGGAACCGCTATTCCACTGTCGATCCTGGTCACCTTTGCGCTCATGGACGCCGCCGGGCTGACACTCAACATCATGAGCCTCGGCGGCCTCGCACTCGGCGTCGGCATGGTCGTGGACAGCACGATCGTCATGCTGGAAAACGTCTATCGCCATCAGCGGATGGGAAAGACGCCCCTTGCCGCGGGGCGGGACGCCGCGGCGGAAGTCAACAGCGCCATCGTCGCATCGACCAGCACGAACCTTGC
This sequence comes from Alphaproteobacteria bacterium, assembly GCA_029861675.1. The sequence continues at coordinate 4,089 of JAOTYV010000272.1, forward strand.
CGCCATCGTGCCGTTTCTATTCGTATCGGGACTGGTCGGGCTGATGTTCAAGGAACTGATCCTGACCATCACGGCGGCAATTATTGCGTCCATGATCGTCGCGCTGACACTTGTGCCGGCATTCGGCAGCCGTGTCCCGACCGGCCGGCCGTCACGAATACGCACCATCGTGGACCGGACAATGACCTATCTGCAGGACGCCTATGCTCGCTTCCTGCGAGGCCTGCTGACCAACGGCTGGATGAAGACGCTCGTCGTGACCGTGCTGACTGCCCTTCTCGCCTTTGGGATATTCTCATTGCAGAACGCGAAGGAAATCTTTTTGCCGAGTCTCGATGACGGTCTGATCCGGGTGGATGTCGTCGCCGATCCCGGAATTCCCATCGATGCGATGGACGAGAATGTCCAAAAATTCGAGGCCTTGTTCCAAAATCAGCCCGAAGTCCACACAGTTTTCACGATTGTCGGCGGACGCATTTTCGGCCGTTCCCAGCGCGAAACCAGCAACCGCACCACCATGTCCGTGCAGCTCGTGCCGGTCGATCGACGCGATGTAAGCGCCGACGCATGGGTCAAGCGCATGCGGGCCGCAATACGGAAATTGCGCATCGCCGGCTTCAAGGTGCGCATGCGCACCGGCCGCATTCGCGGCGTCCGCGCCAATCGGGGCAACGACGACGTGACCCTTCGCCTCACCGGATTCGACCAGGAGGTCATGGATCGGATCGGCTTCCAGATCGTTGAACGCATTCGCGATATTCCCGGCCTGCGCAACGTGACGCATTCCGCGGAAGAAAAACACGAAGAACTGGTTTTTCAGATTGACCACGATCGCCTTGCGGAACTTGGTTTTTCGGTCGAACAGGTCGCGCGCGCCGCCCGTCTTGCGCTCGAAGGCGTCGAAGTTACCAAATTCCTGGAAAACGACCGAAGCTACAATATCAGGGTCCGGCTGCCGCAACGCTCGACCGATACCGTCCAGGCGCTGGATTCCGTGCTGATCTCGGCGGGCGTGGGCGGATCCGGGCCGGTATACCTGTCCGATGTTGCCGCCGTGCGGCTGGTTTCATCGCCAGCCGTGATTCTCCGGGACAATCAACGACGGATCACGGAAGTAAACGCGTCGCTTGACGAAAGCGGCGCCCTTGCCGACATCTCGAAGGAGATCGATGCGCGGATCGCCGGGCTGGAATTGCCGGATGGCTACAGCATCTATAACGCGGGCGCCGTCCAGTCCCTGCAGGAAGGCCGAAACCTGACATTCATCCTGCTCGGCCTCGCCCTGTTCCTGGTGTTCGTGGTCATGGCGGTGCAATACGAATCATTGCGCAATCCGTTCATCATCCTGCTTGGCGTGCCCTTCACGATCACCGGCGTCGCGCTCGGCCTCCTTGTGCTGGAAATGCCGCTGTCGATGCCCGTTTGGCTCGGCATGATCATGCTGGCGGGTATCGTCGTCAACAACGCGATCGTGCTCATCGAATTTATCGAAATCCTGCGGAGCAGGGGCATGTCCCGGTTGGACGCGGTCGTCGAGGCCGGCCGCGTGCGTTTACGGCCGATCCTCATGACAACGCTGACGACGGTGTGCGGCTTGTTGCCGCTGTCGCTTGGCCTGGGCGAAGGCGCCGAGATGTTGCAACCGCTGGCGATCACCATCGTCTTCGGGCTGACCTTTTCGATGCTGGTCACCCTGCTGTTCATGCCGATCATATTCAGTCTGATCGGCGCTCGGGAACCGTCGATGGAGGCGGCAAAACCCGTCCCGGCGGAATAGCGCCTACGAATTTCCGCCCGCGTTCGGGAAGAACAATTGCTGTCCACCCCGCCGGTAGACCGCTATGGCGCGTTGGCCGTCGCCGGATAACAACCAATCGATAAATTTCTGACCGGCCCGCGTCTTTACATGCGGATGTTTCCTTGGATTCACCAGGATCACGCCATATTGATTGAAGAGACGGGAATCGCCTTCAACCACGATCCTGTGGCCGCGCTTGTTCTGAAAGGCGATCCAAGTCGCCCGGTCGCTCATCGCATAGGCGTCCATGGCGACGGCCGTATTGAGTGTCGCCCCCATGCCGCTCCCGGTCGCCCGATACCAGCCGCCGGCGCTCTTGGCCGGATTGATCCCCGCGGCCCGCCATAGGCCCAGTTCCTTCTTGTGCGTGCCGCTGTCGTCGCCGCGCGACGCGAACGGAATTTTCCCCCCGGCGATACGTGCCAGCGCGGCC
>JAOTYV010000273.1 GCA_029861675.1 Alphaproteobacteria bacterium
TCCGGCCGTATCACGCCGCCAAGTATTGGCATATGGCAACCCTCGCCGTTGTCGAGCGATCCCTCTTCGTTCCGACGCTCTTCACAGGGCATACCACCGTCAAGGCCTCATCCAAGCGCCTGCCTCTGGATTCACCGAACGGCACGCCGGTCAAACGATCCGTGCTCGAGGGGTCGTCCGACCCCGACGAGTCGCCATACAAACAGGGACACCAGGTTTCTCGGTACAACCGGCTGTTCTGGATCGGCTGGCCCGACACGTTCGACTACATTATTTCGGTGCGATTCGACCACACCGAGAACCCCGACCCCGACCGGCTGCAGCTCATGCATCAGGGGTCATTTTTCGACTTATACAAAGTAACGCGACGATAGGCCGCACCGACCGACAGCCCCGCGGCAATCAACGTTAACCGGGCATAAAGCATTTCTCCATAACGTGTTTTTCAGGCAATCGGCTCCGTTGGCGTCGCCTTGCCTTGCCGGAGCCGGGACGTCGACGGCGTCCGGGAGCAGTGGCACACACCCGATCTATTAAAGCCGAGGCAAGGATGCGGTCCGGAACGCCTTACAGAGAACTCTTTCCAACCTTCACGGACAGGGCAAACCTGCCGATCTATTACCTGATCACGGTTCTGGTCGGATACGCGGTTCTGTCCCGCTTCCTGTACGGCCCCTACGTCCCTCATTTCGGCGGATTTCGCTTCGTCCCGGCCTATCTCATGGTTGGCGCGATCGCGCTCAGCGGCATCACGATCTCCTATGCCCGCGCCACCCGGTCCTTCCGGATCCTGGTTCGCGCCATCATAAGTTTCGCGCTCTTCTATGTGGTGACCAGCCGCTTCACTGTTTCGGACGCTCTTGTCGCCGGCAAGCCCTTCGCGGATTTCGAGCTCAATCAAGCCTGGCTCATCGCCGCCATTTGTGGCGTTCTGGGCTATTTCCGGCCGAGCTTCGCGATCGTTACGCTGCAATACATCGTCTGGCAGAAACGACAGTTAATGGACGTGTTCGGCTTGGCGGTCGATTGGCTCGACTACTTTACCTTGATCGAAACGGGGACCGTGCTCATCGTCGGCTACCTGATCTATGTCGGCGTCCGAACGCGGATCGACATCGATCCGGCGACGGACAGAGCCGCCACCGATTCCGCAGGTGGAGCCGCGAAAAGCCTGGTACTCCATCCGGTCGATATGCTGGTGATCGCCGCGGTCGCCTTACATTTCGGGAACTATTTTTTCGCCGGCGTCATCAAAGCCTATATCGGCTCCGACCTGACTTTCTGGTTCCGTGAAAACCCCACGCCGTTTTTGACCCTGGCGGCGTTGGAATCGAAAGTCTTGCCGCTCTCGTTCAGCGAAGGCCTCACCGCGTTCGCCTATCAAACGATGGACAAAATTTTTCCCGTCACCAATTTCGCGACGATCGTCATCCAACTGTTTGCGCTCTTCGCGGTCATTCGCGTTCGTTGGGCCATCTACACGACGCTCGCCTATGACGTCCTGCACCTCACCATCTTTGTCCTGACAGGCATCTTCTTCTGGAAGTTTATCGTCCTGAATCTGGCCATCGTCGCGGCATTGGCCACCATACGTACGAAGAAAATGTCGGTCGCCCTTCAGTCGTTCCTCTGCTTTGTCGTCGTAATTTCGCCCTTCGTTTTCCACATATTCCCATCCTACGCTTGGCTGGATTCGCGCTCGATGAACGTGGTTCGCCTATACGCCGTGACCGAGGATGAGAAAGAGGTTCAGGTTCCCTCGAATTACTTCCTGGGACTTTCGGTGACCTTTACGCAGCATCGTCTCGTCTGGCCCGAAAAAGGGCCGGTCACCACCGAGAGCTGGGGTGTGGCAAAGAGCATGGAGGAAATGCGCCAAAGCCTCTCCTGCGAGTGGGGGCACGAGAAAGGCGATCTGCCGACGGCAACGTTCTATTACCCGAAAGAGCATATCTCACGCCTGATCCGCCGGTACCATGGGCAGGCGCTCACTATGCTGGATGCCGATGGCCGGTTTGAATACGACATCTACCCGCACCATATCTTCTCGATGCCGTGGTTCTTCGAGGACTTCAGAATGTTGGATAAGCGTCGGATCAAGGCATATCGTTATGAGAGCGAAACCCTGTGCCTCGATTTCAAGGACGGGAAACCGCAACACCGGCGTCTGTGGCATGCAACCTTCGACATCCCGCTCCTCTAAAGATCCAGCAGCCTGGCTGGTCTATGACGGCGAGTGTCCGTTCTGCTCCGCGTATATCCGGTTCTTGCGGTTTCGCGAGAGCGCGGGCGCCGTCGAATTGCTCGATGCCCGCGATGGCGGACCGCTGGTCGACGAAATCATCGCGGTCGGGCTCGACCTCGACGAGGGCATGGTGCTGAAAATGGCCGGCCGTTTCTACCATGGCGACGATTGCATTCACGCGCTGGCGCTGATGAGCGGCGGCTCGACCGTATTAAACCGGGTGAATGCCTGGGTTTTCAAGTCTCCCGCCCGGTCTCGCCTGCTCTACCCGATATTGCGCGCCGGCCGGAATACCGCCTTGCGTTTGCTCGGCCGGCGGAAATTATCGCTCGGCGGCGACAGCGTACCGGCCAGCTCCCAATAGCCGATCAGGCGTCAGTCCGTCTGTTTCCAATAGCTGTCCTTGAGCGCGATTTTGCCGTCGCGGATCGCGTAGATATCGAGGCCGCGCCGGTCGATTTCCACGCCGTCGCGGGTCTTGCCCGTCGCCCGGAAACTGCCAAAGACCTTGTCCGGCGTTATCGTCACCTCGGTCTCGGAGAACCGCATTTCGGCGATTTCCCGATCGCGTTGCTGCAGCGCGGCGCGCACCTCTTCCTTGCCCCGCACGATACGGCCGTCCGGCTTGTCCGGGCCGTCCGCGAGACGCCATTCGAAGTCATCCGTGACGCAGGCCAGAATCCCGTCCACATCGCCCTTGTTGAACGCCTTGCCGAATTCGCGCAACAGCGCCATCACCTGCTTTTCGTGGTCGCTCATACCGTTTCCCTCGCCGCCCGTTATTTGTCTTCCGCCGCGTAGGGCGGCGGTTTGAAATAGCGCGGATAGGGGCCGATCGCCTGCATATCCACCTCGATGAGCGCCGGTCCGTCGACCGCCAACGCCGTGGCCACCTTGTCGCCAAGCTCCGACGCCTTGGCAACCTTGCCGTAGTGCAGTCCCGCCACCTTCGACAGGTCTTCCAGCTTGGGGCCCTGAAGGTCATGGAAGAAGTTGCGGCCGCCGTAAAGCGCGTCCTGAATATGCCGGATCACGCCATATCCCTTGTCGTTCATCACCAGGAAGACGATATCGACGCGTTCCTGGACGGCGGTCCAGAGTTCGGTCAGGTTCAGGAAAAATCCGCCATCTCCGCACATGCATACGATCTTGCGCCCGCCGCCGCCAAGCGCCGCCCCGATGCCGAGCTGCATGCCGGGCCCGATCGCCGCGCCGATGGGATAGATATTCTGGGTCGGCTCATAGAGCGGGAAGATCCGGTTACCCCAGGTGCTGTTGGCGAGCGTGATGTCGCGGACGAAGATCGCGTCTCTGGGCATCACGTCCCGCAGATCCGTCGGGAATGTGTCATAGGGCGCCATCGACTTGCGATAGTTTTCGACCGTCGTCGCCTTGAGTGTTGCAAACTCCCCGCCATAACCGGCCTCGACCGAAATTTTACCGTCGAGCTTGCCGGCGAGCGCTTCCAGCGTCGCGCCCGCATCGGCGCAAACGAAGATTTCCGAGGTATAGGTGCGGCCGTCCGCTTCCGGATCGATATCGATCTGCACCCGGTTTTCCGGAATCGCCAACGACATATCCGCCGTCTCATGGCCGCGCAGCCGGCAGCCGGCGACGATCAGCAGATCGACGGTCTTGTAGTATTCCAGCACCTCCGGTGTGGCGTTAATCGGCCCCAGCGTCATCGGATGGTCTTCCGGCAATGCGCCGCGCCCATTCCAACTGCAAACATGGGGAATGCCCATCTCGGCGAGCCGGCCGACCGCGGCATGCGCGCGCTTGGCGCCATTGCCGGTCCACAGCAGCGGCCGTTTCGCCTTCGCCACCCGCGCCGCCAAACTGTCCAGTGCCGCGGGATCGGGTGGCGCCGGCGCGGGAATCGGCAGGGTCAGATTGTCCAACGCGGCGGGGCGTGGGATTTCGGCGCGCTGAATGTCGATCGGGATTTCGACGCTGACCGGCCCCATCGGCGGAGTCAGGGCATCGGCCGCCGCGCGCACCAAAGTGCCGAGCGCGGTCTCCGGCGAGCGCACGCGATAAGCGGATTTCGATACGGACGCCAACATGCCGAGTTGATCGTAGACGTCGTGGACGGTGCCATGCCGCCGGTCGATATTGCCGGTCGCCGTCTGGCCGGTCAGATGCAGCACCGGCGATCCGGCGAACCGCGCCTCGACCAGCGCGCCGCAAGCGTTCGATGCGCCGGGCCCCGTGCTTGTGAACATCACGCCCAATTCACCGCTGGCCCGGGCGTAGGCATCTGCCATGTGACCGGCGCCGGCTTCACCCCGCGCCATGACGAACCGCAAGAGATTACCGCGCCCGATCGCATCGAGGATGGGAATATTGTGGACGGAAATCACGCCGAAGGCGGTCGTCACGCCGATTTGCTTGAGAAATTCCGCGACCAGATCGCCGACCTTGATGGTGTCCGCCATACTCATCCCCGTGCTGTCATTGTGCTGGACACAGGTTAGCAGAGAGTTGCACGGCTTTCACAAGCCCACTCCGGTTGGCAGGCCGTCCGATTTGCCGTTTGATACGGGCCCAAGACAGGGAGAAACGATATGCCCAACCGACCCCTCGACGGACGCACGGCGTTGGTGACCGGTTCCACCAGCGGCATCGGCCTCGGAATCGCCACCGCACTCGCCGAACAGGGCTGCACGCTCGCGATTAACGGTTTCGGCGATGCCGCCGACATCGAGCGGCTGCGGGCCGGCCTGGCGGAGGATCACCATGTCGATGTGCAATATTTCGACGCCGATCTCGTCGATCCGGAACAGGCCGCGGGACTCGCGGAACGCGCCACCAGCGCATTGGGCCGGATCGATATTCTCTGCAATAACGCGGGCGTCCAATTCGTGTCGCCGATCGTCGATTTCCCGACCGAAAAATGGGACCACATTATCGCCCTCAACCTGTCGGCCGCATTCCACGCGACGAAAGCCGTGCTCCCACAGATGATCGCCCGAAAATGGGGCCGGATCATCAACACCGCGTCAATCAACGGCATGATTGCCACGGTGAACAAGGCGGCCTATGTCAGCGCCAAGCACGGCTTGATCGGCTTGACCAAGGTGACGGCGCTGGAAGTGGCCGAACTCGGCATCACCTGCAATGCGATCTGTCCCGGCTCCGTGCTGACACCGCTCAGCATAAAGCAAAGCGAAGACATTGCAGCAGCCGAAGGAATCACAGTCGAGGAAGCAACCCGGCGGCGTCTGCATCAATCACAGCCCAACAAACGCCATGTTGAGACGAGCGAAATCGGCGCGTTGGCGGCATTCCTGTGCAGCGAGGGCGCGCGCTCGATCACCGGCGCTACATTGCCGGTAGACGGCGCCAAGACTGTGGATTAGATCAGCTCTCGGGCCACACCGGGTCGTGGGTCCCCAACGGTACCACGGGGCGCGTCCAACGCATCGGCGTCTCGGACAGGCCGATCGGCGGCGCCACATGGGTCAGCAGGCCGAAGGGCGACTCGCTCTCGGTCAGCAGATCGGCGACATCTTCCGCCGTCGGGTCCGGCAGCGTCCGGCCATCCACCCCAATGTCGAGCCGTCCCAGCCCCTTCACCCAATGCCCCGTCTGCGCGAGCGACAGGCGTACAAGCCAGCTGCCGCCTTCGCGCGCGCGCCGCGCCAGCGCGATCATCGCGCCGAAGGCGGCGAGATATCCCGTCACATGATCCAGCGCCTGCGCCGGCAGATGTTTGGGCGCATCCCCGTCGCCGCCCTCATGGGCGATGCCGCTCGCCGATTGCACCAGGCTGTCGAAGCCCCGGCTGGCATGCCACGGCCCCGCATGGCTGAACGCGCAAAGATCGACGCAGACGATGCCGGGCCGGGCTGCGGCCAGCGCTTCGGGCGTGAAGCCATGGCCCGCGATGGCGCCCGGACGGTACGCCTGCACAAAGATATCGGACGCCAAAGCCAGCGCCATGAGCCGGTCGCGATCCGCCGCTTGCCGCAGGTCGAGATGCGCCGAAAGCTTACCCAGCCCCGTATCGATCACCAGGGTCTCGACCGAAGGCAGATGC
>JAOTYV010000274.1 GCA_029861675.1 Alphaproteobacteria bacterium
GAAAACTCCATTGGAAAACCGCCGAGCGGCATGCGCCGGCGGTGATCGAACGGTTGCTGTCGGTCGAATGGACGCGCGATGTTTTCATGAACGTGAATTTTCCCGCGTGCCAGGCGGACGCAGTCACGGGCATCGCCGTGGTCAAGCAGGGCCGGCGCAGCAGCGTTTTTGACATTGTACGCGTGCCGGTTCGCCGCAGGGAATTTTATCTCATCGGCGATTACCAGCCGGGAATACCGCTGGACCGCAGTGAATCGGACTACGTCGCGATCGAACGAAACGAGATTGCGGTGACGCCTTTACATGTAGATCTTACGCATCGCGGTTCATTGAGGAATATTCGCGCGCTTTTTGATAAAAAATTGGATAGAAGTTCAGGTAGAAAGATAAGATAAAAACAAATAAGACTATATGCTAAATTCACCAGCGCCGTCGAAGGGAAGAGTATTCAGGTGATCCGGTGACCCCAGTAACTCAAAAAATCCGGCTTGTCCTTGCATTACGTCGGGCGGGTATTATCGACACGTCAATTCTGTCGGCGTTCGAACAGACCCCGCGCGAGGACTTTGTACCCGAGGCGTTCGCCGATCAGGCGGGCGAGGATACACCGCTGCCGATCGGGTGCGGTCAAACCGTCAGCCAGCCGACGATCCTCGCGCGCATGATACAAGCAATCGAACCCGACAAGATGTTGAAGGTTTTGGAAGTCGGAACCGGGTCGGGCTATCAGACGGCGTTGCTGTCCCGGTTGTTTCGCCGTGTCTACACCGTGGAGCGGCAGCCATCGTTGCTGCGCGACGCACAGGAGCGCCTTATGGCATTGCGGTGTCACAACGTGACGGCGCGGCTGAGTGATGGATGCCTTGGGTGGCAGGAACAGGCGCCGTTCGATCGTATCCTGGTTTCCGCCGCGGCCGTGGATGTCCCACCGATACTCTGGGCGCAAGTCGGCCCGGGTGGCCTCATGGTGCTGCCGATCGGAGAGGAACATCACGACCAGGAACTCATGGTGATGCGCCGCACTGCGGGCGACCCCGAAATCCGTGAGCTCGGTACGGTTCGATTCCTGCCGCTCGTCGCCGGCCGTGTTCGGCAAAGGAAAGCGGGGTAAGGCCGAAATGGGCGCGGGTGGAATCCTCAATCTGTGCGGTATTCTGGCCGCGGCGCTCGCCGTGCAATCCTGCTCCGGCCCTTCGAGCAGGGTCACCTTGTACGAAGAATATGCGGCGCGGACCGGCCAAGGCCAAACGGCGTCCCGCCGCAAGACAGTTTCGGTATTCGCCCCGGTGCCGCGCGCCAAGCCGCGGCGTCCTTCTGCGCGCATCGTAACAGTGGCGGCGGCCTCGCCGTCGGGTGGCGGCACTCCGGCCGATACCCCTGTTACCACTTTCGACCGGGCGGCGAAGTCGAAATACCAGGCGGTACCGGCCGATGGACGTCATCGAGTGCGGGCCAAGGAAACCGTCTATGCGATATCCCGGCGGTTTGGCGTTCCGGTCCGCAGCTTGATCCGGCTCAACGATCTGAAACCGCCCTTCGCACTGCGGCGGGGCCAGAGCCTCCGCGTGCCGGCGCAAAAGACGCATGTGGTCGCCAAGGGAGAGACGGTTTACGCGATATCCCGCCGCTATGACCTGTCGCTCAAGGAACTGGTGCGGCTGAATGCAGTTGCGGAGCCCTATACCATCAAGACCGGGCAAACCTTGTTGTTGCCGGATTCGGAACGGCAAAGCCGTCCGCCGGCGGCGGTGGCGACACAGACCCCGCCTGCCGGTGGCGGGAAATTGGCGCAAACGCCGATCATCCGCAGGCCGGTGCTAAAGGATGTGCCCGTTGCCCGCGGGCGCCCCAAACGGGTCGTGTTGCCGCCCTCGACCAACATACCAAGGCCGGCGCGGCTTAGCGGCCGGGGATTTTTGTGGCCGATCGCCGGCAAGGTGATTTCCGGATTCGGCCCGAAGGGTAAAGGCTTGCACAATGACGGCATCAATATCGCGGCGCGGCGCGGGGCGGCGGTGCGCGCCGCGCAGAACGGCGTCGTGGTCTATCGCGGTAACGAGTTGCGCGGATTCGGAAAATTGATCCTGATCCGTCACGCGAAAGGGTACATGACGGCGTATGGGCATAATGCAAAACTTCTGGTCAAGCGCGGTCAGAAAGTCAAACGCGGTCAGGTAATCGCCCGGGTCGGCAGCACCGGCAGCGTGGCGAAGCCGCAACTGCATTTTGAAATTCGCCGGGGACGGCGGGCGGTCAATCCGCTTCGATTCCTGCGAAACCGCCGGGCCGAACGACCGCATCGGGTTGCCGCGCGCGGCTGATCAACCCGGCCGGCGACCCCTCAATCCTTGGGATCCATCTCCAGGCTCTGACCGAGACGGCCGGCCAGGTCCTGGACAAATTGCCATGCGACGCGGCCCGAACGCGCGCCTCGGGTAACCGACCATTCCTTGGCTTCCGCCTGCCAATCGATCTTACCGGTCTTCAGGCGGAAAAACCGAATATAGCCTTCGATCATCGCGTTGAAGGTTTCCTGGTCGCAATTGTGGAACCCGATCCACAGGCCAAACCGGTCGGAGAGCGAGACTTTCTCTTCGACCGCTTCGGAAGGATTGATCGCGGTCGATCGTTCGTTTTCCATCATGTCGCGCGGCATCAGGTGACGGCGGTTCGATGTGGCATAGAACAAGACGTTCTCCGGCCGGCCTTCGATACCGCCCTCCAGGACCGCCTTGAGGGATTTGTAGCTCGCATCGCCGCCATCGAATGACAGATCGTCACAAAAAACTACGCATCGCCGATCGGATGCGCGGAGCATCGTCAACAGGGTCGGCAGGCTCGGAATATCCTCGCGATGTATTTCCACCAGCGCCAGCCTGCGGCCATCCTCGCTGTTTACGTGCGCATGCACGGCCTTGACCAGCGAACTCTTGCCGGTGCCGCGGGCGCCCCACAGCAGCGCATTGTTGGCGGGCAGGCCGTCGGCGAAACGGCGGGTGTTTTCGATCAGGATGCCGATTTGGTGCTCGATTCCCTTGAGCAAGGTCAGGTCGACCCGGTTCACCTGGAGCACCGGCTCCAGCCAGGCGCTGTCCGCGTGCCAGATGAAGGCGTCGGCGGCGTCAATGTCGTTTCGGGCATCCGTGCGCGGCGCCAGGCGGTCCAGCGCTTCGGCAATTCGAAGCAGGAGCTGTTGCGTATTGTTTTCTTCGGCCATGATATCGATATATGGATTTGTCCGCCCGCAAATGGGCGGCGGACCGTAGCATAGAGAGTTCAGAGGTCAATCATCCATCGGTTGGGATTACGTGTTATCCGATTTAAGTTGATGCTGAATTGAATTTGCGATCTTTACCGGTATAGTCCGGCTCGAAGCGCTATCAGGTAAGATCAGACGGGGAGATCTATATGTTCATATCGACCGCATGGGCTCAAGCTGCCGGCGGGGGCGGAGGCGGCGACCTTCTCAGCGCGTTCGTGCCGCTCATCCTCATCTTCGCGGTGTTCTATTTCCTGTTGATCCGGCCGCAGCAGAAGCGCGCCAAGGAACATCGTGAGAAGATCTCGGCGGTGCGCCGGGGCGATCGCGTCGTCACCGGCGGTGGCATCTACGGTACGGTCACCAAGGTGGTGAGCGATACCGAAGTGGTGGTGCAAATTGCCGAGGCCGTCAAAATCCGGGTCGCGCGGGGCACCATTGCGGAAGTGCTGTCGAAGACCGAGCCCGTTCAGCCCGAGCGCAAGCGGAAGGGCGATAAGCCGGCCGAAAGCGCCAACGCGAATTGATCTTGCGAACTCCGAAAAACTGACGCGGCGGCGCTATGCTCGATTTTCCGAATTGGAAACGTATCCTCGTTGCCGTGGTATGCCTGTTTGGCGTCCTGTATGCGGCGCCCAACTTCATGCCGGACGATGTCCTGGAAGGCGTGCCGGACTGGTCGCCCGGCAAACGCATCAGCCTCGGCCTCGATTTGCAGGGCGGCGCGCATTTGCTGATGCAGGTCGATACGGAAGGGTATCTCAAGGAGATCCTCGACCGCGGCTACAAGCAGGACATCCGTGCCGCGATGCGCACCGCCAAGGTGCGCCCGAATGCGTCGGTCGTCGGCAACGCGGTGATTTATCAGTTCAAGGAATCGGACAAGGAAGATGCGATACGGCGCGAGATTCGCCGTAATTCACCCGATTTGGAAGTCGAAAGCCTTGGCGACGGAAAATTCCGCGCGACGCTGAGCGAGCAGGGGCTGCGCGACCGCATCGCCACGGTGATGTCCCAGTCGATCGAAGTGATCCGCCGGCGTATCGACGAAATGGGCACCCGCGAGCCGATTATCCAACGTCAGGGCGAAGATAGAATTCTGCTTCAGGTGCCCGGGGTTCGCGATACGGAGCGGCTAAAGGGCATTATCAACCAGACCGCCAAACTCACCTTTCATATGGTTGATATGAATTGCGACCCGAATGGCCGGCCGCCGCCGGGGTCGAAGATTTTCCCATCGGACGAACTCGGCCCCGACGGCAAGCCCTTCAATCATTGCATTCGCAAACGGGTGCGGTTGAGCGGCGAGCGGCTGGTCGACGCACAGCCGACGTTCCAGGACAATCAGCCGGTCGTCAGCTTCCGGTTCGATACGCGCGGCGCGCGGCTTTTCTGCAAAACCACGCAGGATAATGTCGGCCGCCTGTTCGCGGTCGTGCTCGACGGCAAGGTCATCACGGCGCCGCGTATCGAAGAGCCGATCTGCGGCGGCAGCGGCATCATCCGCGGCAGCTTCACGGTTCAAAGCGCGCGCGATCTCGCGATTCTGCTGCGCGCCGGCGCGTTGCCCGCCGATATGAAGATTTTGGAAGAACGCTCGGTCGGCCCCGGGCTCGGTCAGGATTCGATCGATGCGGGTAAAATGGCCAGTATCATCGGCATGGTCCTGGTGGTGATCTTCATGGTCATCGCCTATGGGATGTTCGGCGCCATGGCGGTGGTCGCGCTGTTCTTCAATATCTCCCTGATTCTGGGATTGCTGTCGATCTTGCAGGCGACGCTGACGCTGCCGGGCATCGCCGGTATCGTGCTCACCATGGGGATGGCGGTGGATGCGAACGTGCTGATTTTCGAGCGTATCCGCGAAGAAGTGCATGCAGGCAGGTCGCCGCTGAACGCGGTGGACGCGGGATATCGGCGCGCCCTGACCACTATTATCGATTCAAACCTGACCACGTTGATCGCGACGACACTGCTGTTCGCCTTCGGCTCGGGTCCGATCAAGGGGTTCGCCATTACGCTGTCCATCGGAATCCTGACGTCGATGTTCACGGCGATCATGGTTACCCGTTTGCAAGTGATTCTGTGGCTGCGCCGATCGCGCCCCACGATGCTGCCGATCTGATGCGCATGCCAGGAGAAGTTTGATGAAACCATTACGGCTAATCCCCCCCGGCACGAACGTCCGGTTCATCGACAAACGGATTGTCGCGCTGTTCCTGTCGTCCTTTCTGGTGGTGGCGTCGCTTGGCCTTTACATGACCAAGGGATTGAACCTTGGCATCGACTTCCTCGGCGGCGTCATGATCGAGGCACAGACCAAGGGACCGGCGGATATCGTGGATATGCGGAAACGGGTCAGCGGTCTTGGGCTGGGCGATACCTCCTTGCAGGAGTTCGGCGAGGCGGATGTGGTGCTGATCCGCGTGCAGCGTCAGGAGGGCGGCGACGAGGCGCAGCAACAGGCGGTGTCGAAAATAAAAGCAGCTATCGACGAAGTGGTGGCGGAATACCGCCGCACCGAACTCGTCGGGCCCACGGTTGGCGAAGAACTCAAGAGCAGCGCGCTCTGGGCAGTTCTCGCCGCGATCGGCTCGATCCTGCTCTATATCTGGTTCCGGTTCGAGTGGCAGTTCGGTGTCGGCGCGATTATCGCGTTGACCCATGACGTCATTACCACGCTTGGTCTGTTTGCTCTGTTTTCGTTGGAATTCAACCTGGCGACCGTTGCCGCGGTCCTGACGATTGCCGGATATTCGATCAACGATACGGTCGTTGTGTATGACCGGGTGCGCGAAAATATGCGCAAATTTAAGAAACTGCCTCTGACGGAGCTGTTCAACCGGTCGATCAACGAAACCCTGTCGCGTACGGTCATGACCAGTGTGACGACGCTGTTGGCGTTGGTCGCGCTGTATTCCTTCGGCGGCGAGGTCATCCGCGGCTTTACCGTCGCGCTGATCTGGGGTGTTTTCATCGGCACCTATTCCTCGATTGCCCTGGCGG
>JAOTYV010000275.1 GCA_029861675.1 Alphaproteobacteria bacterium
GTGAAAGTCCCGCCCACATCCACGCCGATACGAATGCGGTGGTTCATTTGCCGTAGTCCCGATCCGCCGCTTCCGCCGAGACATAGCCGCTCTCCAGATCCTGGCGCAGCAAGTCCGGATCGCGACGGCCCGGCTCGCCGTACCCGCCGCCGCCGGCGAAACGCATTCGCAGCCGCATGCCGGGCGGGATCGTGGTGCGCGATTTCTGGTGCGGGATCGTGCCGTCGCTGAACGAGATTTCGCTGGTCGCACCCGGCTTCCCGCCGAGCACGCCGACCGCCGGGTGCCGCCAGCGGTCGGACAGCAGAGAAAGCTGCAGCGATTCGTCCGATATGTTTTCGATTTCGCATTCCTGCCCGAGACCGCCGCGAAATTCGCCCGCGCCGCCGGAATCGGTGCGAAACTCTTTCTTCCAGACGATCAGCGGCGCGATGCTCTCGAACGCTTCGATGCTGCCGGCGCCCGAATTGGTCGGAAATGCCGTGGTCGAAAGACCGTCCTTGTGCGGCGCCGCACCCATGCCGCCGCTGGCAAACAGGATCTGCGAGAACCGGTTGCCGTGACCGTCGCCGCCGTTGAACACCGCGCGCATTGTCGGCGCGCTGCCGCTATCGGCGATCACCCGGCCGGGAATGGCTTCGGCAAGCGCCTTGTAGATCACGCCGGCCAGCAGATGGCCGGTCAATTGGCGCGCATTGCACGGCGCCGGGTAGCGTGGGTTGAGGATGCATCCTTCGGGCGCGGAAACGGTAACCGGACGGTACGATCCTTCGTTGCGCGGCGTATGCGGGTCGAGCGCGCATTTGATCGGGTAGGCGGAGTAGGCATAGGTGTAGTTCATCACCGTGTTGAGACCGCGATCGATCTGTTTCGACGTACCGTCATAGTCGATCGACAGGCTCCCGCCTTCGACCGTGACGGCGCATTCGATGTGGGTCTCGTCTTCGTCGAACCCATCGGCGTCGAGTGACGCGCGGTAGGTGCCGTCGGGCACCTCCTCGATCGCCCGGCGCATCGCAGTCTCGGCGCGTTGCTGCAGGGTCCGCGACAATCCGGTGAGATCGTCCAGTTCCGTATCCCCGAGAAATTCGATCAACCGCCGGCCGCACACCTGGTTCGCGGTCACCTGCGCGTTGAGATCGCCCAGCACCTGATCGGGCAGCCGCACATTGCCCAGGATCATCTCCAACACATCCGCATTAGGCTCGCCTTCCTTCAGGAACTTGATTGGCGGTATGCGGAGCCCTTCCTCGAACAGCTCACGGCAGTCGGCCGACCACAGCGACCCGCCTATATCGGGCGAATGGGCGATCGAGCCGGAAAAGCCGACCAGAACGCCGTTGTGGAAGATCGGCATGGCGACCGTGATGTCCGGCAAATGGCCGGTGGCCAGCCAGGGATCGTTGGTCATGACGCAATCGCCCGGCTTCCACGTCTCGATCGGGTATCTGGCGAGAAAGTGTTTCAGTGTGCGCGGCAGAATGCCCGAAAACGAGGGAATGCCGCCGGTGTTTTCCGACAGGGAGTCGCCCTTGGCGTCCATCAGGACGGTGCCGAAATCATTGGATTCCCGGACGATGGTCGAAAACGACGTGCGCAGCAGCGCCGCCGCAGATTCGTCGGCGATCGAAATCAGGCGGCTCCACAGGATTTCCAGCGTGACCGGATCGAAGTCCTGCTGTGCGGAATCAGCGTCTCGATGGTCCGGTTGGCTCATGTCAGATCCCTATCTGTGATGCGCGCCCGAACGGGCGACGGGTCGGAAGTCCCTGACGGTAATCGCGGACTGCGTGGATTAAAAGTCCCTGCGTGCTCAAGAGGCCGCGGGATGCGTGCCCGTTCGGTAGCCGAGCCGAGTGGCGGTGATGGCCATGCCGACCGCGGCCTGGGTCGGGTCGACCACCGGCAGGTCAAGCGCCTCTTCCAGCCGGGCGCGATAGCGCGCCATCCCGGCGCACCCCATGACCAGCACGTCGGCGCCCTTTTCGTCGCGCAGGCGGCGTCCCACTTCGGTCATACGATCCAGAGTGACTGCCTCGTCGCTCAACTGCGTTACGCCGAGATCGACCGCCAATTCGCCCGCCACCCTGCCGCCGATGCCGAGCGATCGCATGAAGCGCGCGTGACGGGGTATCGACGCCGGCAGGATGGCGATGACGCCGATCTGATCGCCGAGCGTCAGCGCGGTCAGCAGTCCCGATTCGGCAATTCCGAACACCGGCTTGGCCGTGGTCTCGCGCGCGGCGTGCAGCCCCGGATCCGAAAAGCAGGCGATCACGAAGGCCGATGCGCGATTGTCCTGCTTCCCGATCAGGCGGCAGAGTGGCATCACGACGCCATCGACATGACGCTGGGTCTCGATGCCGGGCGGCCCCTCGGCCAGGGTCAGGCACTCGATCTCATCGCCGTGATCGCCGCGGAAATCGTCGAGCGCCCGGTCGATACCCTGGGTCACCTCGGTCGACGAATTCGGGTTGATGACGATGATGCGGTTCTCCATCGATGCCTCACTCCGGCGGAATCGCGCCGGTGCGCTCGGTAATCAGGCGGTAGTGCTCGGGCCGCCGGTGCGCCGAGAAGTTGAAGATCGTCTCCCGCCCGAAGATACAGTCGTCGAGATCGCAATCGGCGACGATCAGCTCGTCGCCCAGCGTGTGGCATTGCGCGACGATTTCGCCGGAGGGCGCGATGATGACGCTGCCGCCCATCAAATCGTTGCCGTCCTCATCCCCCGCCTTGGCCACGCCGACGACCCAGGTGCTGTTCTGATACGCGCCCGCCTGCATGGTGACGTGATTGTGGAACATGCGCAGATGCGGCGACTCGTCCGACAGCGAATTCACCATCGGCGTGTTGTAGCCGAGCATGATCATCTCCACGCCCTGCAATCCCATCACCCGGTAGGTTTCCGGCCAGCGCCGGTCGTTGCAGAGACACATGCCCATCACGCCGCCCATCGCGCGGGTCACCGGAAAGCCGAGATCGCCGACCTCGAAATAGCGTTTTTCGAGATGCTGGTGCTTGCGGCCGGGATCGAGCTCCTCATGCCCCGGCAGATGGACCTTGCGGTACTTGGCGACGATCGCGCCGGTCTTGTCGACCAGGATCGACGTGTTGAAACGATGCGTTTCGCCACCTTTTTCAATGAGTTCGGCATAGCCGAGATAGAATCCAAGGCCGAGTTCGACCGCCGCGGTGAACAGCGGCTGCGTCTCGTTGCTCGGCATCGACGATTCGAACCAGGTATCGACTTCGGCCTGGTCTTCCATATACCAGCGGGGAAAGAATGTGGTCAGCGCGAGTTCGGGGAACACCACCAGATCGCACCCCTTGTCGTGCGCCCGATGCATCAGCGCGAGCAGGCGCGCAACCACGGCGGCGCGCCCCTCCGCCCGCTGGATCGGCCCCAATTGCGCGGCGCCGACGGTCAGTACCCGCGACATGGCGTCCTCCCTAACATCAAACCCGTTTCATTCATCCCCGAACGTCCCCATGCCGACGGGCCGCGCCGCATCCGGCAGGTCGCATTCCAGGAAACGGCCGCGCCCCGGTTCGCCCCGGGGTTCCTCGCCGTCCCAGACCACCTCGCCCCGCGACAGCGTGGTGACCGGCCAGCCGGTGATCCGGCGTCCTTCGTAGGGTGTGTAGTCCATGTTGTCGTGCAGCATGCCGGCGGTGATGGTCACTTCCAACTCGGGATCCCAGATCGCGATATCCGCGTCGGCGCCGACCGCGATCGTTCCCTTCCGCGGATACAGCCCATAGATTTTCGCCGGCGTCGTCGCGGTCGCGGCGACAAACTGGTTCAGCGTAAGGCGGCCGGTACGCACGCCTTCCGAGTACAGCATCGGCAAGCGTATCTCCAAGCCGGGCACCCCATTCGGCACCTTCTTGAAGCCTTCCTTCTCCCCCAGCTTCTTACCGTTGGGATCGTCGTAGCGGTAGGCCGCGTGGTCGGATGAAAAGACGCTCAATACGCCGGTCGCGAGGCCGCGCCAGACGAACTCCTGGTTTTCGGCGTCCCGCGGCGGCGGACTGCACATGAATTTCGCACCCTCGAATCCCGGCCGGTCCATGTCGCCCGCCGTCAGGAACAAATATTGCGGGCAGGTCTCGCCATAGATACGCAGCCCCCGCCGTTGCGCCTCGCCGATCTGATCGATCGCCTCGCGCCCCGACACATGGACAATCAGCACCGGCACGTCGACGATCTCCGCCAGCGTGATGGCGCGGTGCGTCGCCTCGCGCTCGGCCGGCGCCGCGTGGGCCACCGCATGATATTTCGGCGCGGTCTTGCCGGCGGCGACCAGCCGGTCGCTGAGCCACGAAATCACATCGTGGTTCTCCGCATGCACCATGACCATCGCGCCTTCGCGCCGCGCGGTCGCCAACACTTGGAGCATCTGGCCGTCGTCGAGTTTCAGCGCATCGTATGTCATATAGACCTTGAACGAGGTGCAGCCCTCGCGGATCAGCGCCGGCAGATCCTGGCCCAACACCTGATCCGTGGGATCGGAAATAATCAGATGGAACGCGTAATCGATCACCGCCTCGCCCTTCGCCCGCGCATGATAGGCGTCGACCACGGTGCGCAGCGATTCGCCTCTGTGTTGGGCAGCAAACGGAATGATCGTCGTCGTCCCGCCGCACGCGGCCGAAATACTGCCCGAGCGGAAATCGTCGGCGGTCTCGACCCCGTTCGAACCGGTCTGTGCGATATGGCAATGACTGTCGATCCCGCCCGGCAGGACGAGCTTGCCGGTCGCGTCGATATCCTCGCGCGCCTCGCCGAGCGACGCGCCGAGCGCCACGACCCGCCCATCGCGAATGCCGACATCGCATTGAACGGTATCCCCGGCCGTGGCGACGGTTCCGTTGCGAATTACCAGATCGAATTCGGACATTGCGCTCCCTCGCGTCATTCCTGGTCGATCGCGGCGTTTGACGACCCTCGGCGGACATTGTCACATAAGGCAACGGCCGCGTGAAGCGCGGCGAAGCGGCAACACGGGAAGGGCACTCTAATGAAGATCAAACGCATCGAGCATGTGGCCATCGCGGTGGAAAACATGCGCGACTCCATGGACATGTTGGAGAAGACATTCGGCCTCAAGCTGGACTACGAGGAGAAAATCGGCCCGACGCGGCTGGCGATGTATCCGGTGGGCGAGACTTTTCTGGAGTTGCTGCACGCGGACGCACCGGAATCCCGCACCGCGGACTGGATCGCCGAACACGGCCAAAGCCTGTTTCACCTCTGTTTCGAGGTGGAGGACATCGACGGCGCGCTGGAGGAATTGCGGCAAAAGGGCGTGGCGCTGCTGGACGAGACACCGCGCACCGGCCATGGCGGCGCGCGCATCGCGTTTCTCGACCCGAAGTCCACGGGCAATATCGTCATCGAGCTGGCGGAGCTGCCGGCATTGGTCGAGCACTAACCCGGCGGCTCTGCGCGGCATGGCGATCGTATACCAAGACATGGCCCGACAGAAAAAAGGCGCGAACTCAGGCTCATACGTAAACGCCCAACGGTATCCGCAACTATCTGCGGTACCAGGCTCCAACTGCGCAGGACAATTCCAATCGCCGGTGAATTGCGATGCCGAATACAACCTAATAGGGCTTGACCGCTGCGAGGACCAGGAAAGCGGCGCCGATGTTTGTTAGATGCGCCAAACGGTTATCATACCGCGCCATTAGCCGCGCCACGGTTGTCAATCGTGGGTAATATACTGCGCCGCGAATTGTCTCGACATCGAGCCCCGATGCCAGTGCCAGCCGCCTGAGTTCACCGGCAGTGCGGAACCACCCCCGCTGCCACAACGCGGAACCAAACCAAGCCCGCAACCGGCGCTGTGCCGCCCAAGTGCTCCACTTGTGCAACTCGCCAATTACAAAGCGGCCGCCAGGCCGCAGCACGCGGGTCATCTCACCCACCATGGCTTGCGCCTCGTCGACAAAACAGAGCACTGTTTTCGCCAATACGACGTCGAAACTCGCGGTCGCGAATGGCAGTCGCTCGCCAACCGCTTGTACCAGGCCAATGGTGCATTCTTCCGTTTGTGCGCGGGATCGAGCCGCGACCAACATTCCCCAGTTTGGATCGACAGCGGTCACAACGGCACCGCGTTGGCGCAAACTGACCGCCAAGGCCCCCTCACCACAACCAACGTCCAAGACATGCCGGCCATCCAAGTCACCCATGAGCTCAAGCAACAAACGATCTTCCAACGCCTCCGTAATG
>JAOTYV010000276.1 GCA_029861675.1 Alphaproteobacteria bacterium
CTGGTCAAACCGGGCGATACGGTGCGCCATGGCGACATCATCGCCGTGATCGAGACGCAAAAGGGCGCAATCGAAATCGAGGTGTTCGAGGATGGCACGGTCGGTGCGCTCCTGGTTGATCCCGGCGCGACGGTGCCTGTTGGCACGCCCATGGCGGAAATTTCCAATGGGCGAGATACCGAACCCTCCCCGGCGGCAGTCGAAGCGAAGATAGCGGATGCGGCGCAGCCGGTTGCGGTGTCGGCCGCCGCACCTCCAGTTCCCGTCGCCGCGCTGGCCGCGGACGGGCGGGCGTCGCCGGCTGCGCGCCGGATGGCGGCGGCGGAAGGGATCGACCTTGCGACGATCCACGGCAGCGGACCTGATGGGGCAATCCTGCTTGCTGATGTGGCGGCGGCGGCCAGCGTACCGACTGATACGAAAAGGCCAGCGACGGGCATCGACCTCGACGCCATGCGGCGGGCGATTGCCGCCGCGATGGCGCGGTCGAAGCGCGAAATTCCTCATTTCTATTTAATACATACGATCGACATGCACGCGGTGTCCCAGTGGCTCACCCAAACCAACGCTGACCGGCCGCCGGCGGAGCGGGTGCTCGCCGGCGTCTTGATGATGAAGGCGGTTGCCCTCGCGCTGCGGCGATATCCCGAATTCAACGGATTTTTTGAAGATGATGCGTTCCGCGGCGCGGAAGCGGTTCATATTGGAACCGCCATAGCGATCCGGGGCGGCGGTCTCGTGGCGCCCGCGGTGCATCATGTGGATCAGCTATCGCTCGACGTGCTGATGAAAACGCTGCGCGACCTGACGGGGCGCGTCCGCGCCGGCCGGATTCGCAGTTCCGAACTGACGGATCCGACGGTCACGGTCTCCAGCCTCGGTGAACGTGGCGTGGAGGCCCTGTACGGTGTCATTTATCCGCCGCAGGTCGCCCTGGTCGGTTTCGGCAGTGTGATCGAGCGCCCGTGGGTGGAAGACGGCAAAATTGTTGCGCGTATGGTCGTCACCGCTACCTTGTCGGCGGATCATCGCGCCAGCGACGGCCATCGCGGCGCGTTGTTTCTGAGAGCGATCGGCGACCTGCTGCAAGATCCGGAGGCCTTATGAACGAGAACGAAATCAAAGCTGCCTTGTTGGACGAATTGGCGAGAATCGCGCCGGATATCGATGCGGCGGATGTGGATGCCGCCGGCGACCTGCGCGAGGAATTCGATATCGATTCCATGGATTTCCTCAATCTGGTGACCGCCTTGCATGAGCGCCTCGGCATTGCCATCGCGGAAAGCGACTACCGCCAGCTCGGTACGCTGGAAAATGCCATAAGTTTTCTCGGCAAGTCGGCGGACGATGCGGCGTAGCGCGCCATCACGGCTGATTTAGGTCAAAGCGCTTGAGCGCGCCCGTCCTAGTATTAGCAATAGGCGAAACCGATTCGGGACGGGTCAGACAAGTGAGTATTCCCATCAAGATTACCTTCCGGAATGTTGACGCGTCTCCCGCCGTGGAGGCGAAAATCCGGGAAGCCGCCGAAAAGCTGGAGCATTTCGACACACGGATTCAGTGGTGCAATGTAGCGGTCGAGGGCGTCGACAAGCATAAGCACAAGGGCGGCCTTTATCGGGTGTCTTTGAACATGGGTGTTCCGGGCAAGACCCTTCATGTCAATCGGGCCGGTCCTAAAAACGCCGCCCATACCGATATTTACGTAGCCATCCGTGACGCCTTCAATGCGGCGGTACGGCAGGTGGAGGATCATGCACGTATCCGTCGCGACGACGTCAAGACGCATGAAACACCGTTGCATGGACAGGTCGCGCGCCTTCTGGCGGAACAGGATTACGGGTTCATCGAGACCTCGACCGGCGAGGAAATATATTTCCATCGCAACAGCGTCATCAACGACAACTTCGACGCTCTCGAGGTCGGCAGCGAAGTGAGGCTTGAGGTTGCCTACGGCGAAAGTGAAAAAGGGCCGCAAGCAACGACGGTCAAGCCGATCGGCAAACATCACATTGTCGGGTGACGGCGTCGGGCCGTCGGCCGATTTGACGGCGATTGCGTACGGCTATCTTGACCGCGGTTGGTCGGTGGTGCCCGTCAAGCCGCGCGAAAAAGTGCCGTTGGTCGCATGGCGTGCCTATCAGGACCGGCTTCCGACGCGTGAGGAATTGGGGACCTGGTTCCGTCGTTGGCCGGACGCCAACATCGGCATCATCACGGGGCAAATATCCAACCTCGTCGTTCTTGATATCGACCCGCGACATGGCGGGGACGAGAGTCTGGACCGGCTTGCTCTGCGCTCTGGCCGGTTGCCGCCGACATTGACCGTGCGGACCGGCGGCGGAGGCCGGCACTTCTATTTCACCGCATTGGCCGAACCGGCCGCGTTGCCCAGCAGGGTGAGCCTTGCGCAAGGCATAGATGTCCGTGCCGAAGGCGGTATGGTGGTCGCGCCGCCATCTGTTCATCCGTCGGGGCGACGATACGAATGGGTGACAGGCGGGGATAGCTGTCAGGACGCCGTGCCGCTGCCGCATTGGCTCGTTGCGTTGATCCGTGCCGAAAGCCGCCGGTCCGCGCACGATCCTGGGTATTGGCGGCAGCTCGTTGCCGACGGTGTAGAGCAAGGGGCGAGAAACGAAACGATCGCATCCTTATCCGGCCATCTGATGCGATGCGGCGTCGATGTCGATGTCATAAAGGAATTGCTGGTGTGCTGGAATCGGATACGCGTCCGTCCGCCGTTGGATGACACCGAGGTCTTGCGGACGGTCGACAGCATCCGCCGAACGCACCAGCGGCATCAGGAGGCCGGCTGCGACTAGCGGGAGGGTCGGCGTCGTGCCGGCAATTCTCGGGTATATGCGGCCGCAACCCGACCCATTTTTCCCGCTTTCCAATGTGTTCATTGATTTGAATCATCCCGCGTTTTGGCTGCGGGCCGCACAGTCACAGGCAGTTGGGTTGGCGTTCGCGCCGGCAGTCCAAGTCATTGAGCGGCAAGACATGCGGTAGATGGAAATGCCAAAAGCCAGCGATGCCGTTTCAGATTCCGATGCCCGCCAGACGGCAGAGATTCAGGCCGATCGCTATGACGCCATTCTCGTCGATCTGGACGGGGTCGTGACGCGAACCGCCTCGGTGCACGCGGCGGCGTGGAAATCCGCATTTGATTCATTTCTACGCGAGCGGTCTGCGCGCTTGAGCACGGCCTTCGTTCCGTTCGATGCGAAATCCGACTACTCGGACTATGTGGACGGCAAGCCGCGCGCCGATGGCGTTCGCGGCTTTCTCGAATCCCGAGGCATCATTCTTCCTCCCGGGGACTCGCGCGACTCCCCCGACACCGAAACCGTATGCGGCTTGGCAAATCGGAAGAATGCGTTGTTTTTGGAACGCATCCGCAATAACGGCGTGCAGGTATATCGATCGACGATCGAGTTTTTGGCCGACCTCAAAGACCGAGGCTTTAAATCCGCAGTGGTTTCTTCCAGTCGGAATTGCGCCGCGATTCTGGAAGCCGCCGGCCAGGCGCATTCCTTCGATACGCGCGTCGATGGCTGCGATCTTGATGACGGTTGGCTGTCCGGCAAGCCGGCTCCGGACATGTTCCTGGAGGCGGCCCGCCGACTGGGGGTCGATCCGTCGCGATGCATTGTCGTGGAAGACGCGTTGGCGGGGGTGGACGCGGGAAGTGATGGAGGATTCGGTTTGGTCGTGGGCGTTGCCCGCAACGACAATGGTCGGGAGATGCGAGCGCACGGTGCGGATATCGTTGTGTCCGACCTCGCGGAGCTGTCGATTATCGGCGATCGCGCGGGCCCGCCGTCCGATTCCGCGGGCGAGATTTCACCTGCCGACCTCGCCACGGTTATCGTCGAGCAATGC
The DNA here is from genome assembly GCA_029861675.1 of Alphaproteobacteria bacterium. Next base: position 3,889 of record JAOTYV010000276.1, read on the forward strand.
GGCGACCGCAAGCTGGCGCTGTTCCTCGACTACGACGGCACGTTGACGCCAATCGTCGCCCGGCCGGAGGACGCGGTGCTCTCCGATACGATGCACCGGTTGCTCGAGCGGCTGAGCCGGCGCCATGTTGTGGGCGTTATCAGCGGCCGCGCGCGCGCGGATATCGAAGAGCGCGTCGGAATACCCGGCCTGTATTACGCGGGCAGTCATGGCTTCGATATCTCCTGTCCAGGGAACCGGCAATTCCATCACGCGGAAGGCCGCGAATTCGTTCCTGCGGTGCAAAGGGCCGAAGAAGATCTTAGGTCTGCATTGCACGGTATTCCGGGTGCACTGGTGGAAGGCAAGACGTATTCGGTCGCGGTTCATTATCGGCTTGTCGACCGGGACAAGCAGCATCTGGTGCGGTCGGCGGTGGACGCTGTTGCTGCCCGCTATCCGAACCTTCGCCGGACGACTGGGAAGATGGTTTTCGAATTGCTGCCGAATATCGATTGGGACAAGGGCCGGGCGGTGACGTGGCTTTTGCACGCCATGGGTCTGGAGCCGCCGGATGCAATGCCCGTTTATATCGGCGACGACGTTACCGACGAAGACGCCTTCGCGACGGTGTCCGCCGATGGGATCGGCGTGCTTGTCGCCGACGCTCCGCGGGCCACGCAGGCGCGCTATCGCCTGGCGGGGCCTGATGCCGTGATGCGGTTGTTCGAGCATCTGTCCGGTGTGTCCGGATGACCGGTTGGGTCATTTCATTCTCTGAATTCGAGCCGGGGCAGCAGGGCGCCCGCGAAGCGTTGTGCACGCTCGGTAATGGTTATTTCGGTACCCGCGGTGCGTTCGACGAAGCGCGCGCCGACGAGGTCCACTATCCGGGGACCTATATTGCCGGATGCTTTAATCGTTTAACGACCGAGATCGGAGAGCATGCTGTCGAGAATGAAGATATGGTCAATGCACCCAATTGGCTCCCGCTTGGGCTTCGCATCGCAGATGGTGATTGGCTCGATCTTGGGAAGATCAAGTGTACGGAATTTCGCCAAGAGCTCGATCTCAGAAATGGATTCCTGTCCCGCATCGTGAAGATTGACGATGACAGCGGCAGAATTACGCGCATTGAAAGCCGCCGTTTCGTCCATATGGCCGAGCGGCATCTCGCCGGTTCGCAGGTTCGCATCATTCCGGAGAATTGGTCCGGTCCAATGCAAATTCTATCGGCGATTGACGGGCGTGTCGAAAATCAGGGCGTGGAACGCTATCGCGACCTAAATGGCAAACACCTGCTGCCGATCGAAAGCGCGGTTATCGATGGCGACGTTACCCACCTGAAGATGCAGACACGGCAATCCGGCATTCAAATCGCCGAGACCGCGCGAACGACGCTCCACCGCGACGGCACGACGATCGATGCTGAATGCGAGGCGATCGAAGAACCCGACTTTGCGGGTCTTCGATATTTTGTCGAGGTGCATGAGGGACAGCCGCTGACAATCGAGAAAATCGTTTCGATTTACACCTCCCGTGATCCGGCGATTTCGGAGTGCGGTTTGGCGTCGCGGGTGGCGGCTGAACAGGCCGGCGGCTTTGACGATCTCGCCACGACGCACAGCGCGCGCTGGCACACCCTTTGGCATTGGTTCGATATCGAGATCGGCAACAAAGCGGCGCCTGGTCCTGAAGATCCGAACATGATTTTGCGGCTGCACCTGTTCCACGCATTGCAGGTCATGCCGAGCGGGTCGTTGAACGCCGATGTGGGCATACCCGCACGCGGTCTGCATGGGGAGGCCTATCGCGGCCATATCTTCTGGGACGAGTTGTTCGTGTTCCCCACCCTGAACCTCAGGCTGCCGGAAGCGACGCGATCACTCCTCATGTACCGCTACAACCGGCTGGCGACGGCGCGCCAGAATGCCCGGGACAGCGGTCATCGCGGCGCGCTTTTTCCCTGGCAGAGCGGGAGCGACGGCCGCGAGGAAAGCCAGAAACTGCATCTCAATCCGCGATCCGGCCGTTGGCTGCCGGACAACAGCGCGCTGCAACGGCATGTCAATGCGGCGATCGCCTACAACATCTGGCAGTATTTTCAGACAACACACGATGTCGAGTTTTTGACATTCTACGGTGCGGAGATGTTTTTCGAAATTGCGCGATTTTGGGCGAGCCTGGCCGAATTCGACGAATCGGCCGGCCGCTACATGCTGCGCAACGTCATGGGCCCGGACGAGTATCATGATTCCTATCCAGACGCGGACAAGCCGGGTCTTGACAATAATGCCTATACCAGTGCGATGGCGGCCTGGTCTCTGTGGCGCGCCGTCGAACTCATGACGATATTGCCGGAAGATTGCGCG
>JAOTYV010000277.1 GCA_029861675.1 Alphaproteobacteria bacterium
AGGCGGTCGTCGTTGAATTGAGGAAAACGGCGAAGGCCGGGATAATTCGCGATTTGCTGACGGTGATCGATAACCAGGATGATTTGTCCGCGGACCTTACGCGCTACCAATTTGCGGTGTCGGAGTACGTGTCGACATTGCTGCAGTTGCAACGGCTGGAGTACGAGCGCGTGAATCGGAAGAATTTGGCGCGGGAATTCGGTGCGCAGATCTCGTCCCTGGTGTCGGGTGTTGTGGCGACGGTGGCCGTCTTGGTGACCGTCCTGGTAAAACTGTTCTGAGCGGGTTGAATGGCGGACGCGACCGACACCGACAAGACCTCGAAGGCGAAGAAAAAGGCCGGCTCGGTCCTGTTCTGGATCCTTGGCGCCGGCGCCCTGTTCGCCTTTTACGAAAGCTTTGCCCTGCTGGCGATCGGGATGGTGCCGACCGTGGTCGCCGTGATGATCGACGGCACCCGCAACAGGAACGCCGCGCGCACGGTCGCCTACATCAATTTCGCGGGCTGCCTGCCCTGGCTGATGGATTATTGGCTGGCCGGCGGCGGCATCGAACGTGTGCTGAACATCGTCAGCGATCCCTATGCGCTTCTGATCATGTATACCGCGGCGGCGGTCGGTTGGGTGCTGTATTTCGCGCTCCGCCCGGTGGTCTCCGCCTATCTCGGCGTTTCCGCCGAGATCAAGGAAGTGCAGCTAAAACACCGGCAATCGCAAATCGTCGATGTGTGGGGCGCGCCGGTTCGCGAAGACGCGGAGGCCAGCGACCTGCTCGATCAGGCGCCGGGGACGGATAGGGGAACAGCGCCCGCACCCGCGGCACAAGCCGCGGACTAAGGGTGCATCGATCCGGATTTATTGAGGCGGGTGATGGGGCCCGTGTACCAAACGGCGCCTAACCGGCGGGCGCCATCTGCGCTTCCAGTGCCGCCGTGCGCATCGCTTTCTGCAGCTTTTCGAAGGCGCGGACCTCGATCTGGCGGACCCGCTCGCGGCTTATCTTGTAGACCTTGCTGAGGTCCTCCAGCGTCGCGGTTTCCTCCGACAGCCGGCGTTCGGTCAGGATGTGGCGCTCGCGGTCGTTGAGCACGCTCATGGCGTCGCGCAGCATGGCCCGGCGCTTGGTCAGCTCGTCGGCTTCGGCGATCATGATTTCCTGGCTGTCGGTTTCGTCTTCCAGCCAATCCTGCCATTCGCCGTCGCCATCCATGCGGACCGGCGCGTTCAATGAATTGTCGGGCGCGCTCATCCGCCGGTTCATGGACACCACGTCCTTTTCCGGCACGCTGAGCTCGGTTGCGATTTTCGCCACGGTTTCCGGGGCCAGATCGCCTTCCTCGAACGCCTGCAGCCGGCCTTTCAGCTTACGCAGGTTGAAGAACAGCTTCTTCTGCGCCGCCGTGGTGCCGATTTTCACCAGCGACCACGAATGCAGGATGTATTCCTGGATCGAGGCGCGGATCCACCACATCGCATAGGTCGCGAGGCGGAAGCCGCGTTCCGGGTCGAACCGTTTGACCGCCTGCATCAGGCCGACATTGCCTTCGGAAATCAGGTCGCTCAGCGGCAATCCATAGCCGCGGTAACCCATCGCGATTTTCGCAACAAGGCGCAGGTGACTGGTCACCATCTTGTGCGCCGCCTTGGTGTCGTCGCGCTCGCGCCAGCTCTTGGCGAGCATGTACTCTTCGCCCTTTTCGAGCATCGGGAATTTGCGGATATCCTGCAAATAGCGTTGCAGGTTACCCTCGGGGCTGATCACCAGACTGGGAAGGCTCGTCGCCATCAAGAAATCTCCATTGTTTCAGTGAATTAGCACTCTCCCCAATTGAGTGCTATAATAACACAACGTTCAATAAAGTCAATGTTTTTACGATCTCTGGCGTATTTCAGATCACTCCGTGCAAACTAAATCGCCTCCAGGACGTCCAGAAGGCGTTGCATATCACTTGGTAAGGGACTGGAAAATTTCAACCGCTCGCCCGATACGGGATGTTCAAACCCGATAACGACGGCGTGAAGCGCCTGGCGCGAAAATGCCGCGACCGCGGCGGCGGCTTCCGCGCCGAGACCGCGTACCCGGCCACCGCCGGCGCGGCCGTAAACCGGATCGCCGATCAGCGGATGGCCGATATGGGCGAGGTGCACGCGGATTTGATGGGTCCGGCCGGTGGCGAGCTTGCAGCGCACCACCGCGGCGTGGGTGCCGAAGCCGCGTTCGGTCGCGTAGCGGGTCAACGCCGTCTTGCCGCGTTTTTCGCCGACCACCGCCATCTTCTTCCGGTGATGCGGGTGGCGGCCGATATTGCCCTCGATCTCGCCGGCCGGCGGCATTGGCAGGCCCCAGACCACGGCGCAGTAATTCCGGTCGATGCTGCGTTCGGCGAATTGCCGCGCCAGCACCTGGTGGGCATGGTCGTTCTTGGCGACCACGATCAACCCGCTGGTATCCTTGTCCAGCCGGTGCACGATGCCCGGCCGCTTGACGCCGCCGATGCCGGACAGGCTGCCGCCGCAATGGGCGAGCAGGGCGTTGACCAGCGTTTCGTCCGGCCGCCCGGGACCGGGGTGGACCACCAGCCCGGCCGGCTTGTCGATCACCAGCAGGTCGGCGTCTTCATGCACCACGGTCAGGTCCATGGATTGCGGAATGAGCGGCATTTCGCGGCTCGCGGGAATCGTCACGTCGAATTGCTGGGCGGGTTTGACCCGGTATGAGGGGTCCGTTATCGTCGCGCCGCCGCTGGCGACGTGGCTGTCCTGGATCAATCGTTTGATCCGGCTGCGCGACAGATCGGCAAGCGCGCCGGCAAGAAAGCGGTCGAGCCGGACACCCGCATCTTCCGGCGTCGCCCGGGGGGAACGGCGGTCGGGGGTATCGGTCATCGGCGAGACCGCAAAAACGGGGACGGCAAGGCGGGGGTCATGCAAGCGTTAAAGGTCGTTGTCATCGGGATGGGCGTGCTGATCGTCATCGGCATGGGGCTGCTCGCGTATGGCGTGACCGCCGGGTTCGGGTCGCTCGGCGAGCGCGCTTCTGCCAAGGGCTTCGGCACGGTGCGGGCGCGGCTGCCCGCCGGGGCGACCATCGTCGAAAGCACCCATGACGGCGACCGGTTGTCGGTCCGCCTCAGTCTGCCGGACGGCGGCGCGCGCATCATGATCTTTCACCTTGGCGACGGCCGCCAGATCGGCACCATTGAACTCGAATCCGGCCGCTAGAGAGCAAATCCCGAGCGAACCGAAACGGTTCGCGACGACGTGTTTGCGTAAAATCAAAAAGAGTGACCATTTCACTTGAGTCAATTAATACCAGCAATGGTCTAACGGCCGGCCTCAATCCGAACACACCCACGGCTCGCGCGCCATGCGTCGCGGCGGCCGTCCGCCGATTACCCGTCGGGCGCGGTCCGTTCCGCCGCCATGGCGAGCGCCTCGTCGATGCCGTGCAGGGCCGTCGCGGCCTCGTCCGGATCCACGTCCTTGATCGTGTTCGCGTCGGCGTCATAGATCGTCGTCAGCAGCTGCCGCGCCTGCGCGACCGATTCCGCGGCCCCGTCCAGCGCGCTGCGGGCCGCCGCGATCTCGTCTTCCAGCTCGGCGAGGCGGTCGTCGTCTTCATCGTCGTCATCCCAGACCGCCGCGACGGGGGCGTCATCATCTTCGTCGTCACCGTCACCGTCATCATCACCGTCACCGGCATCGGCATCAGGCTCGCTCCGGGCCGCCGGGGCCGCGCCGCTTGGGGCCGCGCCACCCGGGGCCACGCCCAGCCGGCGGGCGAGACCCAGCACGTAATCCTCATCCATCTTGTCGAGCGGGCCGCGCTCGACCTCCTCCAGATACTCCCGCAGCTCTTCCTCGGTCTCGGGCAGCAGGTCGCTCTTGGCCAGCAGGGTCTTGATCAGGCTCTTGGTGTCGGTCGCGCTCATGAATTTCGGCTCGGCATTTGTTCGTCGGGATCGCGCGCCGGCGGCGGCCACCGGACCGGCGGCGCAAAGCGGGTAGCGCATCGCGGCGCACGATATCCCGGACCGCCGCCGAGGCAAAGCGCCTTATTTTATCGCAGGGCTGCAAAGCCATTGCCTGGGGCCGGGCCATCGGCTATGAGTCGCCCGACGCCCAGGCCACGTCCCCTTCGTCTAGTGGCCCAGGACGCCGGCCTCTCACGCCGGAAACAGGGGTTCGACTCCCCTAGGGGACGCCAAGGTTTTCAGTGCATTATCAAGAAACACCAAAAATTTAGGTAATAATTAGGTAATAAGTGGGGCGGGAATGCCCGTTTCGGACCCCCGGGAGCCCCCCTCGGCCTTCGCGTGGTCACGCTATTTCCACGCTCTCTAACCCAGCCCAAAAACTCGCCTCTCTAGCGGAGCCCAAAAACTCGGGAGTCCGCTTTCGCACGGATTATGTCCGGTCTACACCCAGGTGCGGACATTCCAGACGCCGCACGCGACTTCCGGTTATGACCCAACCCGGACATTCGGCCCTGATGGACTTCCCCAGCCGCCGCTATGATTTGAACTCGGGAATGCGGATCTTCTTCTCGACCATTTTGCCGTTGCGCCACAAGACGATCGTGACGCTGCGCCCATGATAGAGCCGCAATGCCGCCGCCGCCGAAGCGGCATTGACGACCTTCGTATCTCCGACCTCGCGGAGGATATCGCCGACGAGAATATCCTCCTCGAATGCGGCGCTTCCGTGTCTGACAGCTACGATTGCGCCCCCTTCATCGCTGCCGCTCTTGCGCTGCTCCGCGATCGACAGGTTACGGAAATTGGCGCCTAGGCCGCCCGGTTTCAGTCTTCGCCAAAAAGTCGCGGTGCGGCTGTGGATAACCCTGCTATGGGAGAGGGGACGTGACGACGTCCCTATTGACCAGGATGTGCCGTTAGGTGACGACTTCCCTACACGCCAGGATGAACGGCCAACAGCGACATAACTGCCATGATTTTTACCGGTTCCACGAATTACATGATCTCCACGGTTTCCATGGTTTTCGTTGGAAGGGGGTGGTGCGCCGTTGGTCCTACTCTTGAAACTCCTGTAGACGATCACCGCATCGGCGCCCACCTTCTCGGCTTGTTCCTCGGCGCGCTCGTCGAGTGCGGACCACGCGTTGTCACTCGCGCTGAATGTCGCGCTTCCAATGCGAGCATAGCCATCTCGGCCCATCCTTTCATCGTCCTCCTCCATCGTCGTGCCTTTGATCAATTCGGGGTCGTCGGACGGCGGCAGGAAACTGGAGTTGCCATAAACGATGTCAGGTTTGGGTATGTAGTGCTCCGTGAAATTGTTGCCGCACGCGGTTAAAATCAGGAGTAGAGAAATACTCAGAAGTACTCGCATCCAACAATCCTCGTTAAATACTAAAAACTCTCATTATAATTGGCGACTCACGCAAATCATGTCTATTTGAAATTTGAACCGCGTTTATTCAACAGATAAGACCTTAAGAATTATTATAATTTCGGTCGGGTTTCTCGCCATAATTCGATTCATAAAGGAGCCGAAGGCGCTGTTGGACGAGGTCTCTTGAGCGCGAAGGTTGCAGGGCTGCGCCCGATCGTATGTCCGAGTCTGGCCAAAAGCCGACTTTCCGGCGCTCCTGATCGAGTTCCGCTCTTCCCCAGGGAGCGGACATTCCAGCGCCCGCACTCGACTTCCGGTTTTGACCCGTAGCGGACATTTTGCAGCGTCACGCTATGATCAGGTCATAAGTGCACTGGTTGCGATTGACAGTTTCGAATTGCCATCATGATTGCATAAGAGGAGTTTTGAATATGGCAACCATAGAAGGCAAAACAGTGAAGAATGAATTCGAGGAAAACGGCTATTATGTCCTTCGGGGTGTCCTGACTGAGACGGAAGTGGATCGTCTCGCCCGGCCAATCCGCGCCGCATTTGCCCGTGGCGATTACGATACCTTCCGCAAGGGACCGGCCTATCCGTTGCCGGGCATCCATTCGATGGGCCCGCGGGTTTTGGAAGAACACCCGGAGATCGCTGAATTGAGCCTCGCGCACCCCAAAATCATGGCAGCAGTCGAGGAGCTTTTCGGCGAACCTGCGACACTGTCGCAATACTGGTCGATTATGCGCCCGCCAGGGGCGGGCCTAGGCGATAAGCCCTTTCTCAATGGCAGCGGCGCTCATTACGACTACAAGCCATGGCGATGTGTCGGCTCATTCTTCAAGTGG
>JAOTYV010000043.1 GCA_029861675.1 Alphaproteobacteria bacterium
ATTGACACGTTAAGTGTCTAGCCGTGGCGGTCGGGTGTCGTTACCGTCGGAATATGACCCTGATATCCGGCATTGTCAGAGTAAACTTAAATACTCTATTCGAACGTCACCGTCGCATTTCGCCGCCATTGATTTCTCGAGATTTTTTCACATCGATCCGAGTGGTTCGGCGGCCACCTTAAGTATTCAAGATTTTGCTCTGACACTGCCCCTCAGACCGTATCTTCGCAGCCCGAGTCAGGTTTGTCTGACAGCACCGCATCGTGTTCATCTACAAGGGGCTGGATCGCGAGGCCATCGAAAGTACCTTCCGGACTATGGTTCTAGACGCCGGCGCCGCATAGAAGGGTTCAAAGATGATACCAACCAATCGAATAAAGCTGGCGATGCGGGAAGACCGCAAGGCCTATGGCGTGCGGCTTACCTTTCCCGCTCCCGAAATTGTCGAGATGCTGGCGCCAGCCGGATTGGACTTCATCTTTCTCGACTGCGAACACGGCATCCTGGATATGCCATCTATAGAGAATGTGTGCCGCGCCGCCGATCTGACGCACCAAACGCCGATCGCACGCATACCCGACATTGGCACGGGCACAATTACCCAGTTTCTCGACCGCGGCGTCCGGGGAATCATCGGTCCGCATATTGAAACTTTGGCCGATGCAAAGCAGTTGGCCGATAGCTGTCTGTTCGGTCCGGACGGACATCGCTCCTTTGGTGGCGGTCGGGGCACCAACTATCAGAATGGCATCGAAGACATGCCGGCATTCCTGAAAGCCTGCAACGAAAGTGTGCTCGTCGGCGCTATGCTGGAAAGCGCGCAGGCGGTTGAGAATTTGGACGATATTTTATCAGTACCGGGCATCGACTATCTGATGTTTGGGCCGGCCGACTTCGCACAAGACCTCGGCTATCCGGGTGAACCGTCCCATCCGGAGGTGATGAAAGTGACGCAGGCGGCGACGGCGCGCATTCATGAGGCGGGCAAGCCGATGCGCGAGGACATCATGGCATTCACCAGCGTAAAGAACCTGCTGGTGGACGGCGCGCGGAGTTTTGTTGCCGACCAGTAAATTTGAGCCGATCCGAGTAGACCGAACCGCTGTTGCACTGTGCGGGGGTACTGTCACGTTAACTTGCGTATTCAAACTCTATAGGGTTGGCGGATGCGCCAACTCTCATTCAAACGCCGGGGCTTTGTGCCAACCTGGATTGTTACCGGCAAGTTGCGATCTTACCGATCCGCCTTTCGATCGATCGGCCTGAGGGCGGTCCACGACCAGGGCCTGAGAGCGAACAACCGCGCTGAAAACTCACATCAGCCCTTCCGAAGACGAAAGCGAAAAATCCAGCGCTTTAAATCGCCAGGGTCTGCACAGCGTTTCCTGTCCGTCCCTGCCGCGACCTACAACACCTTCTATCACCAACGTCACCTTCTCAGACGGCCCACCTATAAGCAGCTTCGGTCGGGGTCCTTCGATGCTTGGTCCCGCGCTACGGCTACTGCATGACGATAATTAATATCAGCCGTCCCCATAACCAAATCGAGTTAACGTGACAACGCCAGACAAAATGCTAGACAAGTCCCGCGCCTCTTTCCACCATGCAAAAGTTGCGGGGATGACGACACAGGTAGAAGGACTGGATGACTGCGGCACCCGCTTAAGAGCTCAAATCGATATTTTTAAGAGCGATGTCCAGCAACCCCGCGGATCGGAGGAACTACTGTGGCTATGACCCAGCGCGCCCATCTCATCACTGGGGGATTTCCTCCTGGCTCCGCCGCGGGACACGATATGGATTACGCCCGCTTGCAACTCTTGCAAATGCTGCGAGCTAAGGACCATCTCACGGTCACCGCTGCAAACGATTTCCAAGATATCGAACGTTGGCTACCTGGGACCGACCTTCTGATAACATATGTTGCCGGGCCCTACCCCGCAGGAACAGGTAATGAAGCGTTATTGAACTGGTTGGAGAATGGCGGCCGTTGGTTCGCCCTTCACGGGACGTCAGGAGGAAAGGCTGTCAAAACTGAAAACAAAGGCCTTCCCGTTAAGAAAATGGTCAAAGCTGAACATCACCAAACGTTGGGATGCTTTTTTCTCAATCACCCGCCGCTGCGTGAGTTTCAGGTATCCGTCGCCGGCGACCATCGCGTCACGCGAGATCTGCCCAAACGCTTCACCGTCCGAGATGAACTCTACCTCATTGAACTTCAGGACCCGCACGCCAGCCGTATTCTTTTGACAACCGAGCTCGCAGAGGACCCTTCTCCTCCTGGGTTCGGATTCTTCTATGACGAGGATACCTCGTTGCAACCCGACGGAAAAACACGGGTGCTCGGTTACTCGCGCGAAATGGGGCGAGGAGAGGTCGTATACATTGGATTAGGACACTGCCACGCAAATCGCACCGATAGCCGGTCATCGGTAGATCCAAGCATCCATCCTGAAAGAACCATGCCGCCCGAATTCCGTGGGGTTTGGGAAACTGATGTATTTGCGCTCTTGCTACAAAACGCTATCGCTTGGGGAACCGACAAACGCTAACCGGGCAGTGTCAGGGCGGCATTGACACGTTAAGTGGGTGGCCGCGGCAGTCAGGTGTCGCTACCGTCGCCACCCGCGAAGAGCGGCTGTCCGCCTTCCATGATCAGGGGCTGCGGGCAAACAATCGGGCCGAAAACCCGCACCAGCCGGTTCGGCGACAAGAGCAAAAACAGCAGCGGTTCAAGTCGCCTGGATCAGCCCAACGCTTCCTGGCAATTCACGCCCCTGTCCAAAACGCCTTCTACGTCCAACGCCATCTACTGCCACGCCGCATCTTCAAAATGTTTCGGGCCGAGACGTTTGCCGTCTGGCAGCAGAGTTGCCTCGCAGCCTGATCCAAGGTCTGGCGCTTTGCAGCCAACCACCGCAGTTAACGTGTCAATGCCGTTCAATCTGTCCAATGTTTTGGGGAGTAGCTCAATGTTCAAAGTTACAAGCTTGTTTCACAGAACTCCGGCTTCCATCAGGCAGCTTAATTCTGCGTCATTATGCCCGAGTTCCTCGCCATATATATCCCAGTTGTGCTCGCCGATCAGGGGCGCCCGCCGGGAGATACGCCAGGGCGACCCATTGTGGATCGCGGCGGCGCCTGGATATTTAAAGCTGCGACCAAGTTCTGGATGTTCGACATCGACCCAGAAACCGCGATCCGCCAGATGGCCGTCGTCGATTAGCTCGTCAGGCGCACGGACTGCGCCCCAGTTGAACTGCCGCGCCTGGCCGCCATGCGCCACTTCCGCTTGCGGCAGGTGAGCAACGAACCTGGCGATCACCGCGTCGATATGCGCCACATGCTCGACAAAACCCTTTGCGCTGGCATAGCGTTCGTCAGCGAGGTCTTCCGCCAGGCCGTGCTCCGCCATCCAGGCCACGAGGTCGGGAAAGCGGCGGAAAGGCACGCGGTTTGCCTGCGCGTTGACGTATCGGCCATCGGCGCAGCGCATTTGCGCTGGCGGCGTGGGTTCCATCTGTGCATGGCGGCCGGTTTGCCGGATGACGACCTTGCCGTGGTAGAGGTACGTCGGGATATGCATCTCGGTGGTCACGGCGCAGCAATCATGCACGGAGACGTCAACGTGTTGGCCACGTCCCGACTTATCGCGGTGAAGAAGTGCCGCCGCGATCGCCAAATAAGCGAAATTGCAGGCGGTGTGCCAGGCATTGCCGCCGCCGGGCGCAATGGGAACTTGCTCTGGATCGTCCGACGCGTCGTATCCGCAACATCCCATGAATCCGCCAGCTGCCATATGGACCAGATCGCTGGAGATGTAGTCGCGCCATGGTCCTGTTTGGCCGAACGGCGTGATGGAACACAAGATAAGTTCCGGGTTCGCAACCTTGAGCGCGCCGTAGTCCAGGCCCAGCTTGGCCAGGTATCCCGGAGCGAACGTTTCCAGAACGACATCGGCCTTTGCGGCCAGTCGGCGGAACAAGCTGCGGCCGTCCTCGGTCTCGAGGTTCAAGGTTATGCCGCGCTTAGACGTGTTGTAATGCCAGAAGGCCAGGCTGCGTTCCCGATCCGCCCGGTCGTCGAGGAACGGGCCGACCGTTCGCGTCGCTTCACCACCGGGTGGCTCGATTTTGATCACATCGGCGCCGAGATCGCCCATCAACTTGCCGCAAAACTGCCCCTTCTCATCGGCAAGTTCGAGCATGCGCAGACCGGCAAGCGTCGCTGACGCCGTATCGTCGTCTTTCGCCTTGGCAGGCGTTTTGGCCGGCTTAGGTCGCGGCGGCGAAACCGATCCGACCGGCGCGTCTCGTATCATCTCTTCGATGTAGTCGAAGCGTTTCATTGTCTTAGGCCAGAAGATATTGTTCTCAATGCCTTCGACGACATCGTCATGGGAGAGGCCAAGGAGGCCTTCAAGGACTTCCCGGGTATGTTGACCAATCAGGGGTGCCGCACTCGTATGTACTGCCGGCGTTTCGGATAGCTTGAAGGGCGCATTCTGAAATTTGCGACGCCCGAGCACGGGATGGTCCATTTCAGTGAACAACGCCCGGTGGCAAAGCTGCGGATCGTTTTTGACTCGGTCTTCGGTGCTTTGAATCGGCATCGCCCGCACACCGGATGCCTGGCACACCTCCATGACCGCGTATTTGTCGAGCGTTAGCGTCCACCCCTCGATGTGCCGGTCCAGCGTTTCCTGGTGCTCCAAACGACCGGAGAGGGTCTCGAACTTCGAATCCGCCGCCCAAGATGGCGATCCCATGACTTCGACGAGTTTGCGCCACTCCGTATCTGTGAAACATACGATCGAGCACCAGTCGTTATACCCGCCGCCTTTGGTTCGGTAGGCATTGTGCGGCGCCGTCGTGGGCCCCCGATAGTTGTTCAAGATCGGTGTGCCGGGCCAATGGGCACGGTTACCGGGTGGAAACCCCTCGCGCCGGGATTCGCGGCCGTTGACCGTAACGTCCAGCAGGGCCGGCCCATTCAACGTCACGCCAATCATCATCTGCGACAGGTCGACGTGCTGCCCCAGGCCGGTTCGATTACGCCGGTATAGTGCCCCCATCACCGCATAGGCGATGTTCGTGCCGCCGAGGTCATCGAGAATCGACCAGCCCCATCCCGCTGGCGGCTTGTCCGGCAAGCCGGATGAAAACGTCATGCCGGAAAACGCCTGCGCCGTCGGTCCCATAGTCGTGTAATCGCTTTGACGCCCGGTATGGCCAAGCCCGGACTGCGAGACATAGACGATGTCGGGTTTGATATTGCGCATAACATCGTATCCGAGGCCCCAGCTTCGCAGCGCTTTGGGGCTGAAATTCTCCACCACCACGTCCGAGATCGAGACCAGGCGCTTGATCACGTTCAGCCCCGTCTCGCTCCGCATGTTGATGGTGATGCTTTTCTTGTTTGGGTTAGTGTCGTTGAAGGTTGGGGAGGAATTGAGGCTGTGCTCGATGCCTTCCGGAGTCACAGCGGTCATGCGTCCACGTTCGTTGGCCGGCCATTCCACTTTGATGATTTCCGCGCCCAACGCGCCCAGCCAGCGGGTCGACCACGGCCCCGCCCGAACCCAAGTAAAATCAAGTACGCGTATTCCGTCCAACGCCTTGGGCGATGACGTCATGGGTGTTCTCCACTTGTGCGGTGTGCTGTTCAACGACAGTGCGCTTGAAGAATATCGACATATTTCACAATTTGGCAGCTTCAGAGCAAAATTGATTCTTTGCCCAAACGTCGGAGTCGTATTTCGTCGCTATTGATTTTACGAGATTTCTACGGATGGATCCGAGCGGTTAGACGGCCACCTCAAGTATTCAAAGTTTTGCTCTTACACTGCCCGTCTAACTGATCGCTGACGCCGAACCGACGATGACTACCATGCCATCGTCTTTTCCCATCCACACGGTGATGAATGCCCGACCGGCCTGCTCGTGCGTGATCACGCCTTTCGCCGCAACGCGGTCATCAGGCCACACGATATTCGTGAAATTCACATCGGGCGTTCCGCCTTCGTAGTAGCCGCGGCCGAAGCGCTACTCAAGCGTCTCGCCGATGAGTGACATGGTCATCCAGCCACCGAACACGACCTCCTCAAAACCGAGTTCCTCCGACGCCTCCTTATCCGTGTGATAGCTCCGGTTTCCATGAAAAAACACGCCGCACATCTCCAGATCAATCTTGCGAGCGACGCTAGAGATGGGCTCTCCATGGGGCACCTCGAACTTGCGGACACCTTGATTCTTCTTCGGGTCGCGCAAGGCAACTTTCCCCGAGTTCTGACTCAACAGGAAACTCTGGTAGTGGATACCGCGAACGATTAGCTCCTCCCCGTCGTAGAGGTTCACGTCCTGTTTGACCGGCATTGTGGGGTAAAGCGGACGCATTCCGGGTTGGCCTTTTTTGTCGCGTGCTGACCCGATACGGAAACCTGGATATTTGTGTTAGAATTTTTGAGTGAAATGAACCTTGCGCACTAAGCAAATGCGCAGTGGTTTTGTCGGGCCGAGGATTGGCGGGACCAGCGAATTGACCAGATCGACGCTAGTGTCATTTGGGGCTGGCGCGGTTGCTCCCATTAACGGCAATAAATTGCCTTTCCTAGGATAGCGGCATCAATGGAAGGACGTTTCAATAGTAAGTGCACTGGATGGCCTGAAGGTTTTGGATCTCTCCACGGGCTTCGCAGCCGCGTGGACCGGCCGGTTGTTCGCCGATTTCGGCGCCGACGTTGCCTGCCGCGATCCGCATCCGTTGCGGGTGATCGGTCCCTTCGACCCGGACGGTGCTTCGATTCCGGCCGCCGCCGTGCTGGCCAACAAGCGCTCGGTATCGCCGGAGGCCGTGCCTAATTTGATTCCGGCGGTGGATGTCGTCATCGACGACGCGTCGGCCGGAACCGATAAACGCCGGTGGCTTGATGAACTGGCGGCTGCCAATGCGCGGGCCATCCACGTGGTGATCACGCCCCATGGCCTGACAGGCGATCGCGCCCATTGGCCTGGCAACGACCTGACTGCCTCGGCCCGCTCGGGCTGGGCATCGGGGACCGGGCTCGTCGATCGGCCCCCTTTGCGGCAAAGCGGCTACCAGGCCTCATATCAGGCGGGAACGGTGGCTTTTGCTGCGGCAGTAGCTGCGCTGCTGTACCGCCATCGCGGTGGCTTAGGACAGCAGATTGATGTGGCGACGGATGACGTCTCAGTGGTCACCTATGCCCCAGGTATCCTGCGAAGCCTCTACAACGCTGCACCCGCGACACGCAAGACGAACAGCGATGTGATCTCGGGCCCTGTCCCGGTGAAGGACGGCTACTTCGCCTTGACCGTCACGCGTCCCCATTTCTGGCGGGGTGCGGCCAAGCTGCTGGGCCTGGAGGACCTAGCCGACGACGAGCGGCTGCAAGGGACGGTCAGCCGCTACGCTCACAAACATCTCTGGCTAGACCGTCTAGAGGCAGCGATGTCCGAGTGGACCAAGGCGGACTTATTCGACGCCTTGTCCCGTATCCCTGTCGTCGCCGGTCCGGTGTTTACGATGGTGGAACTGGCCAATAACAAACATCTAGCCGATCGGTCGTTTTTTGCAGAGGTGGGCGGCATTCGATTTGCCGGCGCGCCGTTCAAGGCAGCTGCGACGCCCTTTAGAATGCGACGGGGCGTGCCCACGCCTGGCACGGATACTGACGCGGTTAAAAATGAATGGGCCGAGGCGTCCTCTCCGGTCGCGGCCCCATTGGTGCCTGACGCGTCGGACGGACCGCTAACGGGCTACCGCGGGGTCGTGCTGACCCAGGCCTGGTCTGGCACCTTTGCCACCGAGTTGATGTCCTTGCTGGGGGCCGAGGTGATTCAAGTCGAGGCGCGCTCCCGGTTTGATTCCTGGCGGGGCGGCGGCTTCGCTGTGCCCCTTGCCACCGGCCTCAAGGACAGGCCGTCCGCCAAGCATTCCTGGAACTGCGAGGCCCGGTTCAATTCAGTCAACCTCAACAAGCAATCGGTGACGCTCGAACTCGATACCGAAGAGGGCCGCCGTCTGTTCAAGGAACTAGTCCGGCGTGCGGATTTCGTCGCCGAGAACTTTTCGCCGCGGGTAATGGGCAAGCTTCGCCTGGATTACGAGGAACTCAAGACCGTCAAGCCGGATATCATCTATTGCTCGATCTCGGGTTATGGGCACTCAGGACCCTGGTCTCCGCTACCGGCAATTGGCGGCACGGTGGAACCCACCTCGGGTATGTCAGGCGCGCTGGGCTATGAGGGCGACGTACCTTTGAACTCCGGCCAGATGTACCCGGATGCCGTTGCGGGCCTGTACGGCTTCGCCTCGCTCGTTTTGGCCCTCTATCAACGGGAGCGAACCAACGAAGGCCAGCGTATTGACGTCTCGATGCAGGAAGCCAACCTAACCTTTCTCGGCGACCGTTGGCTGGAGTACGCGATGATTGGGCAGGTGCCCAAACCGATGGGCAATCGGCATGCCTTCTTCGCACCCCACGGCGTCTACCCAACCAAGGGCGAGGAACTGTGGATCGCCATCGCGGCGGAGTCAGACGGCCAGTGGCAAGCGCTCTGCGATACACTTGGACTATTGGATTTGAAGATGTGCTTTCCTGACCGGGCGGCCCGCAAGGCTAACGAAGATTCGATCGATGCGGCAATCGCTTCTGCGACCCAAGAGCTCGACAGAGATCAATTGGCTGCCACGCTCTCGGCGGCAGGCGTGATCACGGCCCCGGTACTTAACAGTTTGGAGACTGCTAATGACGCCGTGTTCCAGCACCGAGGTGCCGTTCAGGAAACCGATCATCCCGAGGCGGGCATCTGGCTGCAGCCCGCTCTGCCTTGCCGCATGTCGGTGACGCCGGGCCGAGTTCGTGCGGCGGCACCGGTAAAGGGGGCGCACTCAGCCGAAGTCTTTGCTCGGCTGTTGGGCATGAGCCGGGAGGACTATTCGCGTCTCAAGGCGGCTGGGATCACCGGCGTAACGCCTGCAAAATGATAGAGCGGCCAACGGAAAGGCTAAACAAAATGAGTTATCGGCATATCCTTTACGAGGTGGACGGGCACGTCGCCAAGATCACCCTCAATCGGCCCGAGGTCGGCAACGCCCAGAGCACGATAATGTTGGAGGAGGTTGACGACGCCATCAAGGTCGCCGGCTTCAACGTCGATATTCGAGTGATCACACTATTTGGTGCCGGGAAGCATTTCTGTACCGGCCATGACTTGGGCACATCGGAGGAAAATGAGTACCGGGAGACTGAGTACCTGATCCAGGAGGGCGTGCGGGGGCGCTTTAATCACACTCGCGAACAGTTCGTCGACAAGACCCTGCGCTGGCGGGACGTGCAAAAGCCAACCATCGCAGCCGTCCAGGGCTACTGCATTTTCGGTGGCTGGATGGTCGCATCCGCCATGGATTTGATCTTCGCCGCGGAGGACGCGATGTTCCTGGGCGGCGGCTTCCAATACTTCACTCCGCCGTGGGACATCCATCCGCGCAAAGTGAAGGAGATCCTGTTCGAGGGCCGGATGATCGATTCTGCCGAGGCCCTGCAGTACGGACTGGTAAACCGCGTGGTGCCGCGCGACCAGCTGGAGGCTGAGGTGATGCAATACGCGAGCGAGGTTGCCCTGAACGATCCATTCCAGATGCGAATGACCAAGGCCATGGTCAATGCCTGCCAGGACGCTCAAGGCTTCTATCAACATATTAACGCCGCTCACGCCTTCTTCTTGCTGCGCAGCCAGGCCGAGAAAGACCCTGACTATTCCCTCGACCGGCCCGAGGGCCGGCGCCGGCCGATGGTGCAGCGGGCGCTGGAGCTATACAAGAAGCGCAAACAACGGGACGCTGGCTAAGGCAAGCCAGCCCAAACCTTGCGCATGTCACGAACCGCGGCCGGTCCGGGGGTCACAGCCCTAAGGGCATTGTCACGTTAACTCCTGCGGTGAAATTCTATAAGGTTGGCGGATGCGCCAACTCTCATTCAAGCGACATCGTTTTCCGCCCGATGTGATCAGGAACTCCGTCTGGCTGTACGCCAGGTTCACGCTCAGCTTCCGTGACGTAGAGGAGATGTTCGCAGAACGAGGTCTGGATGTGTCGTATGAAACGGTACGCCGGTGGTTTTTGAAGTTTGGCTCGGTCGTTGCCGCGTAGCTGAAACGGGTTCGGCCAAGGCCCAGCGATCACTGGCATCTGGATGAGATGGCAGTGATCATCCGCGGAACACGCTACTGGCTCTGGCGTGCGGTCGACAACGAAGGCGAAGTTCTGGACTTCCTTGTCCAACGCAGGCGAGACGCCAAAGCTGCTGCCAAGCTGATGAAGAAGCTCCTCAAGCGCCAAGGCTTCGCACCAACAAGGATCGTTACGGACAAGCTGCGGTCTTATCGGTCCGCATTTCGAGATATTGGTCTGACGGCAATCCATGACCAGGTGCTGTCAGACCAACGCGAACCAGTCTCCAAAGTGCGATATAACACGGCTTTCAGGCCGCCAATTGGCGCCACTCGGCCAGGGCGGCGGAGCGGTTCTGCTTGAAGATATCGCGGCAGTTGAGATGGCGGTCATGATTGAAATGGTTATGAACGGAAGCGTGGATAGAAGCGAATTTCTGCAGCGTCTTTATGTCCCTGAATTTCGACATCGCCCCTTCCCGTCGCCGGAACGGCTGGTGTGAATTTTCCGCCCGATTGTTGAGCCATCGACCACATTCTTGTTTGGCAGGATTGCCGATCACATTCAGCGCCGCCCGATATGATTTGAGCCGGTCCGTCACAATCACCTTTGGCCGGCCGTAACGTTTCAACGCACGCTTGATAAAGGTCAGTGCCGCCTTGCGATCCCGCCGTTTTGTGGCGAAGACTTCAAGCACCTCGCCCTCGTGATCGACGGCCCGCCACAGATAATGTCTCTCTCCATTTATCCGCACGAACACCTCGTCCAGGTGCCAGCGCCAGTTCGAATATGATCGGTGATGAACGCGCCGCTTCCTGATCTCCGCGGCGAACATCGGGCCGAACCGGTTCCACCAGAAGCGCACCGTCTCGTGGCAGATGTCGATGCCACGTTCAAACAGCAGATCCTCAACCTGACGGAGCGACAGCGGATACCGGATGTACATCATCACCGTGAGGCGGATGATCTCTGGCGAACTGTTGAAATAGCGGAAGGGATTGTTCATCCGCTGAGGCTATGGAACTCCCGTTCCCGCCTCAAGCTGCGTTGGTCTGACAAAGCCCGAAAACGGCCTTTGGAGACGCCTGCCCAATTCCGGCCCTATTGTCTCCGTATTGTGGTTTCCGCGCAGCCTCCACCCACGTGAAACGCCCGGAAACCGGCGGCCTTCCGGCGATTTGAGTCTGGAGACGAGAATGCACGAGACTTGGTGGTGGGCCCGGCAGGACTCGAACCTGCGACATGACCGTTATGAGCGGTCCGTTCTGACCAACTGAACTACGGGCCCGGGCGCTGGCCGCTTGTGCGCGGCCGGGAATTTCACCACTGCCGGGCGATATCACGGACGGATGGCGGCGGGCAAGGGCTTTGCGGTCCTGGCCCATACCGGGTGCGGATATTAGCGTGCGGCCGGACGGCCGCAGCCGGCTAGTAGTCGAGGAAGCTGCGCAGCTTGCGGGACCGGCTCGGATGCTTGAGCTTGCGCAGCGCCTTGGCTTCGATCTGGCGTATGCGTTCGCGGGTGACCGAGAACTGCTGGCCGACTTCCTCCAGCGTGTGGTCGGTGTTCATGCCGATGCCGAAGCGCATGCGCAGCACGCGTTCCTCGCGGGGCGTCAGGCTGGACAGCACCCGCGTCGTGGTTTCACGCAAATTGGAATGGATCGCCGCCTCCGACGGCAGCACCGCGTTCTTGTCCTCGATGAAATCGCCGAGATGGCTGTCTTCCTCGTCGCCGATCGGCGTTTCCAGGCTGATCGGCTCCTTGGCGATCTTCAGCACCTTGCGCACTTTCTCCAGCGGCATGTGCAGCTTCTCGGACAGTTCCTCCGGGGTCGGCTCGCGGCCGATTTCGTGCAGCATCTGGCGCGAGGTGCGCACCAGCTTGTTGATCGTCTCGATCATATGCACGGGGATGCGGATGGTGCGCGCCTGATCGGCGATCGAGCGGGTGATCGCCTGGCGGATCCACCAGGTGGCGTAGGTCGAGAACTTGTAGCCGCGGCGGTATTCGAACTTATCGACCGCCTTCATCAGGCCGATATTGCCTTCCTGAATGAGGTCGAGGAACTGCAGGCCGCGGTTGGTGTATTTCTTGGCGATCGAGATGACGAGCCGCAGGTTGGCCTCGACCATTTCCTTCTTGGCGCGGCCGGCCTGGCGTTCGCCCTGCTGCACCGCCTGAACGATGCGGCGGAACTCGGACATCGGCATGTTCGCCTCGCCGGCGACCGTCGCGATCTCGCCCCGCAGCTCTTCGATTTCCTTGCGGCGCTTCTTGACGAAGGACTTCCAGCCACGCTTGCTGAGCTCGGACACCTGGTCAATCCAGTTCGGATCCAGTTCGTAACCGAAATAATGTTCCAGGAAGGATTCCCGGTCGACGCCGCAATCGACGGCGAGCCGCATCAAGCGGCCCTCGTTCCGGGTCAACGCCTTGCTGAAGTCGTAAAGCTGATGCACCAGTTGCTCGATCCGCGCGTTGTTGAGCCGCACGCCGTCCAGCAGTTCGATCAGCTCGCGGCGATGGCGGTCATAGGTGCGCTCGGTCGACTTGGAGATTTCCTCGCCCTTTTGCTGGGCTGCCACACGCTTGTCCTGGGACCGCTGCAGCTTGGTGTAGGTTGCCGCCACGTTCTTGAAGATCTCGATGATTTCCGGCTTCAGCGCCGCTTCCATCACCGCCAGCGAAACCGAGGCTTCCTCGTCGTCATCCTCGTCATCGTCGGATTCCGTGTTCTCGGCGCCCTCGGCGCTTTTTTTGCCGTCCTGGGCGGTGTTGGCCGGGCTCGCGCCGTTCGTGCCGGCGCCATTTGCGCCTGCCGGTGCGGCACCGTTTGTGCCCGCCGGGGCGGCGCCGTTCGTGCCTGCCGGAGTGGCGCCGTTCGGCGCGACCCGTACGGCGCCATTCGCGCCATTCTGATTTTGCTGCATCGGCGGGTTGGCGCTGTGATCTTCCGGCGTGCCGCCATAGGTCGCGTCCAGGTCGATGATGTCGCGCAGCAGGATGTCTTCATTGACCAGCGCGTCGTGCCAGCGCGCGATCGCGCGCATGGTCAGCGGGCTTTCGCACAGCGCGCCGATCATCTTTTCGCGGCCCGCTTCGATCCGCTTGGCGATCGCAATTTCGCCTTCGCGGGACAGCAATTCGACGCTGCCCATTTCGCGCAGATACATGCGGACGGGATCGTCGGTGCGGCCGATATCGTCGTCGTCGAGGTTGCCGCTGGCGCGGGTCACGGCGGTGCCGTTCTCGCCGGGCTTCGCCTCGGTGGCCTCTTCCGCGTCCTCGCTTTCGACCACGTTGATGCCGGCCACCGACATCATCGTCATCGTATCCTCGATCTGCTCGGAGGAGACCTGTTCCTGCGGCATCGCCGCGTTCAACTCGTCGATGGTGATAAAGCCCCGTTCCTTGCCCTTGGTGACAAGTTTCTTGACGGCGGCGCTCACGCTATCGAGCAACGGGCTGTCACCCGGCTCTTCTTCCCGCTCAGAACTGCTCACTTCCCGCACTGCTTTGGCTGCCATTGGCGATCGCCCCCAAATTTTTCCCGTCAATATAACGCATTAATGCCCGGAAATCTTCCGGAACCGGCGCTATCTCGATGAATATCCGTCAGTCTTCAAGCTTGTTTATATCGTTTTCCACCCGCTCAACCTCATCGCGAAGGCGCAGAAACCGTGCTTCAGCGTCCGCCGTTCCTTCCGTCCCCGCGATCCGGCCCTGCTCCCGCAACTCCCGTCCCTGTATCGACCCCTGCATCCGAGCTAGCAGCTCCTGGATATTGGTTTGCACCTCGTCGATCGGCGTACCGGGGCGGGAAGCATGTAATAGCACATCCTTACTAAGCAAACTCTTAAGAATGCGCAAATTTGCCGTGTCAGAGAGGTGGTCCCGCAGACCCTCAGAGTCAAGGTCTGGCGTCGATGACAGCACGTCATGAATATCCTGGCGGAATTTGTCAAGATCGGAGTCGAATTCCACCTGGGCCAGCGATTCCGCGAATTCCTCATACAGGCCGGGATTGTTAACCATAGTGGCGAGCAAAACCTGCTGGCGGCGGCGCGCCGCGGCATGGACGGGGTTGGCCAAATTGGAGCGCGTGCCCCACTGCGCGGCCTGCCGGGACGGGGAGCCCGCCTGGCGGCGCCCTACGGAATCCGGCCGCCGCTGGCCGCGAAATGCCTCCCAAAGCTGATTGCGCAGCATTTCCGAGTAGTACTGACGTACCGTCGGATCGGCGATCTCGCCCACCCGCTTGCGGAGCCGCGTCTCGAGATCGGCGCGGCGCTCCGGCGTGTCGATCGGCCGCGCCTGCACCTCCATGGTCCAGACCAGGTCGACCAGCGGCCGGGCGCCTTGCACCACCTGAGCCATCGCCTCCGGCCCCTGTGCCTGAATCAGGCTGTCCGGATCCTCGCCGGACGGCAGATAGGCGAATTGCAGCGATTTTCCGGGCTTCAGCAAGGGCAGCGCCCGCTCGGCGGCGCGTTGCGCCGCCCGCTGCCCGGCGGCATCCCCGTCGAAACACAGGATCGGCTCCGGCACCATGCGCCAGACTTCCTGCAATTGCGTCTCGGTCATCGCGGTGCCAAGCGGCGCCACCGCCTCGGCAAAGCCGGCCCGGGCCAGCGCGATCACGTCCATATAGCCTTCGGTGACCAGCAGCCGCCCCGCGTCATGCGCCGCCTGGCGCGCCGGGCCCAGATTGTACAGCGTCCGCCCCTTGTCGAAGAGCGGCGTGTCCGGCGAATTTATGTATTTCGCCGCCTTGGCGTCCCCCATCAACCGGCCGCCGAAGGCGATGACCTTGCCGCTCCGGTCGGCGATCGGGAACATCACCCGGTCGCGGAAAAACGCATAGGCCGCCCGGCCGTCATCGGGCCGGCGCACCAGGCCCGCCTCCGCCAGCATCGCCTCGCCATGGCCCTTCTGCTGCATCGCCCGGGCGAAAGCGGGACCGTCCGGCGCATAGCCGAGCCGGAAGGCGCGAATCGTCTCCTCGTCCAACCCGCGTCCGGTCAGATAGGCGTGCGCCGCCGCGCCCTGTCCGCCGCCGCGCAGGCGCGCCTCGAACCAGGCGCAAGCGTCCTCCAGGACATCGTGCAGCCCCTTGCGGCGTTCCTCCTGGGCCCGGTCGCGCGGCGTCTGGCGCGGCATTTCCAGCCCCGCCTCGTCGGCGAATTTCTCCACCGCCTCGGGAAAGCTGAGCCCTTCGGTTTCCATCACATAAGAGAAGATGTCGCCGTGCTTGCCGCTGCTGAAGCAGTGGTAGAAGCCCTTCTCGTCGTTGACGGTGAAGGATGGCGTCTTTTCGTTGTTGAACGGGCTGAGGCCGACGAATTCCCGGCCGCGGCGGATCAGCTTCACCTTGCGGCCGCACACATCCGATACCGAAACTCGGGTCCGGATCTCGTCCAAGAAGTTGGGTGGGAAGGCCATCGGCGCGGTCCAATTGATCGGCGGGCAATCTATACCAGTCGCGACCGTCCATAAAGACACCGCGGCGTCGCGTTGGTCACGCGGACCGCCGAACCGGTCCCGCGATTCAGGACAGTTTTTGTTTCGCCGCCACGCTGGCCTTGGAGAAGTCCATCCGGCCCGCGAATTGGGCGCGCAACGCGCCCATCACCGCGCCCATGTCCTTGAGGCCGCCGGCGCCGGTCTCCTTGATCACCTGCGCGACCGCTTCGGCAATCCCCTGATCGTCCATCTGCTCCGGCAGGAAGCGCTGGATGACCTCGATCTCGCGGGCTTCGCGGTCCGCGAGTTCCTGACGATTGCCCTTTTCATACATCTCGATGCTTTCGCGGCGCTGCTTCACCATGGTCTGCAGCAATCCGAGGATATCGTCGTCGCCGATCCCCGCCGTGTTGCCTTTCGACCGCGCCGCGATGTCGCGATCCTTCAGCGCGGCAAGAATCAAGCGGATCGTCGCCGTCGCGCAGGAATCCTTCGCCAAGGTGGCTTCTTTCAACGACTCGCTTAAATTTTCGCGCAACATCGCTCCAATCTTGCCCGTAATTCGCGACAAGCAGCAACCGTACACGAAACACAATCGTTAACGCAACAGGAAACGATAACTTAACTTATTGAAATAACACAATTTATTTGTTAATGAATCCTTGACGGCGGTTCGGCTTTTGCTTAGAACCACCGCAATTTACACAACGCCATGGGCGCTCCACCGGAGTCTCGCCTTAAACTTCCAGCCTGGCCCAGGGAATTCATCGAGCCGATGGCGGATAAGCCTTCACAAACGCCCCCCCCGCCCCCCGGCGCGACGGCCGCCCTGGCGCTGGCCGATGGCACCGTTTTCTGGGGCAAGGGCATCGGCGCGACCGGCGACGCGGTCGGCGAGGTGTGTTTCAACACCTCGATCACCGGGTATCAGGAAATCATGACCGACCCGTCCTATGCCGGACAGATCATCACCTTTACCTTCCCGCATATCGGCAACACCGGCGCGAATCCCGAGGATATCGAAACCGCGACCCCGGCGGCGCTCGGCTGCATCCTGCGCGCCGATATCACCGAATCCTCGAACTGGCGCGCCGTGCAGCATTTCGAGGCCTGGCTGAAGTCCAACGGGTTGATCGGCATTGCCGGCGTCGACACACGGCAGCTCACGCGGCGGCTGCGCGATTTGGGCGCCGCCAGCGGCTGCCTGGCGCACGCGCCGGACGGCCGTTTCGATGTCCCCGCCCTGATCGCGGCGGCGGCCGAGTGGCCCGGCCTCGAAGGCATGGATCTGGCGAAGGTCGTGAGCTGCACGCAAAGCTACGGCTGGGAGGAAACGCGCTGGAAGTTGGGGTCCGGGTACGGCGCGCTTGCGGCGCCGCGGCGCCATGTGGTGGCGGTCGATTTCGGCGCAAAGCGGAACATCCTCCGCAGCCTCGCCGATCTCGGATGCCGCGTCACCGTCGTCCCGGCGACGGCCACCGCCGACGAAGTGCTGCAGCATGACCCCGACGGTGTGTTCCTCTCCAACGGTCCGGGCGATCCCGCGGCGACCGGCGAATACGCGGTACCGATGATCAAGGGTATCCTGAAGTCCGGGCTGCCGGTATTCGGTATCTGCCTCGGTCACCAGATGCTGGCGCTGGCGCTCGGCGCCAAGACCGAGAAAATGCATCATGGCCACCGCGGCGCAAACCACCCGGTCAAGGACCTCACCACCGGCAAGGTCGAGATCACGAGCCAGAACCATGGCTTCGTCATCGCGGCAGACTCGCTGCCGGACAGCGTGGCGGTCACCCATGTTTCCCTGTTCGACGGCACGGTCGAAGGCATCGCCGCGGCCGGCCGGCCGGTGTTCGGCGTGCAACACCACCCCGAAGCCTCGCCCGGACCGCAAGACAGCCACTACCTGTTCGAACGGTTCGTCGCGATGATCGATGAAAATTAGGCAAAGGTAAGCCAGCGAGTCATGCCTAAGCGCACCGACATAAAATCGATCATGATCATCGGCGCCGGGCCGATCGTGATCGGTCAGGCTTGTGAGTTCGACTACTCGGGCACGCAGGCCTGCCAGGCTTTGCGCGACGAGGGCTACCGCGTGATCCTGGTCAATTCGAACCCGGCCACCATCATGACCGACCCGGACATGGCGGACGCGACCTATGTCGAGCCGATCACGCCGGAGACGGTCGAAAAGATTATCGACCGCGAACGGCCGGACGCGCTGCTGCCGACCATGGGCGGCCAGACCGCGCTGAACACCGCGATGTCGCTGTGGGAGAACGGCGCGCTCGACCGGTATGGAGTCGAGATGATCGGCGCCAGGGCCGATGTCATCGCCAAGGCCGAGGACCGCCAGCTGTTCCGCGAGTCGATGAAGGCGATCGATCTGGAATGCCCGCGCAGCGTGCTGGTACGCACCATCGACGATGGCGCGGCGGCGCTCGATGACGTGGGATTGCCGGCGATCCTTCGCCCGTCCTTCACGCTCGGCGGCACCGGCGGCGGCATCGCCTATAACCGGGATGAATATTTCGAGTTGCTCACCTCGGGCCTGCGCGCCTCTCCGGTCCAGGAAGTGCTGGTCGAAGAGTCGGTGCTCGGCTGGAAAGAATTCGAAATGGAGGTGGTGCGCGACACGGCAGATAATTGCATCATCATCTGTTCGATCGAAAACATCGACCCGATGGGCATCCACACCGGCGATTCGGTGACTGTCGCGCCGGCGCTGACGCTGACCGACAAGGAATACCAGATCATGCGCGACGCCTCGATCGCGTGTCTGCGCGAGATCGGCGTGGATACCGGCGGGTCGAACGTGCAGTTCGCGGTCTGCCCGGATACCGGCCGGCTGGCGATGATCGAAATGAACCCGCGGGTTTCGCGGTCGTCCGCCTTGGCGTCGAAGGCGACCGGGTTTCCAATCGCCAAGATCGCCGCGAAGCTTGCCGTCGGCTACACGCTCGACGAACTGGACAACGACATCACAAAAGTAACGCCGGCGAGCTTCGAGCCGACCATCGATTACGTGGTCACGAAGATGCCGCGCTTTACCTTCGAAAAATTTCCCGGCGCGGAACCGCTGCTCACCACCGCGATGAAATCGGTGGGCGAAGCCATGTCGATCGGCCGGACATTCAAGGAAAGCGTCCAGAAGGTTCTCCGGTCGATGGAAACCGGACTGGACGGATTCGATCCTGTCGAAGTCGATGGATTCGAGACCGACGGCCAGGAGGCAGTGGCGAACGCACTTCGTATTCCCGCTCCGGATCGCCTGCTGCTGGTGGCACAGGCATTCCGGCACGGCCTCACGGTCGAACAAATCTACGAATGCTGCAAGATCGATCGCTGGTTCCTGCGCCAGATCGAAGAGATCGTGCAAAGTGAAGCGGACTTGTCCTCGAATGGCCTGCCGGACGACACGCCCGGTCTCCTCAAACTCAAGAAGCAGGGTTTTTCCGACGCACGGCTGGCCGCGCTGTCCGGCCATACCGAACCGGATGTCGCAGCACGGCGGCGGGCACTGGCGGTAACGCCGGTGTACAAGCGGATCGACACCTGCGCCGCCGAATTCGCGTCGCAAACGCCGTATATGTATTCCACCTATGAAGGCGACGGCTTCACGCCGCCGGAATGCGAGGCCGAGGTCAGCGACCGCAACAAGATCGTCATCCTGGGCGGCGGCCCGAATCGGATCGGTCAGGGCATCGAGTTCGACTATTGCTGCGTTCACGCCGTCTATGCGCTGCGCGAGGCCGGGTATGAGACGATCATGGTCAACTGCAACCCGGAGACCGTATCGACCGACTACGACACGTCCGACCGCTTGTATTTCGAACCGTTGACCGCCGAAGACGTCATTT
This sequence comes from Alphaproteobacteria bacterium, assembly GCA_029861675.1. The sequence continues at coordinate 19,522 of JAOTYV010000043.1, forward strand.
CACTGGTCCGGGTCGAGCAGCAGAAAGGCACGTTGAAAGGCGTCATCGTGCAGTTCGGCGGCCAAACCCCGCTGAAGCTGGCGAAGGCGTTGGAAGACGAGAAAATTCCCATTCTCGGCACGTCGCCCGACGCAATCGACCTTGCCGAGGATCGCGAGCGGTTTCAGCAGCTCGTCATCCGCCTCGGTCTGCGCCAGCCGGCAAACGGCATCGCAACCTCCCTGAAGGATGCGCAACGCATCGCCGACGACATCGGCTACCCCGTCTTGCTGCGTCCTTCCTATGTGCTCGGCGGGCGGGCGATGGAGCTGGTGCACGACGTCGAGGGGTTGAAGCGCTACATGCGGACCGCGGTACAGGTATCGGGCGATCATCCGGTCCTGGTCGATCACTTCCTGCGCGACGCCATCGAGGTCGATGTGGACGCCCTGTCCGATGGCAGCCACGTGCATGTGGCCGGCATCATGGAACATATCGAGGAAGCCGGCATCCATTCCGGCGACAGCGCCTGCTCGTTGCCGCCCTATTCGCTGGGGGCCGCGGTGGTCGAGGAAATTGCCCGGCAAACCGAGGCGCTGGCCAAGGCCCTGCAGGTCGTTGGGTTGATGAATGTCCAATATGCAGTCAAGGATGACGACGTCTACCTGATCGAGGTGAACCCCCGGGCAAGCCGCACCGTTCCCTTCGTTGCCAAGGCGACGGGCGTCCCCATCGCCAAGATCGCCGCACGCGTCATGGCGGGAGAGCCGCTTTCCGCCTTCGACCTGAAACCCGCTCCCGTCGGCAGTCACGTCGCGGTCAAGGAAGCGGTGTTCCCCTTCGCCCGTTTCCCCGGCGTCGATGTGGTCCTGGGACCGGAAATGAAATCGACCGGCGAAGTCATGGGGCTCGACGCCGATTTCGGCCGTGCCTTCGCGAAAGCCCAACTCGGCGGCGGCGTTATTCTGCCAACCGAAGGCCGGGTCTTCGTTTCGGTCAAGGACCGGGACAAACAGACGGTCGTCGGCCCCGTCCGAAAGATGATCCAACTCGGTTTCCGCATCATCGCCACCCGCGGTACGGCCGCATTCCTGGAGTCGCAGGATATCCCGGTCGAGATCGTCAATAAGGTACGCGAGGGACAACCGCACATCGTCGACGCGATGATCAACGGCGACATACAACTGGTCTTCAACACCACCGAAGGCGCCCAGGCGATCGCGGACAGCTTCAGTCTGCGCCGTTCCGCCCTGATTCATAAAATTCCCTATTTCACGACCGTTGCCGGCGCGCGGGCGGCGGTGCAGGCAATCGCTGCCTTGCAGGACGGATCTCTTGATGTCGCCCCCTTGCAGTCCTATTTTATGGACAGGTAGAGAACACTTTTCCGTAACTCCGAAGCGCGACGTGGTTATGCCGGCGTGAGGCAGACCAAAGACCGCTATTGCTTCTATTCAGGTGAGAACGATGGATAAGATCCCTATTACGGCAGATGGCGCAGCACGGCTCCAGGAAGAGCTCAAGACCCTGAAAACGGTCGAACGCCCCACCGTCATAAAAGCTATCGCGGCCGCGCGTGAGCACGGCGATTTGTCGGAAAATGCCGAGTATCACGCCGCACGCGAGAATCAGAGCTTTATCGAGGGCCGCATCCTCGAATTGGAGGATCACGCCAGCCGGATTCAGATCATCGACGTCTCGGCGCTCAAGGGCAAAGTAGTCAAATTCGGGGCGACCGTCACGGTAGCCGACGAAGAGACGGATGAAGAAAAAACCTACCAGCTTGTCGGCGAATACGAAGCGGACCCGGCGGAAGGCCGCATTTCGATTACCTCACCTATCGCACGTGCGCTGATCGGTCGCACCGTCGGCGATTCGGTGGAGGTGGTCACGCCAGGCGGCCAGAAAGACTACGAACTTATCAAAGTTTCGTTCAAATAGACACGGCGACGAAACGCCGATCGATGCTCAGCCGAATTGTTGGGTCAGGATCCCGTGTCCGCCGGCGGCTCGACCGTATCGTCAATCGGCACGCCAAATTCCTGTTTCGACGCCCGGATCGCCAGCGCCGATTTGACGTGACTGACATTGGGCGCCGATGTCAGCGCCGAGGTCAGGAACCGGTTGTAGCTGTCCCAATCGGTCGCGACGATCCGCAACAGAAAATCCGTTTCGCCCGCCAGCATGTAGCATTCACGCACCTGCGGCCATTGCGCGACCAGCGTTTCGAACGCGACCAGGTCCGATTCCGCCTGGCTCGACAAGCCAACCTGGGCAAATACGGTCACGCCATAACCCAGGGCTTCGGCGTTAACATCCGCATGATAGCCGCGGATAAAGCCGGATTCTTCCAGGGCGCGCACGCGGCGGAGACACGGCGGCGCCGATATTCCGGCACGCTTCGCCAAATCCACATTCGTCATGCGGCCGTCGGCCTGCAGATCGCGCATGATACGCAAATCGATCTTGTCCAGTTTTACCCGGCGCATATGTTGGGCCGTCCCCGTGGTTTCGATGAGTAATAATATTACAAACGAGGACGAGACGAAATAAAGTTACCGAATACCCGATTGCCGCCCGCATCGCCCCGCCGATGCCCGGCACCAAGCGCCTGTCACGACGACGGATCACCGCCCGGCTTATGACAAATTCCCCGGAAATCGCATCGAATACTACCTGGACCATCACCGATGGCAAGGCCGGCATGGTCAACCAGGCGCTCGGACTGGCGGAAGCGGTGGGATTGGCGGTGGTCGAAAAAACAATTCGGCCCGCCGCGCCGTGGAAATGGTTTCCTCCGGGAAACTGGCCCTCCACCGCATCCGGCGTGGGAGCCCGCAGCGACCCGCTCGTGGCGCCGCTGCCGCGCCTCGTCATCAGTTGTGGCCGCCATGCGATCCGGCCGGCGCTCTGGATCAAAAAACAGAGCCGAGGCCGCACCTTTGCCGTCCACGTTCAACACCCGCGCGTCAACCCGGTGCGGTTCGACCTGGTGGCCGTACCCGACCATGACCGGCTCGCCGGTCCCAATGTCATCCCGATCCGGGGATCCCTGCATCGGGTCACCCGGCAACGGCTGGATGCGGCGGCGGCGCGGCTTGCGCCGGCGGTTGCGGATCTGCCCCGGCCGCTGGTCGCCGTGCTGATCGGGGGGACCAACAGCGTCTACACATTGACGGACCGTATTGTTGCCCGGCTCGCGGACGATCTGTCCCGATTCTCGACGCAATTTGGCGCC
>JAOTYV010000278.1 GCA_029861675.1 Alphaproteobacteria bacterium
CGCCTAAGGACGAGAAGGCGAAAGGTGCCAAGTCACCGAAAATCAGTCTGCTGGCCAGGCGGGTCGAACGATTGCACGAAATGGGTTTCGTCGGTCCGGCCGCGAATTTGATCAAGGTCGCGCCCGCACGGCTCAACGACACGCATCTTTCGCGGCTGCGCGTGGAGAACATGCTGCTTGCGCACGATGTGGGCGGCGCATGCGGTGAAGCGAAGCGGGATAGCAGCCGGCTGGTCGATGCCTACTGGCAGCGTCTCGTCATATTTTGCCAGTTGCTGGATGGCAATTCGGAAGCCGCGGCCCTAGGCGCCAATCTTCTGGCCGAAAGCGATGAGGCGAACGATCCGGCTTTCTTCGCGTTGGCCGAACGGATAGGCGGCAACACGAGCGTCGACGTCGCCAGTCTGAAGAATCCATCGGCCCTGCATCTTGCGATGATGCGGACCACCAAGCTGAAATTGCCGAATGACGTGCTGTCGGCGTCTTCGCCGGCGGTATTGCGGGCCATCGGGGTGAGCCCGAACGCGTCGCTCGAGGTGCAGCTCGAAGCGGCGGAGCGCGCCGCGCGTTTCGGCGCAATGTCGCCGACCCGGCTGGCCGAGGTTTACAGCGGTGTCGAGTTCAGCGAAAGGGAATTGGCTAAGGCGTTGTCGGTCGCGGCCGAACAGCGGACACCACGCGGTCGCGCGCTGCTGTTCAGATCCGAACAGAAGCAAACCGTGCCGGCGGCCAAGGCCGCGGTAGTCCAGAAAGCGCTGGAGCTTGCGCAGGCCGACGGCCTGTATGCGCTGGCGGTGCGGCTCTATCATCCCGTCATCAAGAAAATGAAGGTTACCGGCGAACTCGCTTGGTTTGCCGGCACCGCGGCGCGCGCGTTATTGGCGATCGGCGACGCGGAAGCCGCCCAGCCCTGGCTGGTGCAGTTGCGCCAACGCGCCCATCGTGACGAGGAAGCGCGTCAGCAGCGGGACGGACTCTGGGCTCTGGCCTTGCTCGCCGGCGCCGAAGACCGGTCGCGGATTGATAAGCGCGACGAGATGATCGCATGGCTTGCGGCGCTGAAAGAATCCGATCCCGAAATCGCCGAACGCCGCGCCGGGCTCGCGCTGGCGCTGTTGGAGGCATTTGGGGCTGTTCCGCCGGCCGAGTATTGGCAGCACATCCTGGGTAATGCCGCAGGACAGCAATCGAAACTGCCGCCGGTGGCGTACCGATTTGCATTGCGGCACGCGGCGGGCGACGGCCGGCGCGGCGAAACCGTGTTGCTGCTGCTGTTGATGATCGGGGACGACCCGCTGCAGGGCGCGGACACGGGAACCTTGCGCGACGCCATTCTGGCCTTGCGGGCGATCGGCATGCCACAGGACGCCGCGGCGCTCGGTCTTGAAGCGGCGCTGGAGGCAGGCCTATAACACCGCTGATGGCGAACACCCACCGACTTGAAATTTTCCTTGAGATGCTGGCGGCGGAGCGCGGCGCCGCGCCGAATACATTGATGGCGTACCGGCGGGACCTGGAAGATTTTCTGCGGTCGATGGATCGCCATGGCCGGCGGGATGAGGACGTCACGCAGGATGACATTCGGGATTATCTCGGCGCGTTATCCGCCAACGGGGCCGCCGCCACGACCGCGGCCCGTCGCCTTTCGGCGGTGCGCCAGTATTTCCGGTTTCTGTTTTCGGACGGCATTCGCGCCGACGATCCGGCGGCCGGTTTGGACGGACCCCGGCGGGGCCGCTCGCTGCCGAAAATTCTTTCGGAAGAGCAGGTGGAAAATTTACTCGCGGGCGCCTATGGGATGAAAGGCCCGGAAGGCCGGCGGCTCGCGGCGATGCTGGAGTTGCTGTATGCGACCGGGCTTCGCGTATCGGAGCTGGTAACCTTGCCGCTTGCCGCGGCGCAGCGCGAACGCGACGTCATCATCGTTCGCGGCAAGGGCGGGCGGGAACGAATGGTGCCGGTGACCCAGGCATCGCGGGACGCCTTGCGCCGCTATCTGGAGGTTCGGTCCAACTTCCTGAAAAAGGATCAGCCCTCACCCTGGCTATTCCCGTCGCGTGCCAAAGAGGGCCATCTCACACGGCAAAGGTTCGGTCAGATTCTCAAGGATCTGGCGCGAAATGCCCAAATCGATCCGCGGAAAGTCAGCCCCCACGTGTTGCGCCATGCCTTTGCCAGCCATTTGCTGGCCCATGGCGCGGATCTGCGGTCGGTCCAGCAGATGTTGGGCCACGCGGATATCTCAACGACGCAGATCTATACCCATGTGCTGGACGAGCGGTTGAAATCGCTGGTCGCGGACAAGCATCCGCTGTCAGATTTATCGGTTTCACCGGCGCGGCCGCCGACACAACGTTAATTCCTTTTTTCCGTTTGATGTGTTACGAACGCGCGCCTTGTTGCGGGGGATACGGCACACTCAATGAAGACATATCTCGATTTCGAAAAACCGATCGCCGAATTGGAAGGCAAGATTGAGGAGCTCCGGCATCTCGCTGGCCAGGGCGATCTGAACATTGCCGACGAAGTGTCGAAGCTGCAGGTCAAGGCCGACCGGCTGCTGACGCAGACCTATGGCAAGCTCACGCCGTGGCAAAAGGTGCTCGTCGCGCGACACCCGGAGCGGCCCCATTATGTGGATTATGTCGCCGGGTTGATCGACGATTACACGCCGATCGCGGGCGACCGCTGTTTCGCGGACGACAAGGCGATTTTGGGCGGTATCGGCCGGTTTCGAGGTCATTCCTGTGTGGTTATCGGTCAGGAGAAAGGCGCGGACACCACCGAACGGGTCGCGCATAATTTCGGTATGGCGCGCCCGGAAGGCTACCGCAAGGCGCGGCGCTTGATGGATCTTGCCGATCGCTTTCATTTGCCGGTGATCACACTGGTCGATACGCCCGGCGCCTACCCGGGCGTTGGCGCCGAGGAACGCGGCCAGGCCGAGGCGATCGCCTGCTGTATCGACAAGTGTTTGTCATTGCGCGTGCCGATCATCGGCGCGGTGATCGGCGAGGGCGGTTCCGGTGGCGCCATCGCGATCGCCACCGGCAATCAAATCATCATGCTCGAGCACAGCATCTATTCGGTGATTTCGCCCGAAGGCTGTGCATCAATTCTGTGGCGCAGCGCCGAGCATTCACAGGTCGCGGCCGAAGCATTGCGGCTCACCGCGCAGGACCTCCATGGTTTCGGGCTGGTCGATGACATTATCACCGAACCGCTCGGCGGGGCTCATCGCGACAAGGCGGCGGCCGTGCAAGCGCTCGGCGATGCCATCGAAAAACGCCTGATCGAACTGGTCCGCCACGACGGCGGTACGCTGCGACGCAACCGCCGCGAAAAATTCCTCAATATGGGGAAGGAGGGGCTGGCCTGATGCGGTGGCTGGCTGCCTGCGCGGTGCTTGTGATGTGCGCGGGCTGCGGCGACAGGCTGGTTTCCGATCGATCGTCCCCAGGTCGCGGCGCGCCATCGATCGCCGGCAATTCCGCCTCGGGCGGATCGGTGCCGGATGGCTGCTATCGCGGCCGCTTGACCGACGAAGGGGATACCTGCCAGGCAATGCGCGCGGATGGCGGAGCGCTCTTCACACTCGGCGGGCCGCTGCGCGGCTTCGGCCCGGGAGATCAGGTGTGCGTCTGCGGCTTCCCGGCGGCGGAACCGTTTTGCCGCCAGGGCACGACATTTATCATTCGTGAAATTTCGGACAACTGCGGCGATATACGGTGACGGTGCGGCGTGGCGACTGCCGCGCCGGTCAGATGCGTCCGTGACAGTGTTTGAATTTGCGCCCCGAGCCGCAGGGGCACGACGCATTGCGCGGTACTTTGCCCCAGGTCGACGGGTCGTCCGGATTCAATTCCGAAGCGGCGGCGCGCGAGCGGACCGGCGTTTGCAACAGCAATGACTCTTCCGCCTCGTCGTCGAATTCGCCGAACAAACCGGGCTCGGCGCGCGACTCAATCATTTCCTGGCCGTCGCTCTGCACCAATTCATCCGGCAATTCATCAAACTGCAATTCGACATGCGACAGAAACCCGGTCACGGTCTCGCGTACCCGGCCCAGCATATCGCCGAACAAGTCGAAAGCCTCCCGCTTGTATTCGTTGAGCGGGTCGCGCTGGCCATAGGCGCGCAATCCGATGCCCTGGCGCAAATGATCGAGCTGCAGCAAATGGTCTTTCCACGCCTGATCGAGAATTTGCAGCAGGACGCTCTTCTCCGCGAAACGCATCGCTTCGGGACCATAGGTGGCGGCTTTTTCGGCCATCTTGTGGTCGATGGCGTTGGCAATTCTTTCCCGAATTTCCTGTTCGGCGATGCCTTCCTCGGCGGCCCATTCCGACACCGGCAGGTCGAGGCCAAGCAGACGCAGGCACTCTTCGTGCAGGAGGTCGACCGACCACTGCTCCGGCATGGCGGATTCGGGAATCGCCTGCGCGATCATGCTGTCGATGACTTCGTGGCGCATGGAGACGATATCATCGCTGACGTTGTCGGTGCGCATCAGGTCCTTGCGCTGCTCATAGATGACCTTGCGCTGGTCGTTCATCACATTGTCGTATTGCAGGAGATGCTTACGAATGTCGAAATTGCGCTGCTCGACTTTTTCCTGGGCTTTTTCCAGGGCCTTGTTGATCCAGGGGTGGATGATCGCTTCGCCTTCCTCGAGGCCAAGCTTGCGCAGCATCCCGTCCATCCGTTCGGAGCCGAAAATCCGCATCAGGTCGTCTTCGAGGCTGACGAAAAATTTGGACGCGCCCGGATCCCCCTGCCGTCCCGCCCGGCCGCGCAGCTGATTGTCGATGCGGCGCGACTCGTGCCGTTCGGTGCCGAGCACGAACAGGCCGCCCGCCTTTAGCACGTCTTCCCGTTTGACGGCGATATCCTGTTTGATTTCCTCGATCTTTTGCGCCCGTTTCTGCTCGTCCTCGACCTCCGCGAGTTCGCGCTCAACCCGCATCTCGAAATTGCCGCCAAGCTGGATATCGGTACCGCGGCCGGCCATGTTGGTGGCGATGGTGACGGCGCCGCTGGTGCCCGCCTCCGCGATGATAAAGGCTTCCTGCTCATGCTGGCGGGCGTTCAGGACCCGGTGGTTCACCTTGGCCTTCTTGAGCTGTGCCGCCAGCTCTTCCGACTTCTCGATACTGATCGTGCCGACGAGGACCGGCTGACCACGGCTCTGGCATTCCTGGATCTGCGCCACAATGGCGGCGTCCTTTTCACGCCGGGTCCGGTAGACTTCGTCGTCCGTGTCGGCCCGCACCATCTCCTTGTTGGTCGGGACTTCGACGACCTCCAAACCGTAGATTTCGCCGAATTCCGCCGCTTCGGTCATCGCCGTGCCGGTCATGCCGGCAAGCTTCGGATACATGCGGAAATAGTTCTGGAAGGTGATCGAGGCGAGCGTTTGGTTTTCATTCTGCACCGAGACGTTTTCCTTGGCCTCGAGCGCTTGATGCAGCCCGTCGGAATATCGCCGGCCTTCCATCATCCGGCCGGTGAATTCGTCGATGATGACGACCTTGTCGTCGGTGACGATGTAATCCGTGTCCTTGTGGAACAGGACGTGCGCGCGCAACGCCTGGTTCGCGTGATGGACGAGCGAGACATTCTGGATATCGTAGAGACCGCCCTCGGACAACAGGCCCGCTTCCTTCATCAAGTCTTCGATATGCTGGGTGCCGTCTTCGGTCAGCGTGACCGTACGCTGTTTTTCGTCCTTCTCGTAGTCGGCTTCGATCAAGCTGGGAATCAGCTTATCTACGTTGCGGTAATCCTCGGCCGAATCGTCGGTCGGGCCGGAAATGATCAGCGGCGTGCGGGCTTCGTCAATGAGGATCGAATCGACTTCATCGACGATCGCATAATTGAATTCCCGCTGGACCATCTCCTCCAGGCTGAATTTCATGTTGTCGCGCAGATAATCGAAACCCAGCTCATTGTTGGTCGCGTAGGTGACGTCGCATGCGTATTCCCGCTGCCGCTCCGGGTCTTCCTGCCCATGCACGATGCAGCCGACGGTCAGGCCGAGAAACTCATAAATCTGGCCCATCCAGCGGGCGTCGCGCTGGGCGAGGTAATCGTTGACCGTGACCACATGGACGCCCTTGCCTTCGAGGGCA
>JAOTYV010000044.1 GCA_029861675.1 Alphaproteobacteria bacterium
GTTGGATCACCGACCACTCAAAATCCGTTAAATCAAATCGTGCCATTGCCAAACTCCTCTCACGAGGAATTTGAATCACAATTCTGTCCGTTTGGGAATCACGTTAATGAGTATGTGACCTAGAGCAAATCCCGAGCGAACCGAAACGGTTCGCGACGACGTATTTGCGTGAAAACAAAGAAATAGACCATTTCATTTGGTTCAATTTAAACAAGAAATGGTCTGGACCACGCGCCGGCGGCGCGGGCATCAAATCATTGCCCGCGGCGATTATGCCGCGGTGCCGCCGACCGTCAGCCCGTCGATCCGCATGGTCGGTTGGCCGACGCCGACCGGCACCGATTGGCCGTCCTTGCCGCAGGTGCCGACCCCATCATCGAGCTTGGTGTCGTTGCCGACCATCGAAACCCGCGTCAGCACGTCCGGCCCGTTGCCGATCAACGTCGCGCCCTTGACCGGCGCGCCGAGCTTACCCTTGTCGATGCGATAGGCCTCGGTGCAGGTAAAGACGAATTTACCGCTGGTGATGTCGACCTGACCGCCGCCGAAATTGACCGCGTAGATGCCGTCGTCGACCGAGGCGAGGATCTCGTCGGGCGATTTGTCGCCATCCAGCATGTAGGTGTTGGTCATCCGCGGCATCGGCGCATGGGCGTAGGATTCGCGCCGCCCATTGCCGGTCGCGTCCATTCCCATCAGCCGTGCGTTGAGCCGGTCCTGGATATAGCCCACCAGAATGCCGTCCTTGATCAGGGTGGTCGAACTCGCCGTGGTGCCTTCGTCGTCGACGGTGATCGATCCGCGCCGGTCGCGCAGGGTGCCGTCATCCACCACGGTGACGCCCGGGGCCGCAATGCGCTGGCCCATCAGCCCGGCAAAGGCGGACGTTTTCTTGCGGTTGAAATCGCCTTCGAGACCGTGCCCGATCGCTTCGTGCAGCAGGACACCGGGCCACCCCGGACCGAGAACGACCTGCATTTCGCCGGCCGGCGCCGGCGTCGAATCGAGATTGACCACTGCCTGGCGCAACGCCTCATCCACCTGTGCCTGCCAGTGAGCGGGATCGAAATAGGCCTGGAATCCGGTGCGGCCGCCGGTGCCGTGGCTGCCCGTCTCCATGCGGTCGCCGTCGGCGGTGACCACCGCGACGTTCAGGCGGACCAGCGGGCGGATGTCGGCGACCCGGTAGCCATCGGGGCGGATAATTTGGACCGCCTGCCATTCGCCGCTCAGCGACGCCATGACCTGCCGGATGCGGGGGTCCTTGCCACGCGCATAGGCGTCGATATCGGTGAGCAGCTTGACCTTTTCCTCGAACGGGACCTCGCCGAGCGGATTGGTGTCGGAATACAGACCGCGATTGGTGGGGGCGGGCGAATCGGCCAGGACGCCGCCGTGGCCGCTGTGAACCGCGCGCACGGTCGTTGCCGCGCGGCGTAGCGCCGCCTCGGACATTTCCGAAGAATGGGCATATCCGGTTGCTTCGCCCGATACTGCCCGCAGGCCGAAGCCCTGGGAGGTGTCGAAGCTGGCGCTGCGAACCCGGCCGTCGTCGAAGGAAATGCCTTCGGACTGGCGGTATTCGAGGAAAAGTTCGCCGTCCTCCGCGCCCGAGAGGGCGTCGCCCAGGATTGTCTCGACTTTCGTCCGGTCCAGACCGGCGCGGTTGAAGAACAGATCGTCGGTAATGGTGAGGTTCGTCATGACGGCTTTTCCCGGACAAGTGCAGATTGATGCGGTCGGCGCCGGATAGAATACCCGAATTCCCGGCCGCGTGGGCATTTATACCGGCTGCCGGGAAAGCGCAATTTTCCATAGCCGATTGCCTATGTTAGCTATGCAGGGTGGTGCGTCGTTCCAAGGGGGGTTCGTCCGGGTCGGGGCGGCGGTCGAATTTTGCGACATAGTGTCGCTGGCCGTGTCTGCCTGCAACCGCCGATGCTATACATGCGGCGGCTTTAGCCTAGGGGTGGATTCTTCGGATATTCCAAGAGATAGTCCAGGGCCGATGCGTTGACCCGCCGGCGGTTATCCGGCGACATATACGGGGGAATTTTGGCGTGAGAAGTCGATTGGCCGCGCTCGCGGCTTTTGCGATGTTTTTGTTCAGCGGCGCGGCTTTCGCGGCGGGTCCGCGGAATTGGCAGCTTGGCCTGCCGGAGCCCGTTTCGCCGACGGCAAAATTCATTGATCCGTTCCACGATTGGCTGGTCGTGATGTGCACGGTGATTTCGGTGTTCGTGCTGCTGTTGCTGCTCTGGGTAGCCTTCCGGTTCAGTGAGAAACGCAACCCGACGCCGTCCACGAGAACTCATAATTCGGTGCTGGAAGTCGTTTGGACGGTATTGCCAATTCTTATCCTTCTGGTTATCGCGGTACCGTCGTTCAAATTGCTCTATCTGGCCGACCGTACGCCGGACCCGGATATGACGCTCAAGATTATTGGCAATCAGTGGTACTGGAGCTACGAGTATCCGGACCACGGCAATTTTACCTTCGACGCCAATCTGGTGCCCGAAGCGGATCTGAAGCCCGGCCAGAAACGGCTCATGGATACGGATAATCCGGTGGTGCTGCCGGTCGGCAAGAAAGTCCGTCTGTTAATGACGGCGACGGACGTGCTGCATGGCTGGTCGATTTCGCAGTTTGGCGTTCGGCTTGATACGGTGCCGGGACAGACCAATGAGACCTGGGTTCAAATCGACAAGCCGGGAACGTATTACGGCTTCTGCTCGGAGCTGTGCGGCGCCGGTCACGCCTATATGCCGATCATGGTCAAGGCGGTGTCGCCGGCAGAATTCGACGCCTGGGTTGCGCAGGCGAAAACGAAGTTTGCCCGGGTCGATGAGCCCGCGCCACAAACGGATTCACCGCCGCGCGCGGTCAAAGTGGCGAAAAGCAAACCGGCTAACTAAGGTTTTATTGGGGACGATAGTATGGCGAACGGACACACCGCGGCCGATCACGGACACGATCATCACACGCCGACAGGCTTAAAGCGGTATCTCTATTCCACCAACCACAAGGACATCGGCACGATGTACCTTGTGTTCGCCATTGTGGGCGGGCTGATCGGCGGCGCCTTCTCCGTCTATATGCGAATGGAGCTGATGCAGCCGGGCGTGCAGTTCATGACCAACGCCGACGGCTCGCCCGACGGCCATCTCTGGAACATGTTCATCACCGCGCACGGCCTGATCATGGTGTTCTTCGTGGTCATGCCGGCGTTGATCGGCGGATTCGGCAACTGGATCGTGCCGCTGATGATCGGCGCGCCGGATATGGCGTTCCCGCGCATGAACAACATCAGCTTCTGGCTGCTGCCCCCCGCGTTCGTGCTGCTGGTTGGCTCGGCGATCGTCGGCGGCGGCGCGGGCACCGGCTGGACGATTTACCCGCCGCTGTCGAGCGATACCGGCCATCCGGGACCGGCGGTCGACATGGCGATCTTCTCCCTGCATCTCGCAGGCGCCTCGTCGATCCTGGGTGCGATCAACTTCATCACCACGATCTTCAACATGCGCGCGCCGGGGATGACGCTGCACAAGATGCCGCTGTTCGTCTGGGCCACCCTGGTAACCGCGTTCCTGCTGCTGCTGTCGCTGCCGGTGCTTGCGGGCGCCATCACGATGCTGTTGACCGACCGTAATTTCGGCACCGTCTTCTTCAAGGCGGCCGGCGGCGGCGATCCGATTCTGTTCCAGCATCTGTTTTGGTTCTTCGGCCATCCGGAAGTCTACATCATGATTTTGCCGGGCTTCGGCATCGTCAGCCACATCATCTCCACCTTCTCGCGCAAGCCGGTGTTCGGCTATCTCGGCATGGCGTATGCGATGGTGGCGATCGGTTTCGTCGGCTTCATCGTGTGGGCGCATCACATGTACACGGTCGGCATGGATGTCGACACGCGGGCGTATTTCGTTGCGGCAACGATGGTGATCGCGGTGCCGACCGGCATCAAGATCTTCAGTTGGATCGCCACCATGTGGGGCGGGTCGATCCGATTCGATACGCCGATGCTGTGGGCGGTCGGGTTCATCTTCCTGTTCACCGTTGGTGGCGTTACCGGCGTGGTGCTGGCCAATGCCGGCGTCGATCTGGTGTTGCACGACACTTATTACGTGGTGGCGCATTTCCATTACGTGCTGTCGCTGGGCGCCGTGTTCACGATCTTTGCCGGCATCTATTACTGGCTCGGCAAGATGTCCGGCCGGCAATATCCGGAATGGGCGGGTAAGTTCCATTTCTGGACCACGTTCATCGGCGTCAATGTGACCTTTTTCCCGCAGCATTTCCTCGGTCTTGCCGGTATGCCGCGCCGCTATATCGACTACGCGGACGCCTTTGCGGGTTGGAACATGGTGTCGTCGATCGGCTCTTATATCTCCTTCGCCTCGACGCTGTTTTTCATCTGCATGCTGATCTACACGGTGAAGGCCGGCCGTAAGGCAGAGCCGAACTACTGGGGCGAGGGTGCGACGACGCTGGAATGGACGCTGTCGTCGCCGCCGCCGTTCCACACCTATAACGAGCTGCCGCAGGTTAGATAACCCGCCCAGCAGCCGATACGGAGCGAAACCGTGGCTGAAACCGCCTACCGAATGAACCTGGAAGCCGCCGACGCGGCGACGCCCGCCGGTGAGCTTCGCGACTATGTTGCGCTGCTCAAGCCGCGGGTGATGTCGCTGGTGGTGTTCACCGGTTTCGCGGGGCTGCTTGCCGCGCCCGGCGATTTGCATTGGCTGCTGGCCGCGGTTGCCGTGTTGTGCATCGCCGTGGGCGCGGGTGCGTCCGGTGCGATCAACATGTGGTACGACCGCGATATCGACGCCTTGATGGAGCGAACCCGCGACCGGCCGATCCCCAAGGGGCGCATTAATCCGTCGGATGCGCTGACCTTTGGCGTGGTGCTTGCCGGCGGCTCGGTGTTTTTTATGGGGCTGGCGGTCAGCTACGCGGCGGCGGCGCTGCTGGCGGTGACCATCCTGTTCTATGTCTTCGTCTACACCATGTGGCTCAAGCGCAGCACGCCGCAGAATATCGTGATCGGCGGGGCTGCCGGCGCGTTTCCGCCGATGATCGGCTGGGCCGCGGTGACCGGCGGCGTCAGCATCGAATCGGTGGTGCTCTTTCTTCTGATCTTCATCTGGACGCCGCCGCATTTCTGGGCGCTGGCCCTGTATCGCTGCGGCGACTATGCCGCTGCCGGGGTGCCGATGCTGCCGGTCGTCGCCGGCAAGCGTGAGACCAAGCGGCAAATGCTGATCTACACGCTGCTGCTCTGGCCGGTCGGTGTGGCCCCGGCCCTGCTCGGCTTCGCGGGCTGGATCTACGGCGCGGCCGCGACCGTGCTTGGGCTGATTTTCGTGGCCGCGGCGGTGGCCGTCTGGCGTGACGAAAGCGACCGGAGCGCGAAGCGGATGTTCGGGTATTCCATTTTCTACCTGTTCGCGCTGTTCGGATTGCTGATCGCCGACCGCGTGCCGGGTGCTTTGTAGGGCTGATGCGATGACGGGTATGACCATGACAAAAGATACCGACAAGTCGGGACGCCCCTTTCGGAGCGAGGTGCATCGCCGGCAGCGGGTCAAGAACTGGGCGATTTTGGCGGTACTGGTGACTTTCGTCGTGCTGGTGTATTTCGTCGCCATCGTCCGCATGGGCGGAGGCTGATCCCCTGACCGGCCCGCAAAATCATAAGAACCGGCGTTTGATGATCGGGCTTTTTACCGTCGTCATCGGCATGGTCGGCCTGTCCTATGCGTCGGTGCCGCTATACCAGCTGTTCTGTCAGGTAACGGGATACGGCGGCACGACGCAGGTCGCCGATCGCCGGAACTCAACCGTGACGGATCGGGTCATCAAAATACGGTTCGATTCCTCGACCAACGGCCTGCCCTGGGCGTTTCAGCCGGCACGGCGGGAAATCAGCGTTCGCGTCGGCGAAAACACCATGGCGTATTACCGGGTGAAAAACCTGTCGGACGAAGCCGTGACCGGTACCGCCACCTTCAACGTGACGCCGCTCAAGGCGGGCCGGTATTTCAGCAAGGTGGAATGTTTCTGCTTTACCGAACAGCGGCTCGAAGCCGGGGTCCAGGTCGATATGCCGGTGCTGTTTTTCGTCGATCCGGCGATCGAGAACGATCCGAATCTACGCGATCTTAAGACGATTACACTATCCTACACCTTCTTCCCGGTGGAGGAGCCGGCGCCGCGCAAGGTGAGCCGGGCGACAAATCGGAATAGGCGTGGCGACCTGAATTAGCTGGACCAGCCGGCGGCGACGCCGGTGAAGATCAATGGGGACGTAAAGAATGAGTGCTGATGCCCATCACGACGAAGTCAAGCATGACTATCATTTGGTGGACCCGAGTCCGTGGCCCTTGCTGGGCGCGTTCGCGGCGTTTGTCCTGACCTTCGGCACCGTGCTTTTTATGCACCCGGGTTTTTTCGGCGGTGCGGGCGAGGCAACGATCAAGGGGATGGGCGCCTGGATATTGCTTCCGGGCGTGTTCCTCCTGCTCCTGACCATGTGGCTGTGGTGGCGCGACATCATCGATGAAGCCACCTTCCGGGGCGATCACACGCCGGTGGTGCAACTGGGCATGCGTTACGGCATGGTTCTGTTCATCGCGTCGGAAGTGATGTTTTTCGTCGCCTTCTTCTGGGCCTTCTTCAATTCGAGCCTGGCGCCGAAGCTGGCGCCGTACGTATGGCCGCCCGTAGGCGTGGTGCCGCTGCCGGCGTTCGAAATTCCGGCCATGAATACGATGATCCTGTTGCTGTCCGGCTGCACGGTGACCTGGGCGCATCATGCGCTGCGCGAAGGCAACCGCCGCGCCATGCTGAACGGGCTCGCGCTGACGATCGTTCTCGGCATCGCATTCACCTCGCTGCAGGCCTATGAATACATCCATGCGTCGTTCAAATTCGCCGACGGCATCTATTCCTCGACTTTCTACATGGCGACCGGCTTCCATGGCTTCCATGTCCTCGTCGGGACGACATTTCTGATCGTCTGTTTCTTCCGGGCGAAAAAAGGTCACTTCAAGCAGGACCATCATTTCGGTTTCGAAGCGGCCGCCTGGTATTGGCATTTCGTCGACGTGGTCTGGCTGTTCCTGTTCTGCTGCATTTATCTGTGGGGCTCCTGACCGCGCGAAAGGTTAGGGCGGAACCATGAGCAAGCATCAACAGGTTTCGCCCTTCATCGCCGGAGTTAAATGCCGGTGTCCCCGGTGCGGCGACGGCGTTCTCTTCGAAGGCTTCCTGACGGTCCGCCTGGTGTGTGCCGCATGCGGTCTTAACCTCGCCGCAGCCGACAGCGGCGATGGTCCCGCCGTGTTCATCATGTTTATCGTCGGACCGGTTGTGACCGGCCTCGCGCTTTGGGTCGAGGTCGCCTTCTCGCCACCCTACTGGCTGCATCTGGTACTCTGGATTCCGGCGGTACTCGGCGGGTCCCTGGCGCTGCTGCGGCCCTTCAAGGCGACGCTGATCGCCCTGCAGTACCGGCATCGGGCGAGCGACAGCGGCAAACACGATTTCGACGATCAGGAGTAGCGGTACCCGCAATGACAATTCGTCCCACATTCTGGCCAACGGTTTTCACGGTACCGGCGCTGATCGTGCTGGTCGCGCTCGGTTTCTGGCAGCTGCAGCGTCTCCACTGGAAAGAAGACCTGATCACCAAGCTGCACGATCGGGCGACGGCCGAGGCGGTGGACCTGCCCGCGGGAGCCTTGAGCGCGCCCGATGAATGGCAGTTCCGCCGGGTACGGGTTTCGGGTGTTTTCGCCCATGACAAGGAAACCCATGTGCTGAACCGGTCGCTTAGGGGAAATCCGGGCGTTCATGTCATGACGCCGCTGGTGCGCAGCGACGGCGGCGGGGCGGTTCTCGTCGATCGCGGCTGGGTGCCGTTCAAACGCCGCGATCCGAAAGATCGGGCCGCGGGTCAGATCGGCGGCACGGTGGTGGTAGAAGGAATTCTGCGGCTGGAGGCCGGCCAGGGCCGGTTCGTGCCGGATAACGAGCCGGCGAAGAATGCCTGGTTCTTTGTCGACACAAAGGCGGTTGCGTCGCATACCGGCGTCGGCCTGGAACCCGGATACTATATCGTGAGCGGCGACGACGCGGTGGCCGGCGGTTTTCCGATCGGCCGGCAATGGCGGCTCGATATTCGCAACGATCACCTGCAATACGCCATTACCTGGTTCAGCCTCGCCATTGCGCTGCTGGTCATATACCTGCTGTATATGCGCGGGCTGCGCCGGACGGCAAAATGAGGCGCGGCCGGCGCGTGCAATCGGGATGCGAACATGACGGCGGTCAGCAAGGCCTATAGCGACCTGGAACAGCGGTTCCGCGAGATTTCCGTGCTTGGCGATGTTTCCCGTGTCCTGCAATGGGATCAGGCGGTGATGATGCCGCCCGGCGGCGGCGGCGCCCGGGCGGAGCAAATTGCCACGATCGACACCCTGCGGCACGGCAAGCTGACCGATCCGGCGATGGCCGATCTGTTCGACGCGGCAGCGGATACCGAGAGCCTGGATGAATGGCAACACGCCAATCTGCGTGAAATGCGGCGGAAATGGTCGTTGGCGCGCGCCGTGCCGGCGGATCTTGTTTCCGCCCACAGCATGGCCTGCTCGCACTGCGAGGGCGCCTGGCGGGTTGCCCGCGCCGCGAATGACTTTGCCGGGATTGCCGCGGGTCTGCAGCATGTCCTCGACCTTACGCGCGAGATCGGCGAAGCCCGTGCCGAGGCGCTGGCGTGTCCCGTGTACGAAGCCCTGCTGGCGGCTTACGAACCCGGCGGCAGCACCGCGGAGATCGACCGGCTGTTCGACGCTTGCGCCGGGTTTCTGCCGGATCTGATCGATGACGTGCTCGCCCATCAAGCGGCAAGCGCGCCGCCGGTCCCGCCGCCGGGACCCTTTCCCATCGATGCTCAACGCACCCTGACACGCCGCATCGCCGAAACCATCGGGCTGGACTTCGATACCGCGCGGCTGGACGAAAGCGCGCATCCCTTTTCCAGCGGCGTACCCGAGGATAGCCGCATCACCGTCCGCTACAACGAAGCGGACTTCGCCGAAGGGCTGATGGCGGTACTCCATGAATCGGGTCACGCCACCTATGAACGCAACCGTCCCGCCGATTGGCGCTTGCAGCCCGTTGGCGAGGCGCGCGGCATGGTGATCCATGAAAGTCAATCGTTGCTGGTGGAAATGCAGGTATGCCGGTCCGCGGAATTCTATCGATATGCCGCCCCGCTGCTCCAGCAGGCATTCGGCGGGGCGGGCGATGCCTGGGAGCCGTCCAACCTGCACCGGCGGTCGCTCCTTGTTAGGCGCAGCTTCATTCGTGTCGACGCCGACGAGGTCACCTACCCTGCCCATGTCATCCTGCGCTACCGCCTGGAGCAGGCTTTGCTGGCCGGGGACCTTTCCATCGCCGAACTGCCCGGTGCGTGGAATGAAGGCTTTCAGCGGTTGCTGGGTGTGGCGCCGCCGGACGACCAACAGGGCTGTCTTCAGGATATTCATTGGTACTCGGGCGCCTGGGGCTACTTTCCCACCTATACGCTGGGCGCCATGGCGGCGGCGCAGATCTTCGATGCGGCCTTGAAATCACAACCGGAAATGCCGGAAGCCATTGCCCGGGGAGATTTTTTGCCGTTGATGGCGTGGCTGGGCACCCATATTCACCGCAAAGGTTCCCTCCTCTCGACCGGTGAACTGCTCGAGGCGGCAACCGGGGCGTCGCTGCAGGCGGAAATATTTGAATCCCATCTTCGCCGGCGGTATCTCGGCGCTGCCGGCTAGCGGCCCACGCCGCCGCAGCGACGAGCCTTGCCCGTCCCGAACTGCGCGTTTAGGTTAGCGCGTTCTCACGGGAGGAGTGCCGGATAGTGCGCTATCTCAGCACACGCGGACAGGCGCCGCTGCTGAACTTCGACGATACCTTGCTTGCCGGATTGGCGGCGGATGGCGGCCTGTATCTACCGGAGTCCTGGCCGCAATTGTCGGCCGACGATTTGCGGTCCTTCCGGGGCCTGTCCTACGCGGATTTGGCGGTGCGGGTGATGGAACCCTTCGTCGGCGGGCGGATCGCCCGGTCCGACTTCGAGCGGCTGGTGCACGACGCATACGGTTCATTCGGTCATCCGGCGGTTGCGCCGCTGACGCAGGTCGATTCGAGCCTTTGGCTGATGGAGCTGTTTCATGGTCCGACCCTGGCCTTCAAGGACGTGGCGATGCAGTTGCTCGGCCGGCTGTTCGATCATGTCCTGAAACAGCGCGGCGAGCGCATCACCATCGTCGGCGCCACCTCCGGTGACACCGGGTCGGCGGCCATCGAAGCCTGCCGGGATCGCGAGGCGATCGAAATCTTCATCCTCTTTCCCAAGGGCCGGGTTTCCGAGGTGCAGCGGCGGCAGATGACGACCGTGCCATCGTCGAACGTTCACGCCATCGAGATAGACGGCACCTTCGACGATTGCCAGGATCTGCTGAAGGCGATGTTCAACGATGCCGGGCTGCGGAGCGAGCTGCGCCTGTCGGCGGTCAATTCGATCAATTGGGCGCGGGTGATGGCGCAGATCGTTTATTACGTGCATGCGGCGGTGTCGCTGGGTGCGCCGGACCGATCGGTTTCGTTCAGCGTGCCGTCCGGTAATTTCGGCAACATTTTTGCCGCCTATGCCGCCCGCGCGATGGGCGTGCCGGTGGCGCAACTTGTCGTCGGCTCGAACCGGAACGACATTCTGACCCGGTTTTTCACCGGTAACGACATGACCGTCACGGCGGTCGAGCCGACCTTGTCGCCGAGCATGGATATACAGATTTCCAGCAATTTCGAGCGATTGCTGTTCGATCTGTTGGATCGGGATGGCGCGGCGGTGGAGCAGGCGGTCGGCGCCTTCCGCAAATCCGGCCGGTTGCCGCTCGACGAGGCGCGCTGGCAACGGGCGGCGGGTATGTTTGCGGCGCACAGCGTCGACGATGTGCGCACGAAAGAGGTTATCTCCGAAATGTACCGCTCAAGCGGCATGCTGATCGATCCCCATACCGCGATCGGGGTCGACGCGGCGCGCGCGACGGTGCGGGATCCCGCCCTGCCGATGGTCAGTCTTGCGACCGCGCATCCCGCCAAGTTTCCCGATGCGGTCGAAGACGCCACCGGCGTACGGCCGGCCTTGCCGTCCCATATGGCCGATTTGTTCGATCGCGAGGAACGAATGGTGTCGCTGCCGAACGACCTCGGGTCGTTGAGTGAATTCGTGCGTGAAAATATTGTTTTAGAGGGCGTGGCATGACGGTCCGGCTCAGTACGCTGGCGAACGGCTTCCGCGTTGTTACGCACGCAATGCCGTCGGTGGAGTCGGTCTCGGTCGGCGTTTGGGTCGGGGTCGGCACGCGCCATGAGAAGGCGGCGGTGAGCGGTGTCGCGCATTTGCTGGAGCATATGGCTTTCAAGGGAACGCAACGACGCAGCGCGACCGAAATAGCCGGAGAGATCGAGACTGTCGGCGGTCACCTCAACGCGTACACGAGCCGAGAAAGCACCGTCTATTACGCCCGGGTCTTGAAGGAAGATGTGGCTCTCGCCGTTGATATCCTCGGCGATATCCTGAAGAACGCCACCTTCGACGATGAGGAACTTACCCGCGAACGCGCGGTCGTCTTGCAGGAAATCGGACAAGCCCACGACACGCCCGACGATCTGGTGTTCGACCGGTTTCAGTTGACGGCCTTTCCGGATCAGCCGCTTGGGCGCCCGGTGCTCGGCGATATCGACGTGGTGCGTAACCTGCCGCGTCAAAACATCATCGACTACATGCAACTTCACTATGCGAGCGACCGGATGGTCTTGTCGGCGGCCGGCCGTGTCGATCACGATGAACTGGTCGCCCTTGCCGAGGAGCAATTCGGCGGGTTGAAAATCAACGGTGCACTCACGCCCGAACCGGCACGGTATGGCGGCGGCGACAGCCGCGAACAACGCGACCTGGAACAGTTGCATCTGGTGATGGGTTTTCCGGGAATTTCCTACGGTGATGAGGATTTCTACGCGGCGAGCATCATGTCGACGATTTTCGGCGGCGGCATGTCATCCCGTCTGTTTCAGGAAATCCGCGAAAAACGGGGCCTCGTTTATTCGATTTATTGCTTCTCTTCCTATTACGCGGACAGTGGATTGTTCGGCATTTACGCGGGCACGGGCGCCGATGAGGGTGAGGAGCTCGCGCAAGTTCTGTGCGCGGAGATTCAGCGGTTGCCGGGGTCGGTCCTGGAAAGTGAAATCGTCCGTGCGCGCAATCAGCTCAAGGCCGGTACCTTGATGTCGCTGGAGTCGACGGGCGGGCGCTGCGAACAGCTTGGCCAGCAAACCCTGATATTTGGCGCCCCCATTCCCCTGGACGAACAGGTCCGCCGTATCGAAGCCGTCGACGGCGCCGCCGTCGCCCGGGTGGCGCAACGCATTTTCGCCGGCCCGCTCTCGGTTGCCACGGTCGGCCCTTCGGGGCAATTGCCTCAATTCGATGATCTGGCCAAATTGCTGACCCCGTAGGGCGCGCGGTTGGGGGGCAGCGACATGTGGCAGTTTCTGAGTGGTAAAATGCCGGGGGGCCGCTTCGACGGGGCGGGCATCTACATTCGGCCGCCGCATCCCCGGGATATCGGACAATGGGTCGAATTGCGCCGGACCAGCGGCGCCTTTCTCATTCCCTGGGAGCCCGCATGGCCGCCGGATGCCGCGACGCCCGCCGCCTTCCGGCGGCGTTTTCGGCGATTCCGGGAGGAATGGCGCGCCGGTTGTGGGTTCGCGTTCTTCATATTCGAGCAGGATAGCGACCGGCTGGTCGGCGGCATCACCTTGTCGAATGTGCGGCGCGGCGTCGCGCAAAGCGGCAGCATCGGGTATTGGATCGGCGAACCGTTCGCCCGCTTGGGATATATGTCGGTCGCGGTCGATCTGATGCTGACCTTCGCCTTCGAGACCCTCGGCCTGTACCGCGTCGAAGCGGCGTGCCTGCCGCACAATGCGGCCAGTCGCGGGTTATTGCAAAAGGCGGGGTTCAGGGAAGAAGGGCTCGCGCGGAAGTATTTGTGTATCAACGGTGTCTGGCAGGACCACGTCACGCACGCGATTCTCCGCGCGGACCGTTCGGTGCGGTCATCGCGCGGCTAGCGCAAATCCCGAGCGAACCGAAACGGTTGGCGACGACGTATTTGCGTAAAAACAAAAAGATAGACCATTTCACTTGGGTCAATTTGAGCAAGAAATGGGCTAGGCGTGGCCCGCGTCGCCTGACAGCAACGCCGGGTCGATGCCGATCTTGGCAACCGCGCGGTCCCATTTGTTGTCCAACTGCGCATCGAAAACCAGTTCGTCGTCGGCGCGGACGTGCAGCCACGCGTTTTGCTGCATTTCTCCATCGAGCTGGCCGGGTCCCCAACCGGCGTATCCCAAGGCGAGGAGGCAGTTTTGCGGCCCTTGCAGCGCCGCGAGATCCTTCAGAATGTCGACCGTCGCGGTCAGCCCGATGTGGTCGTCCACCATCACCGTGCCGGATTGACCGTACTCCGCCGTATGCAGCACGAATCCGCGCCCGGTTTCCACCGGGCCGCCGAAATGGATCGGCAGGCTTGGCGGCTGGCGGTCCGTCTCGATCTCCAGTTGGTTCAACAACTCAGGAAAGGTGATCGAGTCGAGCGCCCTGTTTACCACCAGCCCCATCGCACCCTCGGCATTGTGGATGCACATATAAATCACGGTTTTTTCAAACCGTGTGTCGCGCATCGCGGGCATCGCAATAAGGAGCTGACCGGTCAGATATCCGCTACCGGGTTCGCTCGATTGCATATCGAATGACGTCATGTTGCGGGTCTACAGCTGCCTGTATCGGTGGTTCGACATACCCATGATACGTTGCGGGCGCCGGAAATTGAACAAAAAGCGGTTCCCCCGATCGACCGCCCGTGACGTCTGTGCTCGCGGATACGCACGTAAAATTGAGGGGATTTCCGCAGTTTTCCGGACTATATTGATGGCAATCAACAAACCCGCGCCGAGGCCGTGACAAACGCTGGCGTATCGACAATGTTGTTAATATAATCAGATACTTATAAGGAATTTTTCATGGCCATCTGGCGTTGTCTCGTTTTTCTGGCGGTCCTGATCGGCGTTGCCGGTTCGGGCGCGCCGGTATTCGCGATGGCCAGTAGTTGGTCGGTCAACGAGCAGGGGCGGTTGCGGCTGATTTCCGCCGTTGACAGCGTGGGTGACGGTCGCGAGCTGCCGCTCGGCCTACAGTTCCGCATGGAGCCGGGCTGGAAAATCTATTGGCGGTCACCGGGCGACGCCGGGTTTCCGCCCGACGTCGATTGGTCCAAATCGCAAAACCTCGACCGGCTCGACATTGCATGGCCGGTGCCCCGGCGATTCTCGGTGCTGGGCTTCGAAACTCTCGGTTACAAAGATGAAGTGGTTCTGCCGTTGCAGGTCGGCGTCGCCATGCCGGGCCAGCCCGTGCAGGTCAAGGTCGCGGTACGGTACCTCACCTGCGCCGAAATTTGCGTGCCGCAACAGGCCACGTTGACGCTCAATTTGCCGCAAGGACCGGTAAAAACCTCGGCGCAGGCCAATTTGCTCGCCCAGTTCAATGCCCGGGTTCCGCGCGAAGGCGCCCACCACGGCATGGCGATCGACCGCGCCGCCGTTTCGCCCAAGGGCGAGGATTTGATCCTACGGGTGCATGCCGAGGCGGCGATGCCGTTCGATTCCCCCGACCTGCTCGTCGAAGGGCCGGAGGGCTCGTTTTTTTCGCGCCCCAAGGTATCGCTTTCCAGCGACCGCAAGATGGCGACGCTGACAATCGAGGGCGGCGGCGTCGCAGCCGATAAGCTCGATGGCAAGGCGTTGCGGTTCACCTTGGTCGATGGCAATCGTTCGATGGAACGGGAGCTGACGGTGCGGCTCGGCGATATCGCCGATGTTCCGGTGGGCGCGATTCCGGGGGGCGACCTGACATTTATCACCGTTCTGCTGCTCGCCGTGTTGGGCGGCTTGATTTTGAATTTGATGCCCTGCGTATTGCCGGTGTTGTCGATCAAGCTGCTCAAGGTGGTGGGGCATGGCGGCGCCGACCGCGGCGCGGTCCGGGTCGGATTCCTGGCATCGGCGGCGGGGATCCTGTTTTCGTTCATGGTGTTGGCCACCTTCCTTGTCGGATTGAAATCGTCCGGCTTGGCGATCGGCTGGGGCATTCAGTTCCAGCAGCCGGTATTCCTGGTGGCGATGGCGGCGATCTTGACGCTCTTCGCGTGCAATCTGTTCGGCCTTTTCGAGTTTCATATGCCGTCGGCCTTTGCCGGCTGGGCCGCCAAGCATAGTCATGGGCGCTCTCTGATCGGGCATTTCATGACCGGCGCGCTGGCAACGCTGCTTGCGACCCCCTGCTCCGCGCCGTTTCTCGGCACCGCGGTCGGGTTTGCCT
Source organism: Alphaproteobacteria bacterium (assembly GCA_029861675.1). Next base: position 15,512 of record JAOTYV010000044.1, read on the forward strand.
TGAGCCGTGGCGCGGCGGAAATCTATGCGGTGTTTTTTGCCCTGGGTATCGGGCTGGCAATTCCGTTTCTGGTAATTGCCGTGGCGCCGGCGCTGGCCACGCGGCTGCCGCGTCCGGGCGCCTGGATGGTGACGCTTCGCCGTGTACTGGCGGTCGCTCTGGTCGGTACCGCGGTGTGGCTGCTGTCGGTTCTCTATGTACAGAGCGGTCCGGATACGACGCTTGCGGTCGGTTTCCTGCTGTTGCTGGTGCCGATGGTTTATGCGGTCCGCCGAATCCAGGGGTCCCGGTTCGCGCGCCATGCGACGACCGCGACGGCGATCCTGATCGTCGCTGCCATCGCCGTGCCGGTCGTGCGGGACCCGATGCCGGCCGGTCCATCGATTGTTAAGGCCGGGACGGTGTGGCGGCCCTTTGACGAATCGGCGATTGCCGAACATGTGCGCAACGGCAAGGTTGTTCTGGTGGATGTCACCGCCGATTGGTGCATTACGTGTCAGGTCAACAAGGCATTTGTGTTTGGACGGGGCCGAGTCGCCACGCTGGTACACGGCCCTTCGATCATCGCCATGCAGGCCGACTGGACGCGGCCCGATCCCAAAATCAGCAGCTATCTGGCGAAGTTCGGACGGTTCGGCATTCCGTTCAATGTGGTCTATGGCCCGCTCATGCCGCACGGCGTCGTCTTGCCGGAGCTGCTGACCGAAAACGCGGTGCTGAGCGCGATTACCGCGGCTGCCCGCGACAAGACTATTGTCGCGCGTTGATCGCGATCGCCCGGACGCGGCAAAATTCTGTGGACAATTGGCCGGGTTGCCGTATCTGTTCTGCTGGCGGGCGGCGCGCTGCCGCCGGGCAAAAATAACCAGCGAACGGGGCACTCCATGACGATTAAGGTTGGTGACAAAATTCCTTCCGCCACATTGTACAAAATGAGCGCGGACGGGCCGGAAGCGGTGACGACGGAAGCACTTTGCGCGGGCAAGAAGGTCGTCTTGTTCGGCTTGCCGGGCGCCTTCACGCCGACCTGTTCGGCGCAGCACGTGCCCGGGTTCTTGCAGAATGCGGATGCGATCAAGGCCAAGGGCGTGGACACCATCGCCTGTCTGTCGGTCAATGACGCGTTCGTCATGGGCGCATGGGCGAAGGATCAGGGCACCGGCGACCGGATCGAGATGTTGGGCGACGGCAGCGCTGATCTGACCCAAAAAATGGGCATCGAGCTGGACCTGACGGAGCGCGGTCTTGGTGTCCGGGCGCGGCGTTTTTCGATGGTGATCGACGATGGCGTGGTGAAGCAGCTAAACCTCGAAGACGGCGGGGCGCTGGAAATCTCGGGCGCCGAATCGATTCTCGATCAGCTCTAGTCGCCTGTTCGGGCCGCGACCGGTGAAGCGGCCGGGCGGGATCAGCCTCCCGGCACGCCGGCGCGGGCGAGCGCGTCGGCGCGTTCGTTCTCCGGGTGGCCGTCATGCCCCCTAACCCAATGCCAGTCCACTTGATGGGGCTCCAGGGCGGCTTCGAGGCGCTGCCATAGATCGACATTCTTGACCGGTTTCTTGTCGGCGGTCTTCCATCCGCGTTTTTTCCAGCCATGGATCCACTTGGTAATGCCGTCGCGCACATAGGTGCTGTCGGTGTACACGCGAATCCGCGATGGCCGTTTCAGCGATTCGAGACCCTTGATCGCCGCCATCATCTCCATGCGGTTGTTGGTCGTGTCCGGCTCGCCGCCCTTGAGTTCCTTCTCGTGGTCGCGCCAGCGCATCACAACGCCCCAGCCGCCCGGCCCCGGATTGCCCCGGCACGCGCCGTCGGTGAATAAATCGATCGTCTCGTTCTTGCTCATCATTGCAATCCGTATGCGCCGGGTTCGTCGACATGCTGGTGAAACTTGAGGATGCGGAGATACTCCAACGGGTCCTTCGGCCGGACCATGGCGCCTTCCGGATGGTGGAGCCAGTCGTGAAGCCGGGTCAGCAGGAAGCGAATGGCGCTGCCGCGCGCCAGCACCGGTAGAGCCTTCAATTCATCCTGCGAAAATGGCCGTTCCTTGCGGTACGCGGCCAGCAGAAGCTTCGCCTTGGTGACGTTAAAGCTCCCGTCGCGCTCGAAGCACCACGCGTTCATGCAGACGCCGACGTCATAGGCGATGAAATCGTTGCAGGCAAAATAGAAATCGATCATCCCGGACAGCGTTTCGCCGCGAAAAAACACGTTGTCCGGGAATAAATCCGCATGGCAAACGCCGACCGGCAGGGCCGTCGGCCAATGAGTTTCCAGATAGTCCAGTTCAGCGGACAAGGTTGCATCCAATCCGGGCTCGACCTCGCCGGCGCGCGCCGCGCAGGTGGCGAACAGCGGGCGCCAGCTGTCGACGGTCAAACTGTTCCGGCGGGTCATGGGGAAGGACGCGCCGGCGAGATGGAATTTGGCCAGCGCAGCGCCCAATGCGGCGCAGTGGAAGGGTTGAATGCGCCGCGGCCACATGCCCTCGAGAAAACTTATGATTGCCGCCGGACGTTCGCAGAGCCTGCGCAGGGACTGGCCGTCGCGACCGTGCAGGGGTGTCGGCGACGGAATTCCCTTGTCCGCCAAGTGTTCCATCAAGTTCAGGAAATACGGCAAATCCTCGGGCGCCACCCGCTTTTCATACAATGTCAGAATGTATTGGCCGGTTTCGGTCTGCAGCAGGTAATTGCTGTTCTCCACGCCTTCGGCAATTCCCTTGCACGACAGGACGTCGCCAATGTCGTACTCGGCGACAAATCGTTCCAATTCTTCGTCGGAAACTTCCGTATAGACGGCCATTTCAAGTCGTTCCGTTATGCCAAATCCTGCCATAGCGCCGGGCCGCGGCCGATTGCAGGGCGGTTGGCGTCATGGATCATCCGGTTCTTGTCGCATTGCAGGGGCTTGTCTAGTATCCTCCGCGCCGCAGCGTCAATGGCGCATTGTCCGGATGCGTGCCGGGTTTAGCCGGAAAATCGAAGAGGAAACCAGTTATGTCTGATCCCGTGGTCGCACAGAAATCGCCTTATGAAGTCGATGTGGAAGAGGGTAAATCCTATTGGTGGTGCGCTTGCGGCCGAAGCAAGACGCAACCCTTTTGCGACGGAAGCCACAAGGGAACTGGATTTAGTCCGGTCGAATACACGGCCAAGCGTTCCAAGGCGGTGTATTTCTGCGGCTGCAAGCAAACCGATGGGCAGCCGCTATGCGACGGTAAGCACAATTCGCTCTAAATATCTGGCTATAGCGGCGAGGGATTCTTGAACATATTTCGGGTTTGCCAATTCGGGGCGGTTGCGATTGTCACGCTGCTTCTCGCCGCGTGTCGTGGGCCGCTTGATCAGGGAACGATCGGAAACTGCCCGCCGACCGCGATTCTCGCAGACGCGGGCGAGCTGGCGCGCTACAAGCCGGCCTCGGCGAAGACGCCGACCGACGTGGTGTTTCGCACGAAAATGACGACATTTTCGGGGATCTGCGATTTCGATGCGAAATCGATCGATATCGAATTGAGTATTTCGATCGAGGCCGTCCGGGGGCCGGCGAATACGACGGACAAGGCCGAATTCGCCTATTTCGTGGCAATTCTCAAGAAAGACAAGACCGTGTTGACCCGCACCGAATTTCCGATCATCGCGGCGTTCGAGCGGCAGGACACCCGGTTCAACTTCGCGGAGAACGTCACGGTGACCATTCCGCGCCGCAAAAACGACTCGACCTCCGACTATATCGTGTATCTCGGCTTCGAGATGACGCCCGAGGAGCTCGCGCATAACCGCCGCCGCCAGCGCCGCCGTTAGTGGTGTAAATCAGTCGCTTTGCGCGGCTTTACCTTCTCCGGTTGACAAATGGGGCTACTGCCGTAGCTTTGAATCCGTCGGTCCGTCTTGGGGCCGCATTCGACATGCCCTGTGAACCCTGCGGGAGAGGCCAGACGCCGAACGATGGCGTTGGCGCCGAAGGAGCAACCGCCCCGGAATCTCTCAGGCGAAAGGACCGTCGGGGGAGGGCACTCTGGAGAGTAGGACGGCCGGGCGACACCCGGCTGTACCTCACCGAAGGGGTAAGCCACGTTCCGCGGGTGCGGCTGGTGATACTCTCAGGTTCCACGACAGAGCGGGGTTCGGAGACCGGTAACGGGCTTCGGATGACGCCATGTGCCTGTCGGAGGAACGCCGGTGACCCTTGCGGAAAATGCTGCGCTCGAAACCACGCCGCTCAACGATCTTCACCTATCGATGGGGGCGAAAATGGTTCCCTTCGCCGGCTATGCCATGCCGGTGCAGTACAAGCTGGGTGTTCTTAAGGAACACCTCCACACCCGCGCCGCGGCCGGGCTTTTCGACGTATCGCATATGGGACAGGTGGCGCTGCGCGGCGACGGCGTGGCGGCGGCGTTGGAAACCCTCGTTCCCGGCGACATCCAAGGGCTCGACCCGGGACGGATGCGCTACACCATGTTCACCAACGACCGCGGTGGCATTCTGGACGACCTGATCGTCACCAATGCGGGCGACCACCATGCCGTCGTCGTCAACGCCGCCTGCAAGGCCGAGGATATCGCCCATCTACGGGCGGGCCTGCCCGGTGGCATCGATGTCGACGTCTTGGACGACCTGGCGCTGATTGCGCTGCAGGGGCCGCTGGCGTCCGCGGTGCTGCAGCGGCACACCGATATCACGTTGGATACCATGCAATTCATGACGGCCGCACGGGCGACGGTGGGCGGCGTGCCCTGCGGCCTGACCCGGTCCGGCTATACGGGCGAAGACGGGTTCGAAATTTCGGTGCCATCGGGACAGGCGGCGGACCTCGCCGCGGCGTTGCTTGACGAAGCGGAAGTCGAGGCCATCGGATTGGGCGCGCGCGATTCGCTGCGTCTGGAGGCCGGGCTGTGTCTGTATGGGCATGATATCGACGAGACGACGACACCGGTCGAGGCGGCGCTTACCTGGTCGATCGGCAAACGGCGCCGCGAACAGGGCGGCTTTCCCGGCGACGCCGTGGTGCAGCGGCAACTTCGCGACGGTGTCGAGCGGGTTCGTGTCGGATTGCGGCCGGAGGACAGGACGCCGGCGCGCGAGGGCGCCCGGCTGACGGATAACGACGGCACGGATATCGGCGTCGTTACGAGCGGTGGTTTCGGCCCGACCGTGGCCGGCCCCGTCGCGATGGGTTATGTGCAAACGCAATTTCGCGAAGTCGGCACGATCGTGACCGCAATCGTGCGCGGCCGTCCGTTGAAAGAACAGGTCACGAAGATGCCGTTCGTACCGGCAAACTATTACCGCGGTTAGCGGCAAAGAGTCATTGAGGGAGGCGAGAAGAGCGATGAGCAACATCCGGTATAGCGAAGATCATGAATGGATCACCGTCGAGGGAGATATCGGCACCATCGGCATCAGCAATTTTGCCCAGGAGCAATTGGGCGACGTCGTTTTCATCGAATTGCCGGACATTGGGAAAACCGTCTCGCCGGACGACGAAGCGGCGGTCGTGGAATCGGTGAAGGCCGCCTCCGAAATTTATTCGCCGGTCAAGGGCGAGGTTGTCGAGGTCAATGAGGGGCTGGTCGATGAGCCGGGGGCCGTGAACGGCGATCCGCTGGGCGGCGGCTGGTTCTTCAAGATCAAGATTTCCGATCCGGCGCAATTGGAAGCGCTGATGGATGACGCCGCGTATGCGGAATTCATCAAGGAACACGGCTGACCGCGGCAACGCCGATGGGAAAGGACGCAATGACTGAAAACGCACCGCTTAGCGCACTCGAACAAAAAGACGATTTTGTCCATCGGCATATCGGGCCGGGCGATACGGAAATCGCGGAGATGCTCGACAGCCTCGGATTCGCATCGCTCCACGCGCTGATCGATGCGGCGGTACCGGCGGCGATCCGCAGCGATCACGAACTCGATCTCGGCGGCGGCTGCAGCGAACGGGATGCGCTGGAGACCCTTCGCGGAATGGCCGGGCGCAACACGGTGATGCGTTCCATGATCGGGCAAGGCTATTACGACTGCATCACGCCGCCGGTCATTTTGCGCAATGTGATGGAAAATCCGGGCTGGTACACCGCCTACACGCCCTATCAGCCGGAAATCAGCCAGGGCCGGCTCGAGGCCTTGTTGAATTTCCAGACGATGATCTGCGACCTCACCGGAATGGAGGTCGCCAACGCGTCGTTGCTGGATGAGGCGACCGCGGCGGCCGAGGCGATGACGATGTGCCGCCGTGTCGGCAAGAGCAAGAGCGACCGCTTCTTCGTTTCGGAACGCTGCCTTCCGCAGACCATCGAGGTACTCCGTACGCGGGCGCGGCCGCTCGGTATCGAGGTCGTCGTCGGCGATCACCGCGACGGCTTGCCCGATCCGGCGCCGTTCGGGATTCTGCTGCAATATCCGGCCACCGATGGCGGGATCGAGGACTATCGGGATCTCGTCACTCAGGCGCATGAAAGCGGCGCGCTGGTCAGCATCGCCGCCGACCTGCTCGCCATGCTGGTGTTGACGCCACCGGGCGAATGGGGGGCGGATATCGTGGTCGGCAGTGCGCAACGGTTCGGCGTGCCGCTTGGATTCGGCGGCCCGCACGCGGCCTATATTGCGTGCTCCGGCGATCACAAGCGGTCACTGCCCGGCCGGCTTGTCGGTGTCTCGGTGGACGGGAAAGGGCGTCCGGCCTTGCGTCTGGCGTTGCAGACGCGCGAGCAGCATATCCGGCGCGAGAAGGCGACCAGCAACATCTGCACCGCGCAGGTGCTGTTGGCGGTGATGGCCGGGTTCTACGCGGTCTATCACGGACCGGCGCGGCTCCAGACGATCGCCCGGCGGGTACATCG
>JAOTYV010000435.1 GCA_029861675.1 Alphaproteobacteria bacterium
TTGCCCCAAAATACAATTCGAAGGCGGATTGCGAAGCGGATTTCGGTGCGGAACGGTGTGAAACCGCGCCGTACCGGTCGAGCGGCGGCGGGTCGGTGTTCATGCCGCTGATGATGGGATACATGATGGGCAGCATGATCGCCGGGCGCAGCAGCGTCGTTAGCCAGCCGCTCTATCGCTCCGCCGACGACTCGAAAAATTTTCGGACGGGCGACAACCGCAAGGTCGGTGGGGCAACCGGCGTAACCAAGGTCGCGCGATCGGCGACCAAACGGCCGACGGTAAAATCCCGCACTACTTCACGCGGCGGCTTCGGCGCGCGCGGCCGGGCATTCGGATCGGCGCGGGGCTGAACCGGGACAACACGCGGCGGGAATCGCCGGATGCAAAGAATCCCAGTCGCCGAACGCGAGGATTGGCGCGCAACGGCGAAAGAGCACGGCTTTAACTTCCATTCGATCGACGATGATCCCTATTGGGACGAAAGCGCGTATTACCGGTTCACGCTGCGGGAAATCGAGGATGATCTCGAGGATCCGGTAGAGGAAATCGAAAAGATGTGTTTTTCCGTCGTCGAGCGCGCCATCGCCGACGAAGAAATCCTGACCCGGCTACGCATTCCCGAACCGTTCTGGAACCACGTCGCCGATACTTGGAAAAGCGGTCACAAGAACCTCTATGGCCGGGTCGATTTTTCATACGATGGCCGGGGCCCGGCGAAACTCCTCGAATACAATGCGGACACGCCGACGACGCTCTATGAATCGTCAATTTTCCAATGGGTCTGGCTCGAGCAGGCGATGGAACGCGGATTGGTGCCGCAAGGCTGCGACCAGTTCAATTCGCTGCACGAACGATTGCAAGGCGCGCTTGCGCAATTCGGCATCGATGGGATGCTCCATTTTGCCTGTGCCCAGGATACCGAGGAAGACAGGGGAACGGTCGATTATTTGGAGGATTGCGCCCGGCAAGCCGGCCTGGAGACCTGCGTGCTTTATATGGAAGAGATCGGCATCGATTCCGAAGGCCGTTTCACCGATCTTGACGAAAACGTCATCACCACCCTGTTCAAGCTCTATCCATGGGAATGGCTGATGATCGAGGAGTTCGGCCAGAACATCCCGAAGAGCGGGACACAATTCATCGAGCCGGCGTGGAAGGCCATACTGTCGAACAAGGGTATGCTCGCCCTGCTGTGGGAAATGTTCGAAGGGCATCCCAACCTGCTGCCGACCTATTTCGAGGATGATCCGGCGGCATCGGCGCTCGGCGATACCTTTATGCGCAAGCCGCTGTATTCCCGCGAAGGCAACAACATCGAACTGATCCGCGACGGTGTTTCCGAGATCCGCAATGACGGCCCCTATGGCGAAGAGGGCTTCGTCGTACAGGCGTTTCACCCCTTGGCCGAATTCGCCGGCAACCGGGCGATGGTCGGCTGCTGGCTGGTCGCCAGCGAAGCGGCCGGCATGTGTGTCCGCGAAGACAAAGTCCTGATCACGTCGGACGACGCCCGTTTCATCCCGCACGTCATCCTCGACTGACCGCCGCGGCGATCGTCAATCCGCCGACAGGACCTCGCTGATTGCGGCGAGCGCATTGAGCGCCGGCGGGAAGCCGCTATAGGGCGCGGTTTGCATCACCGCTTCCACTACCTCTTCCCGGGTCAGGCCAAGCGCAATTGCCGATTGCGAGAATTTTCGTACCTGCGACTCCAGCCGAAGGGCGGTAAAGGCGGCCAGCGCGCACAGCATGCGCGATCGGCGGTCGAGCCCGGGCCGGAACCACAACTCGCCGTAGCCGTACTGGATGGCCAACGAGTACAACCCGTCGGTGACGGGATTGTCCGGCGCCGCATAGCCCTGGCGTCCGCGTGCGCCGTGCAGGTCCGCGAGCAGGTCGTCGCCTCTCAGTTGCAGCACGTCGAGCGACTCGTCGCGGTCCGGCTCCGCTGCGATCGCAATGCCGCGTTCGGTGAAGACCGTTTTGGCGACGGCGGAAGCGGTCTCGGTAAGTGGAAAACCGCCATAGAGACCGCATTGAACGAAGACCTCGAGGATCGCGCGCGCGTCGAGACCGATGTCGAGCGCCGCGCCGACAAAGCGCTTCAGCGCCGCCGCATGCGGCTGAACGCAGAGCGCGGAAAGGGTGCAGATCATCCGGTCTTGCAGCGAGAGGCCCGGCCGGGTCCACAGGGCGCCATAGGCGGTCTCGGTGATCATTTGCTCGAAGCCGGGGGCGGTGCCGCCTTCGGCTTGCGCCCGTTCGGTATCCTCGACCCTTAAGGTCGTCCGCATGGCTTCGCCGTTTTCGAATAGCGCTTCGCGTGTCGTCATATGCTTCCATCCTTGCTTTTGGGTCTGGGTATCTCGGCCGGTTCTTCCGCGCTGGATTTCTCCCGGTAGAACCATGTGACGATGATGCCGGCCAGAAGGACCATTGCCGCGGTGGCCAGCCATGCGCCGTCATAGCTGAACCGGTCGGCGATGAAACCGAACAGCGGCGGGCCGATGGCCTTGCCGGCGGGAACCACCGTTACATGATACCCCATTGCCGTACCGCCGAGCCGCGGCTCGACCGATTCGACTACCATCGTCTGATGGATCGGTGAGGCGGAGCACATGGCAATGCCGAGGAGGAAGAACAGCACCAGACCGCTGTGGACGCCCAAGCCGCCGGGCTGCAGCAGCACGACGCCGAGACAGAGAATGGCGGAGGCGAAACAGACCGCGACGGCGGCCGGCTTGCGGCGTCCGTCGAGGAAGAAATCGCTGATCGCGCCAATCGCGACACGGGCAATGATGCTGCCGCCCTGGGCGAGCTGCAGCGCGAAACTGGCGTACCAGGCGCTGGCGTGCAGGGCCTCCCGAAAGAACAGCGTTGTGAAGGTATACAGATTCTGCTGGGCGGCATGATAGAGGAAGGTGTTGAGTTCGATCGCGGCAAGAGTCCGGTTGCGCAGGAGTTCACCGAATTCCGCCGTCAGAGCCGGCCGTTTCTGCCCCGGCG
>JAOTYV010000059.1 GCA_029861675.1 Alphaproteobacteria bacterium
GCGACAGTACCGGGCGCTTCGCCATCGGAAGATAGACCAAGCCACTCGCCAAGCCCGCCCCGGCGATGAGCAGCATCACCGCGTGCCAGCCAAAGATCGCCGCCAGCGGCAGGGCAAAGGCGCCGAGCGTCCATCCGATCGGCACGCCGGTCTGTTTGAGGCCCATCACCGTGCCGCGGCGGTTGCGAGGAAACCAGTCGAACACCGCCTTGGCGGTCGCCGGGTTCATGCAGGCATAACCGACACCCATAATTCCGGCGCCGATCAGGCACGGCATGTAGCCATCGGCCTGGCTGAAAACCCCGGCGCCGCCGGCAAGAAACACGAAACCGAGCAGTATCGTCCAGCCAATGCCGAGCCGGTCGACCGCAATGCCGGACGGCAGTCCCGCCGCGCCTTGACAGACCGTATAGGCGGTCGACAGTAGCCCGATTTCAGCCAATGACAGACCGAGATCCTGCTTGATCAGCGGCGCCATCGCGGCAATTGCCGCCAGATTGATCGAGCCCATGACATGCGGCGCGATCAGCAACGCCAGCAACATTGCCCGGGGCGTTGCCGGTGCGGATCGGCCTGGCATGCCGGTATCCTAGGCGGCGCTTGCCAGCACCATTTCCGCCGCCTTCTCGCCGATCATGATGGAGGGAGCGTTGGTATTGCCCGAGGTCAGCGTCGGCATGATCGAGGCGTCGGCCACGCGTAGCCCCCGCAATCCGTGCACGCGAAGCTGATCGTCGACCACCGCCATGGGGTCGGTGCCCATCTTGCACGTGCCCACCGGATGATAGGTTGTCTCCGCGGTTTCGCGCACCCATTGGAGGATCTCGGAATCGGATTCTAGTTTGGCGCCCGGCGCGATTTCCGAGCCGACGATGTCTTGCAGGGACGCGGCGCTCATGAACTCCCGGGCCTTGCGTAACGCCACCAGCAGACCTTCGCGGTCGATTTCCGAGGATAGAAAGTTGAACTTGATCGCGGGCGGCGTCTTCGGGTCGGCCGTCTTTACGTGAATGCTGCCGGTGCTGTCCGAACGCAACACATTGACGTTGATGGTGACGCCGCGCTCCGGCGAGATCGTCCGGTTCGGGCCGGCGATAAACGGCAGGCAGGAAAAGGTGGCGTCGGGCGATTCCAGACCCTCGCGTGTCCGGAAATAGACGCGGATCGGCGAGGCCGGCATGGACAAAAAGCCGCGCCGAGTCGCCGCGTATCGCAATACTTGTCCGACGAGGCGGAGGCCGCGTGCCGTGTCGCTATAGGTGATGCCCGGCACGGTGATCTGATACTTCATGCGCGGCGAATAGTGGTCCCGGAGGTTCTCGCCGACTCCCGGCAAGGCATGGCGTACCGCGATGCCGGAATCCTGCAACACCTCCGGTTTGCCGATGCCCGACAATTCCAGCAGTTGCGGCGAGTTGATCGATCCCGCGCTGACGATGACTTCCCGTTCCGCGCGGGCTTCCCGCGTCGTGCCGCCGACCGAATAGCGTACGCCGACGCAGCGTTGATCCTCGATCAGCAGGGCCTCGGTGAGCGCCTCCGTTTCGATCTGCAAATTCTGCCGGTTTCGCGCCGGGTCGAGATAGCAATAGGCGGTGCTCATCCGGCGGCCCTTGTTGATCGTCGCCTGCGTCATGCAGATGCCGTCCTGCGCTGTCCCGTTGTAGTCCGGGTTGTACTTGATGCCGATTTCCTCGGCGGCCCGGATCATCGCGTCATACAGCGGACCGCCCTCGGTTGTATCGGTGACCCGCAGCGGGCCATCGCGGCCGCGCAAGGCATCGTCGCCGCCGTCATAACTCTCCATCCGCTTGAAGATCGGCAGCACGTCGCTGTAGCTCCAGCCGCGATTGCCGAGCTGCGCCCAGTGATCGTAGTCATGCGCCTGTCCGCGGACGAAGACCATGCCGTTGATGGAGCTCGAACCGCCGAGCAACCGGCCGCGGGGAACCGGAATGCGCCGCTGGCCCGTGCTTTCCTCGGGTTCGGAATCGTAACACCAATTGGCGGCGGGATTGTCGATCAGCTTGCCGAAGCAGATCGGAATGCGCGACCACGGATGGCTCGCGCGCCCGGCTTCCAGCAGCAGGACCCGATGTTTTCCGTTGGCGGTCAGCCGGTTTGCAAGGACCGACCCGGCCGACCCGGCGCCCACCACGATGTAGTCGAATGTTTGACTTTCCATTCCGCGTGTCCATTTCCTGAATCGTATTTGGTTGACGCATTGTAGCGGCAAGAGCGCCAAGAAGGAAAAGGGCGCGCCCGCAGGACTTGCCATGCTGCCGCTTGATCGGAGAGGATAGTCGGTGGAATGCACGTCCCAGATTGCAGACCCGCATCCGGCGCCACCGTATCAGGAGAATTCGCGCATGTTGAAATACGCCATCGGACAATCGGTCCCCCGTACCGAGGATCCGCGTCTTCTCAAGGGCCGCGGCAGCTATGTGGATGATTTTGCGCTGCCGAACCAGGCGCATGCGGTGATGGTCCGTTCGCCTTATGCGCATGCGGAAATCAAAGGTATCGATACGTCCGCGGCGCTGGCCATGCCGGGTGTGCTCGCGGTTCTGACCGGCGCGGATCATGAAGCGGACGGCCTCGGCGGCGTTGTTGGCCCGACGCCTTTCAAGCGCCGCGACGGCGCGATCATGTATCGTCCGCCGCGCCCATCCGTGACCGGGGATCGGGTGCGTCATGTGGGACAGATTGTCGCCGTGGTGGTCGCCGATACGGTCGATATCGCCAAGGATGCGGGAGAATTGGTGGAGGTCGATTACGAATCGCTTCCCCATATCGTGGCAACCGACAAGGCGGCGGATCCGGAAGCGCCGTTACTGTGGGAGGAGTGTTCCCGCAATGAATCCTTTTTCTACGAGTGCGGCGACGCCGCCGCGACCGACGCCGCGATCGAGTCCGCGCCGCATGTCTTCAGCCAGCGGTTCGTGATCAACCGGGTGAATGCCAATTCGATGGAGCCGCGCGGTGCGCTGGCGGAATACGATCCGGGGCGCGATCACTACACGATGTATTCGGGCGTTCAGCGGCCTTATGCGGGGCGCACCGAGCTTTGTAAGAACGTCTTTCATATCCGTGAAAATCAGATGCGGTTCGTGACCGGCGACATGGGCGGTTCCTTCGGCATGAAGGGCGCGTTCTATCCCGAAATGCCGCTGGTTGCCTGGGCGTCGAAACGCGTCGGGCGGCCGGTCAAATGGCGCTGCGAACGCAGCGAAGGCTTCGTCGCCGACGACCATGCGCGGGACAATGTCAGTGAGGTCGACCTGGCGCTCGACAAGGACGGCAAATTCCTGGCGTTGCGCGTGCGCACCAGCGCCAATCTCGGCGCTTACGTTTCATCCGGCGGCTTCGGGCCGCCGACCAACAATATCGGCGGGCTTGCCGGGGTCTATACGACGCCGGCGATCCATGTCGCGGTGTCCGCCGTGCTGACCAACACCTCGCCGATGTCCGCCTATCGCGGCGCCGGCCGGCCCGAGGCGTCGTACATTCTCGAACGGACCATCGACATCGCGGCCCGCGAATTGAAGATCGACCCGGCAGAGCTGCGGCGGCGCAACCTCATTCCGCCCGAGGCGATGCCGTACAAGACACCGCTCACCTTCACCTATGATTGCGGCGAGTTCGAAGCGATTCTCGACCAGTCGCTCGAAAAGGCCGCGTATGCCGGATTTGCCGACAGGCGCGCGCAGTCGGCGAAGGAAGGCAAGCTTCGCGGCATCGGCATGTCGTGCACGATCGAGCGCGCGGCGGCGCCGCAATCCGAGACCGCCGAACTGCGATTCGACCCGTCGGGAACCGCCACGATATTGGTCGGCACAACGCCGCACGGCCAGGGTCACGAGACGATTTACAAGCAGATCGTTTGCGAGAAGCTCGGCATGGAGCCGGAAGATCTCGTCGTGATCGAAGGCGATACCGACAAGGTGTCCTATGGAACCGGCACCGGCGGCTCGCGGTCGGCCGCGATCGGCGGTTCGGCGGTACTGCACGCGGCGGAAAAGATCCTCGACAAGACACGCAAGATCGCCGCGAATTTGCTGGAGGCGTCCGAGGCGGATATCGCGTTCGAGGATGGGCGGTTCCTGATTGCCGGCACCGACCGTTCGATCGATTTTCAGGATGCCGCGAAGGCGGCGTTCAACGCGAAAAAGGTGCCCGAGGGGATGGAGCAGGGCCTCTATGAATTCGCCACCTATTCGCCGGAGGTCAACAATTATCCAAACGGCTGCCATATCGTCGAAGTCGAGGTGACGCCGGAGACCGGCGAGATCGAGCTGCTGCGCTACAACGTCATCGACGATTGCGGCGTCGAGATCAACCCGCTGCTGGTCAAGGGGCAGGTGCATGGCGGCATCGCGCAGGGCGCCGGTCAGGCGCTGATGGAGCACATGGCCTACGAGGCCGACAGCGGCCAGCTGCTCTCCGGCTCGTTCATGGATTACACCATGCCGCGCGCCGATAATTTCTGCAGCTTCGACGTCGGCGCGCACCCGGTGCCGACCGCGACCAATCCGCTCGGCGTGAAAGGCGTCGGCGAGGCCGGTACGGTGGGCTCGCTGGCGGCGGTGATGAACGCGGTCAACAATGCGCTCGAGCCGGTCGGCGTCAAACATCTCGAAATGCCGATGACGCCGGAGCGGGTCTGGCGGGCGATACAGGAGGCGGCCGCGTCGTAGCGCAAATCCCGAGCGAACCGAAACGGTTCGCGGTGACGTATTTGCGTAGAGACAAAGAGATAGGCCATCTCCCCAGAGTCAATTTGAGCCGGAAATGGCCTCGCCGCGGCTCCCGTGTCGGCGCGCGATCAGAACGACGGTTTGGTGCTCGCCATCGACGGGCGCTGCATCATCGTCTCGAACCAGGCCGCCAATTTGGGCCGGCCCTTGCGCCAGTCGTCGCCCGGATGCCGCCCGTCGGCGTAACCCAGCGATGCGACAGCGGTAATGGTTCCCATGTCGATTTGGTGGTCGAACCGGTCGACCAACGATTCCAGCGCGTCGTAACAGTGCTGCGCGCGCGCTGCTTCCTTCTCGATTGCCGCGGGTGATTGTATCGAGGACTCCCTTCGATTCTCATGCGACCGGGTAAACAGCGAATCCATCAGCATCGACGCGATCCCTTCCACCTGATAGGTGAATTCCCGCGCCGCCGGATCGGACGGGTAAAGCTTGCCGCCGGAAACTTCATCCAGGTAGCGCGCGATGATCAGGGATTCGCATAAAAATACGCCGCTATCGGTAAGCAGCGCGGGCACTTTGCCGCCCGGACCGTATTCTTTGACGATCGAGCTCTTTTCCTGAAGCGGTTCGAGATTGATTTCCTCGACGCGATCCTGCAGACCGGCTTCCTGGACAGCGATTCGGGGCCGGCGGGCGTAAGGGGAATTGGCGGAATAGAATAGTTTCATGGCGGGGGCTCCTGTCTGTCGAATACTCTTGTTGGAAAACATGGCCGTTCGGCGAAACGCGGCCAATGCGCCGATATCACACTCTATGAATCCGGCCGCTTTCGCACCAGGAAAACCAGCGGCAACAGCAGTAAAATCAGCACTGTCATCAGATTGAAATCGTACAGGTAGGCGAGGAATTCCGCCTGCCGGTTTACCTCGCGCTCCAGGCTGACGAGGCCACTGACCGTCCCGGTATCCCATTGATCGGGCAGGGTCAGATGGCGCAGCCGCTCGTTATAGATGCTGATGTTTTCCATCAGCGCACCGCGATTCTCCTGCGTGTTGCGGACGAGCTGTCCGACCAGCACCGAGACGCCGACGCTGGATCCGATGCGCCGGCCGAGACTGAGCATGCTTGTCGCATCGGGGCGCAGCGCCGAGTCGATCGATTGGAACGCCATTGCGGTAACGGATACCGAAAAGAACCCGAAGCCGGCGCCTTGCAGCGTGATGATGAAGGCAATTGTCCAGGCGTCCACATCGCGGGTGAATTGCGCCATCATCCAGGTCGATGCCGCCATGCAGAGGATGCCGAGGACCACCACCGGGCGCGGCTGGAACCGCGCCAAGAACGCGCCCGCGATGACCGACGCGATCAAGGTGCCGACGCCGCGCGGCGCGACAAGCAGGCCCGCGGTCGAGACCGGGTAGTTCATATGATTTTGCAGGAGCGAGGGCAGAAGGCCGGCAAAGCCGATCACCATGATGGCGAGAATGAAGATAAAGAACACGCCGATCAGAAAATCCCGGTCGGCGAAGATCGCCGGGTTGATATAGGCGTTTCGCGTGGTCGAAACATGGACGACGAACTGGTAGAACGCGGCGGCGCCCAGCGCGGCCCAGATGATGATTTCGGTGGAGTCGAACCAGTTTTGCCGCTCGCCGCGGTCGAGCATGAGCTGCAGCATGCCAATCGCGACGCTGAGCAGGATGAAGCCGAAGAAATCGAATTTCGGCGGTTCCTTGATCTTGTCTTCCGGAACGTAGCGGTAGATCAGCCAAAATCCGAACAGGCACAGCGGCAGATTGCTGTAATAGATCCAGCGCCAGCTCAGATATTCGGTCAGCAGGCCGCCCAAGATAGGGCCGATCATCACGCCGCTCATACGGCCCGCGGTGAGCCAGCTAATGGCGACGCCGTATTCCTCCCGGGGATAGCTGGCGAACATCACCTGATGGCTCAGCGGCCCCATCCCCGCGGCGCTGATCCCTTGCAGGAAGCGGTAGGCCACCAGCTCCGCCAGGGAATCCGATTGGGCCACCAGCAGGGTGCAGACGAAGAACGCCGCCGTGGTGATCAGCAGTAGGCGCCGCGCGCCGAAGCGCCGGCTCAGCCAGGCGAACAGCGGGGTAAAGATGGCCGACGCCACGAGAAACGAGGTCAGGATCCAGGCGGCTTCGTCGATCGTCGCCGACATCACGCCGCGAATTTCGGGCAAGGCCACGGCGGACGCAAAGGTGTCCATCCCCTGCATCGCCGCGGCCGACGTCATGGCGCAGGCGATCAGCCGGCGGCGGCCCGCCGTCAGCGGCACACCGGTCGAGGCGTCGTCCGTGCTCATGTAGCCACGATATGGCGGGAGCAGTGCGGCCGGACCCGATTATCGACGCATGTCTTTGGTGACGCAGGCTGTCGCAATACAGGGTGTCCTACGGGTGTACATCTTCGGTGAACCAGTCGGTCGGCAGCGCGTTGCCCATGCCGAGTTCGCGGGCCTTGCGGTAGACCACCGCGCCGCAGGCGGCAAACTGGTATCCGGTGCCCGTGTTGTTGAGGAAGCACGTCACCTGATCGTCGCGCGTCCGGCTTTCCGCCCGCCCGGCGATCAGGTCGAAGAGCGTCGGCAGCGTGTCGAAATCGACCGCCTGCTTGACCGATTCGGCTTTGCCGCGCACCGGCCCGATTTGCGGCAGGTCGTCGGTTTTGCGTTCCGGCTGCTGGTCTTCCCGATTGTGAATGACCACGCGGTCCGCCCGGGCGATCGCCGCCGGTGCGATTTCGGGCAGTTTGATCGACCCCACATGCATGCCCGGTTCGATCCAGTCTTCGAAGAAAACATGGTCGAGCGCGCTGGTCGCGCACAGCACAGCGTCCGCGCCTTTGACTGCATCATCCGGCGTGTCCGCCGGCGCCACGTCGAGGGCCAGGGTTTCGCTCCATTCGCGGCAGAAGGCGTCGCGGTTTTCATGGTTGGGGCTGAAGCAGCGGACCTTTTCGACCGGGCGCACCGCCGCAATGGCCATCAGTTGCGCGCCGGCCTGCCAGCCGGACCCGATCAGGCCGACCGTGCGGGTATCCGCCCGGGCGAGGTATTTGGCGCCGAGGCCGCTGGTCGCGCCGACGCGCAGCCGCTGCATCACGCCGTCGGGAAAAATGGCCAGCGGTTCGCCCGTGTCGGTACTGAACAGCAGCACCAGCCCGACCCAGCGTTTGTTGGGCGCCGCCGGTACTTTCACCCGGCGCTTCACGCCGCCGACCTCCGGAAAGGTGATGATGTCGGAATTGATGCGCACCGCGCCGGTGCCGAATTTCGGCGCGATCCCGTCGGCGGATTTAAGACCGTAGATCGCGCCGGGTGTTTTGGTCGGCGCCAGGCTGTCGCTGCGCGGCCGCACCACGCCGCGGCCGGCCGCCAGCTCCGCATAGGCGTCTTCGAGCACCGCGATGCAGTCGGGCATGGTGAGCAGCGTTTCGATGTCCGCGTTTGAGAGGATCAGCGTCATATTAGTGTCTCAGTGTAGATCGCCCGTATCGGTCAGATCGCTGGATCGTGTCATGATCCGTGCACGCGGTCGAGGTTTGCTGCCGCTCGCACATTGGGGCGGCATGCTGTTAGAGTATCGGGAGTTCGAGCACCGACCCAAGTCTGGCGGTTGAAAAACAACGCCCTATCAAGTGGAGGCACCCATGGCCCTGATCGAAAAATCCGTCACCGTTACGACGAAACACGGCAAGATGCCCGCCTTTGCCGCCTGTCCGGAGGCGCCAGGCGATTACCCGGCGATCATTTTCTACATGGACGCGCCGGGATTCCGCGAGGAGTTGTGCAACATGGCGCGGCGAATCGCCAAGCACGGCTACTTCTGCCTGTTGCCCGATATGTACTACCGGATCGGCACGGTGCGTTTCGATCTGCCACGCCGCACGGACGTGATGTCGGCGGTCGTTACCGCGTCGATGAACCATCTCACCAATGCCGACGTGACCGACGACACCGCCGGCATGCTTGCCTTCTTGGAGGCGCAGGACAAGGTCAAGCCGGGGCCGGTCGGCTGCGTCGGTCATTGCATGAGCGGCCGCTATGTCACCACCGTCGCCGCGCGCTTTCCGCACAAGTTTGCTGCCTCGGCGTCGCTTTATGGCGTTGGCATCGTCACCGATGCGGAGGATTCGCCGCATCTGCTGTTGGATAAGATCAAGGGCGAGATGTATTACGGTTTCGCGGAGACCGACCATACGGTGCCGGATCACGTCATTCCCACGCTGAGCGCCGCGTTGGAGACGGCCGGCACCAAACACACACTGAAAGTTTTTCCCGGCACCAACCACGGTTTCTGCTTCGCGGAGCGCCAGACCTATGCCCCGGAAGCGGCGGAAGAAGTCTGGGAGTCGCTGTTCGAGATGTGGGGCGGGCATCTGAAATAGGCGTGCGCGCAAGGGGCACGATTGGACGCCGTTGACGCGCCGATGGGATGGGATCCGGAGCAATATCTGACCTTCGCGGACCATCGGCGGCGCCCGGCGGTGGAGTTGCTTGCCCGGGTGCCCGCCGCGGCGCCGGAACGGGTGGTCGATCTCGGCTGCGGCGCGGGCAATGTGACGGCATTGCTGCGCGCGCGGTGGCCGAAGGCACACATCACCGGGCTCGACAATTCGGACGCCATGCTCGCCCGCGCCCGCGCGACCGGTCTCGATTGTGACTGGGGCAACGCGGATATCGCGACATGGCGGCCGGACCGCCCGGTCGACGTGTTGTTTTCCAACGCCGCGCTGCAATGGTTGGGCGGCCATGATGTCCTGTTTCCCCGGCTTGCCGGGCTGGTCGCGCCGGGCGGCTGGCTCGCCATTCAAATACCCGACAACCGGGACGAGACGGCGCACAGTCTGGTGGTCGATACCGCGTTGGACGGACCGTGGCGCGCGACATTGGAACCGATCCTGCGGCTCGCCCCGATCCATACGGCGGCGGCGTATTACGACATGCTGACGGCGCGCGCGAAATCGGTCGATGTCTGGCACACGCGGTATCTCCAGGTGCTCGAGGGTGAAAATCCGGTGGTGGAATTCATCAAGGGCAGCCGGTTGCGGCCGCTGCTCGACGCGTTGTCCGAGCCGGCGCGAAGCGACTTCGAGGCCGAATACGCGCGCCGTGTTGCGGCGGCCTACCCGCCGCGCGGCAACGGCAAGACGTTGTTTCCGTTCTTGCGGCTGTTCATGGTCGCCGGATTCTGATCGCGGCCGCTCGTTATGGCCGCCCGCTACGGCCTGTGGAGTTCCGGCTGCTGGCGGGTAAAGATGCGGCGTCCCCGTTTGTAGCCGCACAGCGGCGGCGCCACCGTCGCGACGACTTCCGCGGGCGTGGCCGCGTCCCACAGCACCAGATCGGCCGGGTTGCCCACTGCAATGCCGTAGTCGTCGCGGCGCAAAATCCGCGCCGGCCGGTCGGTCAGCATCGCGAAGCATTCGGCGAGTTCCGGTGCGGTGCCGCGTTGCACCACATTGGCGTACATGTTGGCGATGCGGATCAGCGAACAATCGCCGAAGGGCGTGAACGGGTTCAGCACGTTGTTGGTGGAGATCGAGCAATTTGCGCCGCATTCGATCAGCGCGTTGGCGTCCGCCACGCCGCGGATCACGTTGTAGTCGAGATGCCGGCCATTGTTGAACAGGTCGGTTGCCGGCAGCACCGCCACCGCGACGCCGGACTCGCCGAGCCGCTTGCCGAGCGCCCGCAAATCCTTGGGCGGCAGACAGGAATATTTCGAACCGTGACCGATGGCGACGCGGCCGCCCCAGCCGAATTCGTCGGTCAGGTCGCAGACCTGAAAGATGTCGAGGTCGTGCGTCGTGTAGCCGCCGTCGAGATGGATATCGACATCCGCGTCGTATTCACGCGCCAGCGCGAAGATGCGCTCGATCTGGGCCGGATGGTCGGTATCGTAGCGCGGAGCGCCGCCAACCACGGGCGCGCCCGCTTTCAGGGCTGCAACCACGTTGTCTTCGGCGCCGGGACTGTTGGTCCAGCCTTCCTGCAGGAAGACGCAAAGCTGGATGTCGATCGCCCATCGATAGTCCTCGGCCAGTTGCCGAACCGCCTCGAAACCGCGCAATCCCACATTCGGATCCACTTCCACCTGCGTGCGCATGTGGGTGACGCCGTTCAGCAGGCATTGCTCGATCGTGTCCCGCGCCCGGGCGTAAATGTCGTCGACCGTAAAAGTGTGCTTGATTGCGGCGGTGCGCTCCATGTGGTCGGTGCTGTGCCGGTCCGCCGGTGGCGCGCAACGGTCGACGATGAGCGCCTTGTCGAGATGGAAATGGCTTTCGATCAGGCCGGGCGATACGAATCGGCCCGCCGCGTCCAGTTCCTCGCCCCCGTCCGCAAGACCCGGTTCGAGCGCGGCAATGACGCCGTCCGTGACGCCGATATAGGTGAGAGGAGCGCCGTCGTTGACGCGGGCGTTGCGCATGATCAGGTCGAATGCCATCGGACTCTCCCAAAGTGTCGGTGTCGACCGCTAGGCGATTTCCGGGTCGGCAAAGTCTTCACGGTCGAAAGGCAGCGGCGGATACGCGGGCGTGCCCAGTTCGGATACGAACCCGAAGGTCGTCATGTCGGTCATCCGCATCGGGTACAAAATGCCGTCGAGATGGTCGTATTCGTGTTGCAGCAGCCGCGCGACGAAGCCCCGGGTTTTCCAGCGATAAGGCTTACCGTCCAGCCCTACCGCATCCAGTTGCACCTCGTTGTAGCGCGGGACCTGGCCAAACAGTCCCGGCAGCGAAAGGCAGCGTTCCCAATAAGGTTTCTTCGCATCGCTCAGGAAGGTGAGCTTCGGGTTGATGACCGAAGTCCAGGGTATTTCGCCCATGGTCGCACCGTCCGGCACGATATCGGGGCGGACCCGGAAGACGAACAGGCGTTTGGGGACATAGACCTGCGGCGCGGCGATGCCGTTGCCGCCGATATCCTCGCAGGTCTCGATCAGATCCTCGGCAAGCCGGCGGATGTCGGGCGCGGTCGGGTCGTCCACCGCCGTCGCCACCCCACGCAGAATGTCATGGCCCATGCGGGCGATCTTGCGAATTGCCATCGTGATGCCCCTCCCCCGGGCTTATTTCTCGCCGCCGGGCAATTCGTTGAACGCCACGTCCTTGTCGATCCGGACTTCCTGCGGCAATCCAAGAATGCGTTCGGCGATGATGTTGCGGAGAATTTCGTCGGTGCCGCCGGCGATGCGGTCCCTCGGCGAAGACAGCATCCCTTCCTGGAACAGCGCCTTCATCGGCATGGTCGCTTCGTCGTCGACGATGCCCGCCATGTCCATCAGGTCGAGGGCGAAATGGGCGATGTCCTGCCGTTTCTTGCCGTTCACCACCTTGTTGATCGAGGATTCCGGGCCTGGCCTATCGCCGCGTGCAAGGGCGGTAACGGTGCGGAACCGGGTCAGGCGCACCCCCTGCATCTGGATGTACCAATTGGCGAGTTTGTCGCGCACCAGGGAATCGGCGATCGCGGGGCCGGTCTCCAATTCCAGTGCGCGCGCCAGGCCGAGGATATCGTCGAAGTCGGGCGCCGACCGTTCGCCGACCGCCAGCCGTTCGTTCATCAGCGTGGCGATCGCGACCTTCCAGCCTTCGCCGACGCCGCCCAGGCGCTGGCTGTCCGGAATGCGCACATCGGTAAAGAACACTTCGTTGAAATTCGATGTCCCGGAGATCTGCTTGATGCGACGGGCCTCAATGCCGGGCGATTTCATGTCGAGGTAGAAATAGGTGAGCCCCTTGTGCTTCGGTACGTTCGGGTCGCTGCGCGTGACGAGGATGCCGAAATCCGCGAAATGCGCACCCGAGGTCCAGATCTTCTGGCCGTTGACCACCCATTCGTCGCCGTCCCGCACCGCCCGGGTGCGCAGGCTGGCGAGGTCGGATCCCGCCGACGGTTCGGAGAAAAGCTGGCACCAGATTTCCTCGCCCTGCAGGGCCGGCCGGATGAAGCGCTGCTTCTGGTCCTCGGTGCCGTAGGTTAGCAACACCGGCACGACCATCCCCTGGGTGATTTCGAACACGCCGCGGGGCGTCAGGTACTGCATTTCTTCTTGATTGTAGATCACCTGTTCCAGTTGCGTGCCGCCGCGGCCGCCGTATTCCTTGGGCCACATGATGCCGGCGAAACCCGCGTCGAATTTCTTGCGCTGCCAGGGTTTGGCGGCATCGACCAGGCCTTCCTGCCCGTATTTGACCGCAAAAGTCTTGCCCGGTTCCTTGCGTTCCGCGTTGGCTTCGAGAAAGGCACGCGCCTCGGCGCGAAAGTCAGCCTGTTCCGGCGTATCGTCGAAGTCCATGTCGTCCTCCGGTTGTCACGCGACGTTGCGGGCCTCGAGGTGGCCGATGAGTTTGTCCTTCCAACGCCGTTCACCGCCAAGCGCGAGCGCCAGCAGTTTTGCCCGCCGGTAATAGAGGTGGCAGTCGAGTTCCCAGGTGAAGCCCATGCCGCCATGGGTCTGAATGTTTTCCCGCGAAGCCAGTTCGTAGGCCTGGATCGCCGCGACCCGGGCGGCCGCGGCGGCGGCCTGCAAATCCGCCGCGTCCGAGGCCAGCGCCCAGGCGCCGTAATACGCATGCGAACGGGCCAACTCGACCGCGATATAGATATCGGCCAGTTTGTGCTTGATCGCCTGGAAGGAACCGATCGGCCGGCCGAAGGCATACCGTGATTTTACGTATTCGACCGCCATGTCGAGACAGGCCTGTGCGCCGCCCAATTGTTCGAAGGCGATCAGCACCGCCGCCCGGTCAAAGATATTTTCAATGATCTCCCAACCCTGGCCCGGCGCTCCGAGCATTTCCGCTTCGGTGCCGGCGAAGCGCAGGCGGGCGTGCGAGCGCGAAGGGTCGACGGTGGTCAGGGTTTCCCGATCGACCGCCGCGAGATCGGTGATTGCAAGCGACAAATCCCGCTCGCCGGTTCCCGTGCGCGCGAGCACGACGGCGAAATCCGCGATGTCGCCATCGGCCACGGGGTGTTTTTCGCCGTCGAGCCTGCCACCGGCGAATTGGGCGGCGACGCTGGCCGGGCCCGGGCGTTTGACGCCTTCGGAAACGGCGACGCAACCGATGACTGCGCCGGCGGCAAGATCGGGCAGGTAGCGCAGTTTCTGGTCTTCCGAGCCGGCGAGCAGCAGAGCTTCCGTCGCGAGATAGACCGACGATGAAAAGGGCGTGGGTGCGAGCGACCGTCCGAGTTCTTCGGCAATAACGCACAGATCCTCATGTGACAGGCCGATGCCGCCGAATTCCTCGGGAATAGCGGTGCCCATCCATCCCAATTCCGCCATGCCGTCCCATAGGGCGCGATCGAAAGGCGACTCGCTTTCAAGTATTTTCCGCGCCACGTCCGGCGATCCGTTTTCATCCAGAAACCGGCGCGCCTGGTCCCGCAGGAGACGCTGTTCGTCGGAAAAATCGAAATTCATGACCTGATTCGCCGTTGGAAGTCAGTGTGCCCGGTGACTTTATCCAAATTCCGGGTGCTTATCCAACCGGCGTTTGCCGGGCGTGCGGCCGCGGCAAGAGGCACTCATTTTATTGCGCCAGACCGAACAGTATGGGATAAGCTTTGGAGGTCGGGACGGTGGCGCAATTCACCCGTCCTGCGGTAGCCGTGGAAGGATCGACTGCCCTGCCCGGTTCCTTCATCAACATCATCCGTCGCGCGCCCAAAGCGCAGAACCGAAGCATGCGCTTGTTCGGCGCCGACCGGGCGTGCGATCTTGCCGGTTGGAAATTCAACCACCCGTTCCCCTGCGGATCCGCGGCAACAAAGGCTAATTTCGATGGACACCCGCAAATTTGTTCTGATCGGTGCGGCCGGCTACGTCGCGCCGCGGCATATGAAAGCGATAAAGGACACCGGCGGTGATTTGGTCGCTGCGCTGGATCCCAATGACTCGGTTGGGGTGATCGACAGCTATTTCCCCAATGCCCGGTTCTTCGTCGAGTTCGAACGGTTCGACCGCCATGTCGACCGGTTGCGGCGCGACGGCAAACCGGTCGACTTTGTCAGCGTTTGTTCACCGAATTATTTGCATGATGCGCACATCCGTTTCGCGCTGCGATCGGGATGCGACGCGATTTGCGAAAAACCCCTGGTGCTCAATCCCTGGAATATCGATGGCCTGGAGGAGATGGAGAAAGACACCGGGCACCGGGTGAACTCGATCCTGCAACTCCGTCTGCATCCATCGATCATTGCGTTGCGGGACAAGGTCATGGCCGAGCCGGATCGAATTCACGATGTGGATCTGACCTATATCGCCTCGCGCGGCCGCTGGTATCATATCTCCTGGAAGGGCGATATGCAGAAATCCGGCGGCGTGGCGACGAATATCGGCGTTCATTTTTACGACATGCTGGGTTTTCTCTTCGGTGAAAATACTCGCAACATTGTTCACCTTCGGTCGGACGAGCGGGCTGCGGGGTATCTCGAATTCCAGCGCGCGCGCGTGCGCTGGTTCCTGTCGGTGGACAACGGCGACCTGCCGGCAAGCGCCAGTGAAAAGCAAACGACCTACCGCTCGATCACCATCGATGGCGAGGAGATCGAATTTTCCGGCGGGTTCGAGGATCTGCACACGGTAAGTTATCGGGATGTATTGTCGGGCGGCGGATTCGGACTCGATCAGGTTCGCCCCTCGATCGAATTGGTGTCGGCGATTGGCGGCATGGATTTGACGCCTTCGACGGGCGAGCGGCATCCCTTCACGGCAAAGTATCTCTGACCGGAATTTGTTCCGACCCATGGATTTCAAAACCCGCTTCCCCGGCGCTTTCATTCACGAGAGCTCCTATGTGGACGAACAGGTCACGATCGGCGACGGCACCAAGATTTGGCATTTCTGCCATGTGCTGGGCAATGTCGATATCGGCCGGGACGGCAGTTTCGGCCAGAATGTGATGATCGGACCCGACGTTACCATCGGCGACAACTGCAAGGTTCAAAACAATGTGAGCCTTTACAAGGGCGTCGTGCTGGAAGACGGCGTGTTTTGCGGCCCGTCCTGCGTGTTCACCAATGTGAACAATCCGCGCGCGGAATTGCAGCGCAAGGATGAATTCCGGCAAACCCTGGTCAAGCGCGGCGCCACGATCGGTGCCAATGCGACGGTGGTCTGCGGCCATACTTTGGGCGCCTATTGCTTCATCGCCGCCGGCGCCGTCATCACCGGGGACGTGCCCGCGCATGCGCTGATGGCCGGCGTTCCGGCCAGACGGATCGGTTGGATGAGCGAGGCGGGCGGACGGTTGGGCAAGGATCTGGTTTGCCCAATCGATGGCTCACGCTACGAAGACGATGGCGACGGCGGTCTCCGCCGGTGCTGATGGGGATGGATATCCGGACATGATGCCTTTCATCGATATTCAGGCGCAGCGCGCGCGGTTGGGCGACGGAATCGATGCCGCGTTGTCGAGGGTGCTGGCGCACGGAAAATTCATTCTGGGGCCCGAAGTGCAGGAGCTCGAACAACGGCTCTCGGATTTCTGCGGCGCCCGGCACACGATCACCTGCGCGAACGGCACCGACGCCATCACGCTCGCCCTGATGGCCGAAGGCATCGGCGACGGCGATACGGTGTTCGTTCCCGACTTCACCTTTATCGCGACCGCGGAAGCGCCGGCACAGCTTGGGGCCACGCCCTATCTCGTCGATGTACGCGAGGACAGTTTCAACATCGACCCGGACAGTCTCGCGGCCGGGGTCGCGGATGCGCGCGCGCGCGGGCTGAACCCGCGTGCCGTGATCTCCGTCGATCTGTTCGGGATGGCGGCGGATTACGACGCGCTCCGCGCCGTCGCGGACCGGGAAAATCTGGTGTTGATCGCCGATGCGGCGCAGGCCTTCGGCGGCGATTATTTCGGCCGCAAGATCGGCGTGCTGGCTGATTACACCACGGTCTCCTTCTTTCCGGCCAAACCGCTCGGCTGCTACGGCGATGGCGGCGCGGTTATCACCGACGACGATGCGGCCGCCGAGCGATTGCGATCCCTGCGCATGCACGGCAAGGGCACGGATAAATACGACAATGTCCGTGTCGGCGTGAACAGCCGCCTGGATACGCTGCAGGCGGCGATCCTTCTGGAGAAGCTGACGATCTTCGCCGATGAGTTGGACATGCGCGACATCGTCGCCGGCCGATATGCCGACGGGCTGTCGGATATTGTGCGGACGCCGGTGGTGCCGCAGGGGTACCGATCCGCCTGGGCGCAATACACGGTGATAACCGAGCAGCGCGAGAAACTGCAATCCGCCTGCGCGGAGAATGGCATTCCCACCGCCGTCTATTACGCGATACCGCTGTCGCGGCAGGACGGTTATTCGGATTATCCCGCCGCGCCCGGGGGCAACCCGGTCGCCGGCCGATTGGCGGGGCAGGTGCTCAGCCTGCCGATGCATCCCTATCTGGGGACGGACGACCAAGCCAAGATAATCGATACCGTGCGGTCTGCCCTGGCCGCTTGATCCGGCCGCATGCGGGGCCGCAAGCAATGAGATCCGGGAACTCAATTTGAAACCCCTCACGAAACTATGGTCGAGCCGCGCCATTTTCTGGCGCGCGGTGCTTGGCGACATTCGCACCATGTATGCGGGCACGGCATTTGGACTGGCATGGCTGGCGATCGGGCCGATCCTGTTGCTTACGCTGTATACGCTTATCTATGCGGTGATTTTCCGGGTGCGGGTGCCGAACTTCACCATCGAGGAGTACATCATCAATGTGTTCGCCGGGCTGGTGCCGTTCCTCGCTTTTGCGCAAGGACTGGGCGCGTCGGCGTCGGCGATGCAAAAGGGTGCGAAACTTCTGGCCAACGCGAATTTCCTGCCCGAGCTGGTGCCGCTGAAAGCCGTGGCGGTCGCCTACGCAATGCTGCCGGTCGGTCTGATCATTACCTTTGTCGGCGACGTGACGCTGTCGAGCCTTTCCGCCACCTGGTTCCTGGTGCCGGTCGTGGCGGTCCTGCAAATCATGTTCTCCATGGGCATCGCGCTGTTCCTGTCGGTAATTTCGCTGGTGTTTCGCGACGTGCAAATTCTTGTGCAGTACATCGTGATCGCGTTGCTGGTCGTCACGCCGATTGCCTATACGCCGGATATGATTCCGCAGGGCATGTTGGCCCTGCTCTACGTCAACCCATTGTTCTACTACGTCTTTGCCTATCAGAACTTGATCCTACTGAATGCCTTGCCGCCGGCCGACGTGATGATTTTGGGGACCGTCGCGAGCTTCGGTACCTTCGGCGCCGGCCTTTGGTTCTTCCAAAAGGCGCGCATGGTTCTGGGTGATCTCATTTGAGCGATACCGCGTTGGAGCCGGCGACGGCACGGAACGGTCCCGCCTTGGTGGTCCGCTCTTTCTCGATGTCCTGCACACGCAACTCAATTTGCGTTTGATAACGACAAATTTTTCGGATCAGCCATATTCTCATTGCCCGCGAGAGCGGCGCTATGACGGCGACGAAAATGAACCCGTGGATGGGTGCATTAGCACCCGGGTAAAGGAAACTAATGGCGGCCGGGTGTCCCTGAAACTGCCCTTTGCGTTTGATTCGATTAGATGAAACTATACAATTTAAAGGTGAATTTAAGTCTTTTCGGATTTGCAGGTTTATTTGGGGAGTGGGCCGCGCTGTTCCAGCGCTCACAAGAAAGATGCGTCGCGTTGAAAGTTTGAAGCGCTTAATGAAGGAATGGACGCCTTGGATGGTCGGACCTGCGCACCGGATTCGGAACGCGGCATATATCGCCGTCACCTTGCTTCGCCGGCCGAATTTTCCGGACGATGATGTGTGTGCGGTTTTGATTGATAATCATGTCCACGACGAAACGCGCAGGACCGTTTGGATCATTTCGTTCACCGGCGTTTCCAACGAACCGCGAGTCCTGCGTCAGGCGCGGGCCCTGATCGACACCGGCTGGCGTGTCGTGGTGCTGGGATATGATGGACATTCCACCCGGCCGGAAGACTGGATATTCGTGCGCTTGCCCAACCAGCAAGCATATTCCCCGTTCCGGTTCCAGTTTATGCGCCTTACGCGGGCAATTGGTCAGGGTCTGTATCGCTTCATGTCCGGGAAAATTCGGGACGCGGGCGCCCGGCTTTATTTCAACAATATTCCCAATTGGGCTCACATCCGTGCCGAAGGATTGCGCGTTGCCCGTGACCATCCGGAGTTGGCGCCGGACCTGATTGCAGTTCACGACTATTTCACGAGTCCGCTCGGCGCCGACCTCGCCGAATATTTCGGGGCCAAACTTTCGGTTGATTGCCATGAATATGCCGCCGGACAGTACATGCACGATCCGGAATGGGTGAAGAAAACCCGCCCGTGGGTTATGTCCATCCAGAATGATTATTTGCGGCGCGCCGACCTCGTCACGACGGTGTCGGACGGCATTGCCGAACGGTTGAACGAGGAGCACGCGTTGAAGCGGCCGGTCCAGGTGGTCCGCAGCGTTCCCATTCGCCAGCCGCAGCGGTTCAAGCCGACCGGCGAGCAGATTGCGGTTCTGTATCATGGTGATATTTCCTATGTGCGGGGCCTGCATAAGGCGGTCAAGTCGATGCCGTTGT
>JAOTYV010000279.1 GCA_029861675.1 Alphaproteobacteria bacterium
GCATCGCCCGGCGATGTTCCGGAATGGTGGCGAGCGAGTTCAGCGTGTAGCCGAGACGCGGCTGGCCGAGATCAACGACCTCCACGCCCGGAATGGCGGTCAGCAGGGCAACGACCGATTCCGTCACCCCTTCGCTGCCCGGATGCTCGTGCAGGGCAACCCGCTTCTCGACCCGGTGAACGAAATGGGGCCGCAATTCCTCGAGACGCCGGGCGAGATAGACCGCGAACATGGTCATGTCGAAGGCCGGATCCGCATTGCCGGCGCCGATGTCGTGGATCGGCAAGGCGGTCTCGCCGAACTGGATCTGGCAGGTCGGGCACCAGGAGAGCACCTCCGACGTCTTGGTCTCGGCAAACCGTTCGACCGTGCGGAGCCCCTGGCGCATGGCGTTTTCGTCGTCGCCGCCGCGCATCTGCAAGATGCCGCAGCAATTGGCCGGCCCGCCATACACCTCATACTGCACATCGAGCCGATCCAGCACATCGAGGCACAACAGCCCGATATGCGGCGTCTTCAGCAAATTGCAGCCGGTATAGAAAATCAGATCCGGCGGCTCGGCGGCCTTGGGATGGGAGGACGGGTCGAGCCTTGCCAGCAGCTCCGGCGGCAATTGCAGGCGGGAGAGCACGCGTACGCCGCGGGTCATCGACTTGAACAGATCCTTGCCCTTTTCCCGGCGCGCCTCCGACGTCTGACGCTTCTTCAAGACCCGCCGCGCCATTGCCAGCATAAACCGCGGATTGACCCCATAGTCGCAGGCGCTCAGGCAAAATCCGCTGCCGGTGCAGGCCGAGGCCCATTGTTCCGAAAAATCCGGCCCCGAGCCGGTCCGCAGGACGTCGAGCACGCCGCCGATCACCGCCTTGGGATCGGAAACGTCGATCCGCGCCGGTTCCGGCATCGGACAGGCTTCGACGCATTTTCCGCAGCGCGTGCAGGCATCCGCCATCTCCGCGACACGGGCATCGAGCGTATCAAGATAACCGGCGGTTTTCTCAGACATTAGGTCCTCCAAGAACGCCATGCGAGCGGCGCCGGCGGAATTGTATAAGAGTGCCCGATCAATAGCACGGAATTCGGGACGAATTGCCAACAGATCGTATACTCTTCCGTATATGACATATTCCTGAACGGGCTGCCGGGAGGACAGGACAATGCCGAAACCCAACGCTGCCACCCGCAACGACGGATCGGACGTCTCGCACTTCGACGTGCTGCCCTTGCCCGGCGCGCCCTTTGGCGGGCTCATCCGCTTGACCGCCACCGAGGCGCCCGGGGACTTCATCATGGCGGCGGAAGCCGATCCCACCGCCCTGCCCGATGCCCTGTATGCGTCGGAGGGATTAATCCTGGTGCCGGGAATGCGAATGATTGCCGACGAGCCGGCGCTGCTGGTGCGCCTGAGCCGGCTGTTTGGCACGGAGGTGGAGAACTACACCGAGACCCTGACCGACCAGAACAAAGTGCACGCCAGCGTTCCGGAAATCCTGGTCGTCTCCAATCTGCCGCCAGCCAACAAGCCGCCGCCACCGCGCCCGGACCCGCCCTTCAACGCGGATGGCAGCCTGCCGACACGGTTTCCCCATCGCCGTGGATGGCATACCGACCAGAGCTACCGCCGGCCGCCGCCGGATATCTCACTCTTCTATGCGGCAACCGCCGCACCCAAAGGCCAGGGTCAGACGCTCTACGCCAACGGCATCGCGGCCTATGCGGCGCTGCCGATGGCGATGAAGGAGCGCCTGGACGGCGTCTACGGCATTCACGCCATGCCGGGCGCGGGACGATCCGAGCATGCGGTGCGCGCCGGCGATGCGCCGCGCAAGCTGGGCCCCCACGAACGGCCGCAATCTCAGCCGATTGTGCGCACCCATCCGGTAACCGGTGTAAAGGCGCTCTATCTCTGCGAGGCCGGGCAGATGGATTGGATCGACGGCCCCATCGTCGGCATGCAAACCGGCCCCGACGGTGACGGCGCAAAGCTGGTTTACGAGCTGATGTCGCATCTGACCCAGCCGCAATTCACCTATGTGCATGAATGGACGCAGGACGATCTTATCATCTACGACAATCGCACGCTGGTGCATGCGGCGACCTGGTTCGACGCGGAAAAGCATCCGCGGCGGATGTGGCGCACCACGGTCAGCGGCAATCCCGGGGATGAATACGCGGGCGAAAAGAAGAGCTGGATACCGGCGAACGCGTGAGCCGGTAGACCATTTCTTGTTCAAATTGACTCAAGTGAAATGGTCTATCTCTTCATTTTTACGCAAATACGTCGGCGCGAACCGTTTCGGTTCGCTCGGGATTTGCGTTAGCCGCCCGCCTTCTTCGATTCCACGAATTTCAGGTAAGCGACCACATCGGTCGCCGCCAATCGGCCGATCGGCCCGGAGCTATAGGTCGCGCTCATGACCTTGCCGTCCGCTCCGAGCACGAATTCCGACGGCTGGATGATGCTCCGCCGGTCCTCCCACCAGGATCCCATGGCGTCACCATCCGCGCGGGTCATGCTATAGGCGATGGGGAAAGAAAGATCCGCGGCGACCTCGGCCGCCTTGTCTTCGTCGTCCACGCTGCCGGCGACAACGGTCACCCCAAGCGCGTCCAGCGCCGCTTTCTGTTCTTCATAGCCGGCCAACTGCCGGCGGCAGTAAGGTCACCAGTGGCCGCGATAAAACAGCAGGACCGCATAATTGCCGCCGAGATCGTCCGGCACCGTCATGGACCCGCCGCCCGCCAGCGATAAGGACAGTTGCGGGAAGGCGTCACCCGTATCGAGTTTTTCGTTCATGGCCTCAGCTAGCCGGATTCCGTCCGGGAGGTCAAGAATTTGCGGCGGAACGCCGGTCGAGGAGCGCCAGCAGCGCCGGCAGGACGATCATCGTACAGACCGTCGTCACCGTGATCGCGATGGTCAGCAGCATCCCCATGCTCGCCGTTCCGCGATGGGTCGACAATGCGAGGGCGCAAAACGATCCGATCGTGGTCAACGCGCTGAACAGTACGGCGCGCGGCGTACTGGTTTCGAGAAATTGCCCGGACCGGTCCGTGCGGTGGCGCAAAACGATATGGATTCCGCTGGCCACCCCGAGCCCGAACAGCAAGGGCAGCACGATCACATTGGCGAAGTTGAAGGGGATGGCGAACACCACGGTCGCCGCGACCGTCAACAGCGCCGCTAGGCCGAGCGGCGCCAGCACGAGCAGCATGTCCCGGATACTGCGCAACACGACCAGCAACAGGATAACGATCAAGACAGCCGCATAGAGCGCCGCTTCCTTGAAGGCCTGGATCACCGCCCGCCCCGCCGCGTCGATGGTGACCGCGCCGCCATTGGCGCCGGGAAAGGCGGCTTGCACCGCCGCCACGAAGTGCCGCCGCGCATCCTGGCGCCGCAGGTCGCCGGCCGGATGGATCGCCACCAGCGCACGGCCGTCCGCCGCCACATAGCGGCCGCGCAGATCCTCCGGCAGGGTGGCCAGGGTCACCGGACCCGCCTGCAACGAGTCCAAAAGTGCGTTGAGTTGCCGCGGCAAGCCGCCGACCAGCGCCGTCTCCAGGCGCCGCACCGTATCGTCCGATCCGTCCAGCGCGTCCAATGCTTTCGCCATGCGCGCCGCGGCGGCCGCCAACGGACCCGTCGTCATTTTTCCCAGTGCGGCACGCAGCGCGGCGACGGCGCGACGGCGGGTATCTGCGTCAATCGGCGCAATGCCCGCGACCGGCGCCGACATGGCGGAAAACGGAATCGCCATGGCCTCGATGACTTCCAGCTTGTCCTGCTGTCCCTCGGGAACGAAGTCCTGGACCGTCAGGGCCGTATCCACGCCGGGCAACTTCCGGGCGCGGGCCGAGATCGATGCGGCGGCGTCGAGGTCCTTCGCCAAAACCGACGCCCGGTACGGCTGCACGGTCGGATCGTCGAGTAGATCAAACAGGGTTGCGACCGATTCCGCCTTCGGGTTCCGCAAATTCATCGGATCGTCATCGAACCGCGCAAACGGCACCGCGGTGGCGGCCAGCAGCGCCAGCAACACCGCGCCGCCGATGATGGTTTGAGCGCGCCGGTCGATCGCCGCGCGCGCGGTGCGGCCGATGTGCGCGCCGCGATCGGCCCGGGCGTCGCGCACCGGGACCAGCGCCAGCATCGCGGGCAGGACGGTCAAGTTGGCGAACAGCGCGATGAACATGCCGACGCCGGCGATCAACCCCAATTCCGAGACGCCGCGATAGGCGGTCGGCAGGAACGAGAAGAATGCGATCGCCGCCGCCAGGGCGCACAGCGCCAGCGCGCCGCCGACCTCCGCCGCGGCAGCCCGCAGCGCCATTTCAGTCGCCTTGCCGGCGGCCACCGCTTCCTTGTACCGGAGCGAAAAATGAATGCCGAAATCGACGCTCAGGCCGAGAAACAGCACCGCGAAGGCAACCGAGATGATGTTCAACTCGCCGATCGCCACGGTCGCGAAGAAAGCATTCCACAGCAGCCCGAACACGAGCGTCAGGATAACCGGGACGATGAGCCGTACCGAGGCCAAACCGACCCACAACAATCCGATCACCAGAACCAAGGACAAGGCGCCGACCAGCCCCATTCCCTCGCGCACGCTGCGCAGCTCGTCCTGCAGCAGGGCCTTGCCGCCGGTTATGCGGACCCGGATCATCCCGTCGCCCGGCGATCCCGCGGCGGCGCCGGCCGCACGGATGGCGCGGATCGCCTCGGCCGCGGGTTCGAGCGAACCAAATTCGTAGCGCGGTTTCACCGTCACCAGCTTTCGGCGGTCGGTTGGCGTCGCGACGCGCCCGCTCATCAATTCGCGCCACGCCAGCGAGGCCGGCTGCCCGGCGCCGACCTGCTCCACCGTCTCCGCCATGGCGTTCAGCGCGCTCTTCAGCCCCGCCGCCTCGTCGCCCTTCGCTTCCAGCGCCTCTATCAGGACTTCGGCCAGGCCGCGGAGCGACAGATCGTTGTAGAGCGTGAGCAGCAGCGGCTGCACGTCCGCGAGCCGGTCGCTCAGATCTTCCAGCGCCGCCACATCGAGATACAGCAGCCCTTTCCGTCGGAAAAACCCGTCGCCCTGGGGATAAAATACGTGCTCGAATTGCTTGGGTTTCGCCCGCAGGGCCGCGACAAGACGGTCCGCCGCGCGGTCCGCGGCATCGGCGGTTGCGGCGGACAGAACGACCAGCAATTCGCTGTTGGTGCGCGGGAACGCCGCGTTCCGTTCCCGGTTGCGCTGGCGGAACGGCAGCTCCTCGGAGAGCAAATCGTCGGTATTCGTATTGATGCTGAGGTTCTGCGCGGTGAAATAGAGCGCGCCGACGACCGCGACGACGCACAGCATCATGACCAGGATCGCATGCCGGGCGACCCCGCCGACCCAGCCGGCCAACAGGCGTTGTCCGAAATTTTCCGGGCGTTCAGCCATCGCGTTCAGCGCGCGGTCCAGCCCGCAAAGCAATCGAATTTCATGATGTAACTCTTAATCCGCCATGGCGCGGCGTCATTCCGCCGATCGTCGATCCCCGGCAGAGATAACGCCGCACTTCGCACGGCGCAACCATTGTCGAACCGGGATGCAAGCGGGCGCTCCGGCCGGAAAGTCGTATACTGTTGTGGCTTATCCGTTGTGCCACCGCATTAAAGAGGAAGCATTACCATGACGACACTGGCGGACATCGAGATCATCCCGAGCGGGGCGGCGCTCGGCGCGGAAATTCGCGGCGTCGACCTCTCGAAACCGCTCGGCGACGAAACCTTCGGAACGATCGAGGCGGCGTTCAACGAGCATTCGGTCGTATACTTCCGGGATCAGGACCTGAAGCCGCCGCAGTTGATCGACTATGCGAGCCGCTACGGGGAGGTGCAGCGCCTGTTTCTCAACCACTACGCCATGCCGGAGCATCCGGAAATCCTGTACGTGTCGAACATCCAGGACCAGGGCAAGGATATCGGCTACGCGGATGCGGGGTCGGTCTGGCACACGGATATGTCCTTCGAACAACGCCCGCCCCGCGCGACCATGCTGCATGCCCGGGAAATCCCCATCACCGTGGACGGCAGGGTGCTG
>JAOTYV010000280.1 GCA_029861675.1 Alphaproteobacteria bacterium
CGAACGGGCCGTGCAGCAGCGACAAAATGACGGCTACATCGTCGATAGCATGGGATGGGTGTTGTACCGTCTCGGCAAATACGATGAATCGGTGGCGCATCTTGAACGCGCCGTCCAATTGCGGCCGCAGGATCCGGTCATCAACGACCATCTCGGCGACGCCTATTGGCGGGTTGGCCGGCGCCATGAAGCGCGCTTTCAATGGCGCCGTGCGCTCAGTTTCAAGCCGGATAAGAAGGAATCCGACAAAATCGAGGGCAAGCTGAAGAAAGGCCTCGGCAAGGCGGAACCGATCAAGGAAACGGATGCCGGTGGATGACCATGACGGCTAGCACGCCCATTGTGGTCGATGCGCCGGCGAAGCTGAATCTGTATCTGCATGTGGTGGGCCGGCGCGCGGATGGCTTCCATCTGCTCGATACCTTGATGGTATTCGCCGAACTGGGCGACCGTATCAGCGTCGTGCCGGCGGATGATTTGTCGCTTGCGGTGGACGGCCCGTTCGCGGAGGCCCTGCCCGAGGACGCCGAGGACAATCTGGTCCTGCGCGCCGCCCATGCGCTGGCGGAGGCCGCCGGCCTGCCCGCCAAGGCGGGGATTTCATTGACCAAGAACCTGCCCGTTTCGGCGGGGCTCGGCAGCGGGTCTTCCGACGCGGCCGCGACGCTGAAGGCGCTGGCGCGGCTTTGGGAGATTCCGGATGATGCCGTCGATTTATACGAAGTAGGGCTGGGGCTCGGCGCCGACGTACCCGCCTGCATCCATGCGCGTCCCGCCTTCATCGGCGGGATCGGCGAGGAGATAGAGGACGCACCGGCATTGCCGCAAATCGACCTTTTGTTGGTAAACCCGGGTATCGAGGTCGCCACCGCCTCGGTCTTCAGCGCCCGCAAGGGCGGGTTCAGCCCGCCCGCCGTGTTCGAGGCATCGCCCAAGGATATGCGGGATTTGGCGGCCGTGCTGAGCGACCGGGACAACGATCTGACCGAAGGGGCGATCGGGCTGTGTTCGGCGATCGAGACCATCCTGGCGGCGATCGAAGGCTCGGCGGGATGCCGGCTCGCGCGGATGTCCGGCAGCGGCGCCACCTGCTTCGGCCTGTTCGACGACCGCGAGACCGCCGAACGCGCGGCCGAGGCGATGCGGGATGCCGGCTGGTGGTGCGCGGTCACCCGGACAACGCCATAGAATTTGTCCTGCGTCGAGGTCACGCGGCATCTTGCCGACGGCGGCATTCGACCTTATGTTCCCGTCGGAATTGGGGCGTAGCCAAGCGGTAAGGCAACGGGTTTTGATCCCGTGATTCGCAGGTTCGATCCCTGCCGCCCCAGCCAACCAAAATCGGCTCCGGATTGATTAATTATCGGTCGGCCGAAATTATGATGCTTCCAAAACACGACCTCCCAACCAGTTGATTCGACGCTTCGCCGATCTCTGCTAGAGTTCGGTGTCCCGCGTCAATTCACAGGGTGACGGATCATGCAGAAACTCAACAAAGCCATCGGAATGGCGGCCGGTATCGCGCTGGCGGCGGTTATGTTCCACGCGCCCGCCCAGGGGCGTGATTTTTCCAAAGTCCAGATCAAGACGGTCAAGCTGACGGACTCGATCCACGTGCTGTTCGGCGCCGGCGGCAATATCGGCGTTTCGGTCGGCGACGACGGGGTATTTCTCATCGACGACCAGTATGCGCCGTTGAGCGCGAAGATC
The DNA here is from genome assembly GCA_029861675.1 of Alphaproteobacteria bacterium. Next base: position 1,711 of record JAOTYV010000280.1, read on the forward strand.
CTGGCCGCGGTCCGGAAATTGAGCGACAAGCCGATCCGCTTCATTCTCAACACCCATTGGCACCGCGATCACACCGGCGGCAACGAGAATATCGGGAAGGCCGGCGCGGCCATCGTCGCCCATGAAAATGTCCGCCGGCGCCTTTCGTCGCCGCAATCGATTCCGATCTTCAATCTCAAGACCAAGCCGGCGCCGGCCGGGGCGCTGCCGCAGGTTACCTTCGCCGATGGCATTTCGCTGCATTTCAACGGCGATCACGCGCGTATTGTGCATCTGCCCGCCGCGCACACCGATGGCGACTCCTTCGTTCATTTCACCGGCGCGAATGTCATCCATACGGGCGACCTGTTTTTCAACGGTATCTATCCTTTCATCGACGGATGGAACGGCGGCTCGATTACCGGCGTGATCAAGGCGGTGGATACGATCCTCGGCATTGCGAACGCGACGACGAAGATCATTCCCGGTCACGGGCCGATGGCGACGCGCCAGGACCTCGTGCAATACCGGGACATGCTGAAGACCGTGCACGGCCGCGTCGCGCGCGCCATGGCCGCCGGACGGTCGGCCGAAGACCTGGTCAAATCCGGCGCGTTCCAGGATATCGAGAAATCATGGGGCGGCGGTTTCCTGAACACGCAGAAATTCATCACCGTCGTCTATGCGGGGCTGAAATCCCGGTGACGCACGGGTTGGGTAGCGCCAAAGGAGAGTCCCGCAGTTGAGAACCTGCCGTCCTTAGGGCAAATCCCGAGCGAACCGAAACGGTTCGCGACGACGTATTTGCGTAAAAACTCTAGTTCTTGACCACGGATTGATCCGCCACCTCGGGGTCGAGTTCCAGCCCCAATCCCGGCGCCTCCGGCGCGGCGAGGAAGACCCCTTCCTCGGTCACCTCTTCGCGCACGACGGGGCCGACGAACAGCTTGGTCTGGAATTCGAGCAGCGCGTTGTCGGCCATGAAATATTCGATCCACTTCACGTTGGGCAGGCCCGCGGCCATGTGGAGATGCACCATCTGCAAATCCCAGGGCGAGATGGGGACCCCCCGCGCCGTGGCGAAGGCGTGAATGCGCAGCCAGTCGGTGATGCCGCCGGTAAGCTGGGCGTTGGGCTGGGCGATGTCGACCTTGCCCTCTTCGATCAAAGGGCGGAATTCCATCAGTCCCGCATGCTGTTCGCCGCCGACGATATAGGTGCCGCCCGCGTGGGCATGAACCCGGGCGTAACCGGGAATGTCTTCCGGCGGCACCGGCTCCTCCAGCCAGTAGACGTCATAGGGTTCCCATTTCTTGAGCTGCTGGATCGCCGTATCGACATCCCAGCTGCCGTTTACATCGACCATCAGCTTGATGTCGGGGCCGATTGCCGCGCGCACCTGGCGAACCCGTTCGGTGGCTTCCTCCAGGGTCACGAAGCTGCGCGTGCCCCGGATCTTGAGCGCCTTGTGCCCGCGCGCGACATAGGACGCCGCCCGTTCCGCCAGTTCATCGGCCGGCATGTGGTGGGCGCAATTGGCGTAAGTGGGAATCAGGTCGCGATGCCCGCCGAACAGGGTCGAGACCGGCACGCCGAGCGCCTTGCCCTTGATGTCCCAAAGGGCGAAGTCGATTGCCGCGATACAGGCGCGAACGAACCCGTCGCCGCCGCGCCGCGGGATCGCCTCCCGGTACATGCGTTCCCAAAGGTCGGCGGTCATGCGCGGGTCGGCGCCGACGACCTGCGGCGCCAGCATCTTCTCGATGATCTGGGCGAAGATCTCACCCATGCCGGGCGGCGCGCTGGCGAACCCCACGCCCGTCAGGTCTTCATCGGTGGCGACCGAGACGACGAGAATTTCGGCGACATAGGCCGCCTGGGCGTCGCCCTTGTAGCGGGTCGCGGAGACAGTAGTGATTTTCATATGCCTGTCATTCCAAGTGAAAGTTGGCGGGATTGTCGGACAGTCGGCTTAGTTCGGAAACTTGTCCTTTAAGGCCTGCACCTGGCCATCGGTGAGAAAATTCGTATCCAGTCCGCGCAACATGAGGTGCAGCTTGGCTGTCTCTTCCAATTCCTCGGTCGCATAGACCGCGTCCTCGAGCGATTTCCCCGCGACCACCGGCCCGTGATTGGCGAGCAGCACCGCATGGTGTTTCGACGCCATCTCGCGAACCGCTTTCGCCAGATCCAGATCGCCGGGTGGAAAATACGGGACCAGCGGCAGCGTGCCGATCTTCATCACGTAATAGGCGGTGATCGGCGGCAGCACATTTTTCGGGTCGACATCCGCGAGGCAGCTTACGGCGACCGAATGGGTCGAATGCAGATGCACCACCGCACCGGTCGCGGGGCGTTCTTCGTACATCGCGATGTGCAGGAAGCTCTCCTTGGTCGGCGCGTCGCCGGAGACCAGCTTACCGGCATCGTCGAGCTTTGAGATCTTGGCGGGGTCGAGATTTCCCATGGTCGATCCGGTCGGCGTCATCAGCCAGCCATCGTCGATGCGCGCGCTGATATTGCCCGAACTGCCGAAGGTCAGGCCCCGGTCGAACAGCGATTTCGCCATTCGCGTTATGTCGTCGCGCATCCCGGTTTCGGTCATGGCAGCATCTCGAACGCTTTCCGGAAAAAATCGACCTCGCCGAAATTGCCCGACTTGAGCGCCAATGCCAATGGCGGCGTGCCGTTGCCTATCGATTCGGTCCAGGGGACCCCGGGATCGATCTCCGGCCCGATGCGCAACGCCTTGACGCCGAGCGCGCTGACGACGGCGCCCGATGTCTCGCCGCCCGCGACAACCAGTCGGCGCACGCCGCACTCGACCAGTCCTATCGCGATCCGCCCCATGGCGTCCTCGACCAGCCGGCCCGCCTCGTTCCGTCCCAGGCGTTCCTGAATGCCGGTGACGTCGTCGGGCTCGGCCGAAGAGTAGATCAGGGCCGGTCCGCCGGTCAGGGCACCGGCGGCCCAGTCGAGCGCCTCCGTTGCGATGTCTCGACCGTCGGCCAGCGCCAACGGGTCTACCGCAAAGGCCGGCCGTGTTTTCATCATCGCCGCGACCTGTTCACGGGTGCGCACCGAGCAGCTTCCGGCGAGTACGGCTTCGCTGCCGGCGGCGGACGGCATGGCTGGATCGCGCGCAACGTCGAGCAGGCCCTGCCCGCGAAAATTGCCGGGAAGACCCATCGCCACCCCGGAGCCACCGGTAATCAGCGGCAGCTCCGCCGACGCTTCGCCGATGGCCAGCAGGTCGGCATCGCCGACCGCATCGACCACGGCATGGCGCGCGCCGCTTTTTTGCAGCGCCGTATAAGCCGCCCGAATCGCATCCGGCCCGGCGGCCACGGTTTCGCGCGCGACGAGGCCCACACGGTGCGGGGTCTGGCGCGCCAGCACGCGGACCAGATTGGCGTCGGTCATCGGCGTGAGCGGATGATTGCGCATACCCGATTCCGAAAGCAGCACGTCGCCGACGAACAGATATCCTCTGAAGACCGTCCGCCCGTTGGTCGGAAAGGCGGGGCAAGCGATTGTGAAATCGCAGCCGAGCGCCGCCATCAAGGCGTCTGCCACCGGGCCGATATTGCCATCGTCGGTGGAATCGAAGGTCGAGCAGTATTTGAAGAAGTACTGCCGGGTCCCCTGGGTCTTCAGCCAGTGCAGCGCCGCCAGCGAATCGGCGATGGCCTCGGATGCGGGCGTCGTCCGCGACTTCAGCGCGACCACGACCGCTTCGGCGTCGCCGAGGTCGAGCGCCGCGTCGGGAATGCCGATGGTCTGGACGGTGTCCATGCCCTGATTGACGAGCATGCTTGCGAGATCGGTCGCGCCGGTGAAATCGTCGGCGATGCACCCCAGAATGATCGGCATGACGGTATTTTCCCTAGACCATTTCTTGTTCATATTGACTTAAGTGAAGCGGCCTATCTCTGTGTTTTTACGCAAATACGTTGTCGCAAACCGTTTCGGTTCGCTCGGGATTTGCCCTAGCGCAAGCCGCGGGCGAAGGCCCGGATGTCGTCGATCAACAGGTCGGGTTCTTCCAGGGCGGCGAAGTGGCCGCCGCGCGGCATCTCCGTCCAGCGCTGGACGTTGTACATGCGCTCCACATAGCTTCGCGGCGGCCATGCCAACATCTCCTTCGGGAACAGGGCGCATGCGGTCGGCACTTCGACCCGCTTGCCCTCGGCCGACAACACGCGGCCGCCTTCCTCGCGCCGTCCGTAATAGATCCAGGACGCCGTGTTGAAAGTCCGGGTGAGGATGTAGACCATGATGTTGGTGAGCAGGACGTCCTTGCTATGGGCGCTCTCGATGTCGTCGCCGTCGGTGTCGGACCACGACTTGAATTTCTCGATGATCCAGGCGGCGAGCCGA
>JAOTYV010000281.1 GCA_029861675.1 Alphaproteobacteria bacterium
GGCATGAGCATGCGGGCGGCCTGGAACCCGGTGGCGAGCACGATCAAATCGGCAGGAAAGCGCGCGCCGGTCTTGGTGATAATGGCGTCCGCCTCGATCCGCTCGATGCCGTCGGTCACCAGCTCGACATTGTCGCGGGTCAGCATGTTGTACCAGCCATTGTCCATCAGCATCCGCTTGCCGTAGGGCGGATAGGGCGGCACGGTCTTGGCGAGCAAATCCGGATCGCCGCCGGTCTCGCGCTCGATATGCTTGATCATGTTGACCCGGAAGCGCTCGTTGCGGTGGTTCAGCGACTGCGCCGGCAGCTCCCAGTCCGGGTCGACCTGCAGCGCCGCGTGGATGCCGTCGGAATAGCCCCAGAACAGCTGGAAGCGGTACCAGCGCGCGTAATACGGGATGTGCTGCAGCGCCCAGCGCTTGCCCGGCGACACGCTGCGCATGTAATTGGGGTTGAAGATGATCCAGTGCGGTGTGCGCTGGAAGATGGTGAGCCGCGCCACATCGCCCGCGATGGCCGGGCCGACCTGGGTGCCGCTGGCGCCGGTGCCGATCAGCGCCACGCGCTTGCCCGTAAGGTCGTGCTCGCCCTGCCACTGCCCGGTGTGGAATGCGGGGCCTTTGAAGCCGTCGAGGCCGGGAATGTCCGGGATCATCGGCTTGTTGAGCTGGCCGACCGCACAGATCACGGCGCGGATGGTCTTGGACTCCCGCGCGCCATCGGCGGACCGGAGGTCCAGGCGCCAGACGGCGTTATCCGCATCGTAGGTCGCGGTCTCCACCTCGGTCTCGAAGCGGATGTGGCGGCGGAGGTCGTATTTGTCGGCGATGCGCTCGAAATAGCCGTACAGTTCGTCGCGCTTGGAATAGAAATCGGGCCATTCATGCGCCGGTTCGAAGGAATAGGAATAGAAATGGTTCGGCGTGTCGACGCCGCAGCCGGGATAGGTGTTCTCGTACCAGGTGCCGCCGACCGTGTCGTTCTTCTCGATGATCTCGAACGGGATGCCCGCCGCCTTCAGCTTGATCGCCGCGCAGAGGCCGGACATGCCCGCGCCGATCACCGCGACCGTGAAATTTTCCAGAACATGCGCCGCCGGCTTGTCGCGCCAGCCGATGCCGCGCGGGTCCGCGTCGTGCAGCGCCAGCTCCTCGAACATCATCGGTGCGTATTCGTCGGACACCGTATCGCCCGCGCACGCGCTCATCATGCGCTGCAGCGCGCCCGCATCGGGCGGCGCCGGCAGGTCGCGCCCTTCCCGCGCATACGCCGTGAGCACATCGGCCAGCCGCGCACGAATATCGGCGGCCATGTCGTCCGGCACTGACACGGAATAGTCGAACGGCCCGCGCACGAACGGCGCGATCTCCGCCAGCGCCGCCTCGTCGCCGGTGAGCTGCACCAGCACCATGGCGAGCGTCGCGATGTCGGCTTCCTCGAGCCCGGCGCGCAGTTGAGACTCGTCGGCAAGAATGGCGGACAGGCTGTTGGTCAACTGTGGAAAATCCTCGTGTCGACACAAAGAACGAAAAATGGGTGCAGACGTTAACGGTCGCACGATTCCGCCATCAATCTACAGCATACTCTTTATCACGTCATACCCGCGAACGCGGGTATCCAGTTGCTTTGATGACCCCTGGATTCCGGATCAATGCTACGCATTGTCCGGAATGACGCGCTCATTATTGCCCCCTACTCCAGCAAATGCCCGAACTTCGCCCGCGCGCGTTGCAACGAGTCTGCGCTCGGCGTGTTGATCTCGGGGAACTGGTCGCGCCAGTGGAACGGGATGCACGCATCGATGATCATGCGCGAGTTGGTGAAGTTCTTGGCCTCGCGGTCCCACGGCGCGAGGCGCGGGTCCGACACGGCGCCCTTGGCGCCCTGGATCATGTCGATCGAGGTCGCCGGGTCGGCGCGGGTCAACGCGGCGAAGATCAGCTCTTCCAGGTTGGTCACGTCGACATCGTCGTCGGTGACGATGACCCAGCGGTTGCCGTCGACGCCGGTGCGGCACATCGAGGCCACATGGCCCGCCTGCCGCGCATGGCCCGCATAACGCTGCTGGATCGCCACCGCGAGCAGCATGCGCGAGCCGCCGACTTCGTGGCACCAGGCGGCCGTCACGCCCGGCACGCCCGCCGCCTCCAGATCCTGCTTCAGAAAGGGCGAGCGGGTGATCGCGCGAAACCGGGAATACTCGTCCGGCAGGCGCTGCGGCGCGAAGCCGAGCAGGATCGGATCGTCGCGGTAATACACCGCCGCGATCTCGACCACCGGGTTGACCCGCCCCTTCTCCGTATAGGTGCCGGTCCAGTCGCCGAACGGCCCCTCGGGCTCGAGCCGGTCCGCATCCACATAGCCCTCGAGCACGATCTCCGCATTGGCGGGAAACGGCAGGCCGGTGACGCGGCCGGTCACCACGTCGATCGGCTTGCCGCGCAGCGCGCCGGCGACGTCGAATTCGGAAACGCCTTCCGGCACGTCGGCGCCGCCCATGATGAAGGTCAGCGGGTCGCCGCCGACCACGATGGCGACCGGCATGCGCTCGCCGCGCGCAGTATATTTCCGCATGTGCTGCGCCGCGTGGCGGCCCGGCAGGATATTCTGGCTGACCGTCCGCTTGCCGTGCAGCATGACCCGGTAGGAGCCGAGGTTGATCGACCCGGTCTCCGGATCGCGGGTGACGTGATAGCAGCCGGTGCCAATATAGCGCCCGCCGTCCTTCTCATGCCAGTGCGGCGACGGGAAGGATTCCAGATCCACCGCGTCGCCCTGCACCACATTCTCGAACACCGGGCCGTCCGCCACCGCGTTCGGCGGGATCAACCGGTCGCTGTCCGCATAGACCCGGGCGAACGCCTCGCTGAGCGCGACCTTGCCGAGGTCGGTCGGGAAGCCCAGCGTCATGTTCTTGCGTTTGCCGCCGAACATGTTGACCAGCACGCGCGATCCCGCGAGCGAGCCCGGCACGTCGCCGAACAGCACGGCGGGCGCGTGATCGTCATGGCTGACCAGCTCCGCCGCCATGCCGATTTCCTCCTGCCAGGACGCGCCGTCGATATGGCGAAGCTCGCCCAGCCGTTCGGCCTCGGCAATCCACTCGCGCAGATCCTCATAGGGCACGTGATGCTTCAGGTTGCCGCCCGCCGTTTCCGCTCCCCCGGCCGCGCCGCCGTTCTTGTCGCTCTTCGCCATGAATTCCTGCCCGTTGCCGCGCCGATTATGACGCCGGTCCGGCAGCATTGTCACGCGGGCGGGCGTGGCGGCTGGCGCGGCGTTCACCTCCGGCGATAGAATGAGGGAACGGCGGCGAACCACGCAGGAAGCAACGCATGCAGCAAAAACCCCTCGACGGCATCCGGGTCCTCGACCTGACGCAGATTTTTCAGGGCCCCTACGCCACCTTCCTGATGGCGCTGGCCGGGGCCGAAATCGTCAAGGTGGAACCGCGCGCCGGCGAACGCATGCGCCAGGGTGTCGGCGCCAAGACCACCTTGGCCTTTGCCATGCTGAATTCGAACAAGAAGAGCCTGACCCTCGACCTCAAGCATCCGCGCGGCAAGGAATTGCTGAAATCGATGGCGGAGAAGGCCGACGTGCTGGTCGAGAATTTCGCCGCCGGCACGATGGACCGGCTCGGCCTCGGCTATGACGTGATGCGCGAGATCAATCCCCGCCTGATCTACGCGTCCGGCACCGGCTACGGGCTGACCGGGCCGGACAGGGATCTGCTCGCCATGGACCACACGATCCAGGCGGCGGCCGGCGTCATGAGCATTACCGGGGAGGCCGGCGGCCCGCCGGCACGGGCGGGCGGCACGCCCTGCGACATCATGGGCGGCATCCACCTTCATGCGGGCGTGCTGCAGGCGCTGCTCGCGCGCAACCTCACCGGCAAGGGCACGCGGGTCGAGACGGCGATGGTCGAGGCCATGTATTTCACCCTGACCAGCGATCTCGGCGCCTATCACCGCACCGGCAAACTGCCGGAACGCCGCGGCGACAAGACGCCGGCGAATACCGCGCCCTACGGACGATATCGCTGCAAGGACGGCTGGATCGCCGTGATCTGCGTCAGCGAGGCGCAGTGGGAACGCGTGCTGCAGGTGGTCGGCCGCGAAGAGCTGATCGGCAACCCGGATTACGAGGGCCGCGAGAAACGCCACGCCCGCGAGGCGGAGATCAACGCGATGATCGAGGATTGGTGCGGCGGCCTGCCGCGCGACGAGGCCTTCGAGACCTTGCGGAAAAACCGCGTGCCGGTCGCGCCGATCCGCACGCTCGACGACGTCCGCGCCGACCCGCACATGCATGAACGCGGCATGCTGAACTGGGTGGATCACCCGGACATGGGTGAAATCGTCCTGCCCAGCACGCCGATCCGGCTGTCGGAATACCCGCCGGAAGATCTGCAGGCGTTTCCGACCATAGGTGCGGACAGCCAAGACGTCCTGCGCGACTGGCTGGCGTTGAGCGACGCGGAAATCGCGGGCCTTCAGAAAGAAGAGGTTATCTGAGGCGGAACCGCGGAGCCGCCCTCGAAATTATTCGATCGGCGGCTGGCCGTTGTCGCTCCTGACCGCGTTGATGATCTGCAGCACGCGCTCGTGATAGGGCCGGTACTGGATGCCGAACTCCTGCACCAGCCGCGCATTGTCGATCCGGTGGTTGCCGGATGCCTCCTTGCCGCCGCTGTCCTTCTCGAAGGCGATCCGGGCGTCCGGCAGGTAGCCGCGCACGATCTCGGCAATGTCGCCCAAGCTGATGGTTTCGCCGCCGGAATTATAGATGCGGTGCTCCGGTTTATCCGCCATCAGCACGCGGGCGAAAACTTCCGCGATATCATCGACATGGACCGGGCAGCGCATCGCGTCCTTGAAGGGGAAGGTGATCGCGTTGCCGCGCGCCGGTTCGGTGATGATGTTCACGTGATCAACCGACCCGCGCACCTTGTCCGGCCCGGTGACGTTGGCGGGGCGGATACCGGTAATCAGCATGCCGAATTTTTCCGAATAGTCCTGCGCCTGCCATTCGTTGACGATCTTGTGCTTGGCGTATTGGTATTCGCCGTGACGTTCGTCCGCCTCGGTGACCGGGCGGTCGCCGTAATGGGTCTGCTTGCCGTTCACCGCCAGGGAGCTTGCATACATCGTATGCTTCGCGCCCAGCAGCCGCGCGGCCTCGAAGCAGTTGTCCATACCGACGATATTGAGTTTCATCGCGCCATGCGGCGGATGATCGGAGCCGAGCAGGTAAGAAAGATTGATCACGCGCTCCGGCTGTGCCGCGGTCATTGCGGCCATGACATCGTCGAACTGGGTCACGTCGCCCCGCACCGACGTAACCTGCGCGCCGAGATCGTCGAAGGAATGCGCCCCCGGGTTGATATCCATGCAGGTAACGGTCTGTCCCTGCGCGGCGAGCAGGCGGACAAGGCGATGACCGATAAAGCCGGTGCCGCCGATGACGAAGACTGACATGCGCTTCCTCCCTGTGGACCCAGGGAAAACGCTAGTCCCCGGCGAAGGACACCGTCAAGTCGGCCGATCGACCGGATGGGACCTGAAAAAATCAATTTGACGGACGGTCGCCCCCTAAAGGACTCTCGACGTGCTCCCGGCCCGGAGGAAAGGAAGCGGAACTCTTGCGTAAACGCCCAAATCTGCTGCTCATCGTTACCGACCAACACCGCGCAGATCATCTCGGCTGCTACGGCAACAGCGTGGTGCGCACGCCGAATATCGATAGCCTGGCCGCGCGCGGCACGCGGTTCGACAATTTTTATGTCAGCTGTCCGATCTGCATGCCGAACAGGGCGACGATGATGACCGGGCGCATGCCGTCGCTGCACGGGGTCCGGCAGAACGGCATTCCCCTCCCGCTGCAGGCGGTCACCTTTCCCGAACTGCTCCGAAACGCGGGATATCGAACGGCACTGGTTGGCAAGTGCCATCTGCAAAACATATCCGCCGTCCCGCTTGAGCATGGCGTCACAAGGCCGGATCCGGACAAGACCACGCCGCCCGAGGCCTTGCGCGAAGCCCGCCGGAACCCGTGGGCCG